>CAYMZV010000394.1:0-3715 GCA_964394965.1 uncultured Chryseobacterium sp.
GTTGAAAATCTCAATCTGTTTCAAAACATTTCCGCGTTCATCCACAATCGGGGTATTGGAAACGGCAATCCAGATTTCGTGTCCGTCCTTGTGGTACACCAAAAACTCCTTGTGAAAACCTTCCGCTATTTTTGAACGTTCACGCACTTCCGTAATCGCGCTGATGTCCGTGCGGTTTCCCGCGAGCACATCACCGGGAAGTTTTCCTTCCACTTCCTCCAATGCATAACCAGTGATCCTTGTAAATCCTTCATTCACCCATTCAATCATTCCGAATGGATCGCAAATCAAAACGCCATTGATTGTTTCGCTCGCCACGAGAGAAAGTTTTTCCAATTCTTCCTCATACCGTTTTTTCTCAGTGATGTCGCGTGCAATGGCTTGGAAACCGGTGATGATCGTCGGACGTGTTTCATCAAAAAGAAGTCGCACAGTTTGTCCCAACCAAATCGTATCACCCTTGCTGCTTTGGGTTGGGAATTCGAGGTAAGTGGTGACTGTCCGTTTCGCAAATTGTTTTTGATAAAAAGCCTTCACTTCTTCCACCCAATCCGGACGGACAACCACAGTGAAATTTTTTCCGATCAATTCTTCATTCGTATATCCGGTAATTTTTGTTGCAACATTATTTACGTAAGTAAAATCTCCCTTGTAATTGGCTGTATAAATAATGTCCGTTGCCGATTCGACAATGTGGCGATAACGTTCCTCGATTTCGCGGCGATCGGTAATGTCCAATCCGATTCCGACTTTTATTCCACCTTCCAATTCCGTGTCCGACCACTGAATCCATTTGATCGATCCGTTTTTTGCCTTGATGGCGGTGACGTAAGTCGGAGTTGTACCAGTGGATTGATGCACCTGTTTTTTTATCCTTTCATTTTCGTCAGGATCATCCGTTCTCACTTTCCACCAACCGTCACCCATCACTTCTTCTTCGCTGTATCCGAGAACGGAACGAATGCTTCTGCTGACAAAAATTATTTTTCCATCATGATCTCCTGCAATGACAATGCTGCGTGAATTGTTGATTGTCGTATCCGCAAAAACCAAACGGTTGAACAGATTCAATCGGGAAAGCACCGAAATAAAAGTGATGACTTGGCAAACGACAACAACAAGCAAAAACAACCAGCGGTTGAAGAGCGCATCATTGTTGGAACTGTACATCAACAATCCGGTTGCCGATAAAAGTATGGCGGAGAAAACGGAAGTCGTTCGAATGTTATCCAATACAACTCCACCGCCGCCGAGCGCAACCGCCAACATAACAACCGTTAACGGATCCAAATTATTTGAATAGGTCAGGTACAAAATGTGGATCACCATCAAACTGTAACCGAGCGGAGAAAACCAACCGACATATTTTCTTGTCGTCGAATAAAAAAATGTTGAAATACCGATCACGAATAAAACAAAGCCGATAATGAATTGAATCGGAATCTGCATGTTCACGGTTGGAGAAAAAAGATGGCAGAGATATCCCGAAGCCGGATAAAGAATTCCCGAGACGATCAACAGCATTCTTCCGGTGTTCAATGTGTAATCTGCAAAAGAGCGGTGACGGCGCAAGAATTCGGTACGGAAACGTTGGTACAAAAAGATCAGAAGGATTCCGACAATGGAAAGGAATCCGATGACGGACAAATAAAACCACCACGTTCCATAAAATGGAGGGGCGATGGTAAATGCAAAAACATAGGGATCGCTGAAAATCTCATTGCTGTTTGCCGCACGCACGAGAAAGCGGTATTTTCCGGGAGAAAGATTCGAATAGCTGACGGAATTCCCATTGGCAAGTCCATTCCATTTTTTCTCCAAACCTTCCAGCATGTATTCATAATGCACATTGGTACCTGCACCAAACTGAACAGCGGCGAGATGAAATGTGATTTGATTCTTGTTGTAAGGGAGAACCGGAAGATAAGGCAAACCGTTTCGCAGCAACGTATCTGAAAAATCACTCCAGTCTGTTTTCTGGTTGAACAACAACGCTTCCTTGATTTCAATTTGCGGCGTTGAAATTTTTGATCGTTCACCCGATGGGGAATAAATAATCACACCATCCGTTGATCCCAACCAAATTCTTCCGTCGGGTCCGAGACAAATTGCACTAGGATTGAAATTATCGGTACCGATTCCATCGCTGTAAAAAAAATGTCGGATCTGGTCCGTGTCGGGAGTGGAAGTGATGCGGTCCATTCCCATCATTGTCGTCACATACATTGTTCGATCATCCACACGCAAAATCCCTTTCGTAAAATCGCTGCCGAGACCTTGCGATTTATCCAAACGTTGGTAAATATGGCTTTTCCTGTGGTATCTCCAGATTCCATTCCGTTGAGTGGAAAAATAGATATAGGTTTTATCGCTTTGGATTCCATAAACGGGAAGTGACGGCGGCTTTTTCCCTTCGGTAATCGGTTTCACCGCATTTCCATTTTCCAGATAAAAAATTCCCTTGCCCGTTCCAATCCATATTATTCCATCATCGGATTCGTACATGGATAAAATGGGATTCCGCAACAAAGTATTTCCCGTAGAAAAAGATTCTATTTTATTATTCTCGAAACGGAACAATCCATTTGAAACGGTTCCAATCCAAACGGATCCGTCTTTCGTGTACAGCATACTGATGATTTCTCCCAATTCAACTCCGGGGTCGGGTTTAAACACGGAAACTTTCCCATTTTCCACCACATCAAAATCACCATTGATGCTTCCGACAAATATTTTTTTTCCGTCAGTGGCCAATGCACCGATGGTATGATCACCCAATCCCTGCTTTTCAGTCCACACATTGATTTCAACGCCATCATATTTCACCAAGCCTCCCGAAGTGGCAAACCACATATCGCCGTCATTGTCGACAACGATGGAGTGAACATCATTGTCGGGCATTCCATCTTTTGTGGTAAGCGAAGTGAATTGATCGCCGTAGAAAAAAACAAGTCCCGCTGAAATGGTTCCGATCCAGGTATTGCCCTGCTTGTCGGAATTCACGCAGGTGACAACGTCATCGCCCAATCCATTTTCCTTATTGTATACCTTGAAAATTGAACGCGTATAGCGCAACACCCCATTTCCCCAAGTACCGATCCAGATATCACCGAACATGTCCTTGTGCATGCAGGAGAAATATTTTGTGTTTGTCTTTTCTGGAAGTTGAAGTTTATTCAATGCATGTCCGTCATAGGAAAGAAGTCCGCTTCCCATTGTTGCAATCCAGATTTCCCCTCCCTGCATCTCCACGATTCCACGGATTTTTGCATTCACCAATTTTTCCTGTTCGGGAAATGGAATGTTTGTATAATGTCCATTTTCATATTGCAATTCAAACAAACCGTTGCTCTCCGTTCCAACCCATAGATTATTCCGCGCATCACGATAACCTGTTCTCACGGGAAGTTCATCCAACGGTGTGGAAGTGATGATATGCGTGAATTTTCCATTGGCAAAACGAAACAATCCGCGGTCAGTTGCCAATAGGATTTCATCGGCCAATCCATAAAAAAACTCATTGATGACCGTAAAATCCTTAACCGGATTATTCTTGCAGCGTGTGAATTTTCCTGCATAATAAACCACAATTCCGCTGTCTGTTCCGAGAAGAATCCCCTCTTTCGTTTCCGTGATTGCCGTTACTTCACTTCCGTGAAAACCATTTTCAGCGTCAAAGGATTCGAAATCATGCCCATCAAATCTGCTCACCCCG
>CAYMZV010000395.1:0-3713 GCA_964394965.1 uncultured Chryseobacterium sp.
ATTCTGGGAATAGGTGTAGGCATTTTCCTTTTCACCATCTTTCACCGGGCCATAATCCTTTTCAGTTATTGAAGCATTCAATGTCAATTGTTTTAATCCTGATCGGGAATTGAACGACAAACCGATATTTCCTGTTCCTCTCACATTGGGATAGGTATTCTTATTTATTACTTGCGAGAATCCAACCGATGGGGTCAGGTTTATTCCATCGGCACCGGAAGTGACTCCGAGATCTCCTGTCAATGGCCCTGCACCACCCTTTCCCGAAGAAAATGTCATGTTCAATGATTCCTCGAAACCGACACCTTGGTAATTGTTATAGTTCATGGAAACACTATAGGAAAGTCCGCTGAAATTGGCTCCCAAAAATTCCGCGCCCTCACCATAACTCACACCAAAACTCCGATTCGGTTTCATGTTCATCGTTTTCGTAATTGAATCACCGTCGAAATCATCCGGAATTCCACGCATGCTTCTGCTGATGGAACCGGGATTGATATTCCATCCCAATCCCACCCAACTCGCTTCCTGATCCATTGTCACACCCGAAGCATAACTGATGTTGATGGGATAACCATCCACATCGAGCAAGGGAATGTTGTAGGAAAAATCTCCGGTGAAAACATTCACCATGTCGGAAGTTCCTACAGGTTGGAAGCTTTGCACTTCAGGTTGGCTCGGACCGGTCGTGAGCGCGTGCGCTTGCGAGGGAACGAAATAATTTGAAATCATTTCAAGCGCCAGGATCATTGACACTGCTTTAGCCAAATGGCTTTCACGGATTTTTTTCAGAAACATCTTAATTCAATTTTAAAAGGGGAACCTGATTTAATTTATCTGCGCCGACCGTCATGTAAACAGGACCTGCGCCCAATTGGTGATCATCAAAAAGGAAAATCTTGTCTGCGGCAGAAGGCATTCCGCCCTTTCCGTCTTTTTTCCCAAGTGGAAAACCCAAAACAAATGTGCTGCGCGGATCCACTCCGTAAGTGCGTTCGAAGTGAAAGAGCAAACAGGAAAGTGTATCGTTGTTCTCGATCAGCTTCACGTCCTTCTGCATGCCATTCGCGAAATAGGCAAGTCTCGTCGAGAATTGGTCAACGGCGGTGATGTCGTCACGCAACAGGTCGCCTCCCTTTTCATCCGAAATGCGGAAGGTGAAATACTGCATGTCACCTATTTCGTTCGTACCTTTTTTCATTTCACCTTGTGTAAACGCTTTTCCGGAGTTGTCCTTTAGCACAACATATTCAAGTGGCTTGTATTGCAATTCAAATGTGTATTTGTTCAATTGTTTTTTCACCGACAAACCGTTGTCCGCATCCTCCACCCAATTCACATAGCCATCGGGTTCAAGCGAAGCAACCCTTTCATTGCAGGTATGCGCAAACGAAAGCGTAAAAAACAAGACGATGGTGATCAGGAATGAATTCATGGTTGTCCTTTGTAACGGTTGTTCACATATCCTTTCACATCATCGGTAATGTTCACTGCATCATCGGCGAACATGAGTGCACCGTCGCCATTTGCACCGAAAATGTATTGGTATCCTTTCCTGTGCCCGTAATCCTGCAGGTATTGATTGAGTTGCGACCAGATCTGGGTGGTATATTGCTGTGCAAGCGCATCATTCGCCTGCTTGAATTCTTCCTGTCGCTTGAAATAACTGTCGCGCAAATCGCTGAAACGGTTGGTCAAGAAGGAATCGTTCATTTCCTGTTTTACCTGCATGTGTGAATACATCATATCCAATTGCAACTTCATGCTGTCGAGTATGCCTTGCCGGATTTGTTCCGTCGATTTCAATTGTGATTCCATTTTCTTTTTCAAATCGAAATTGTTGTACACCTCTTCGGTATTGATGTAAGCCGTCATTCCACCGTGACGCATCCAGAAGATGTTGAATATCCCCAATGCGAAAAGCAACGCCAATGAAGAGATCAGGATTATCTTGAATTTCTTTTCCATAATGTGTCTTGTTGTTTTTCAGATTTTGAATCGTAGGTACCAGGTTTCATTTTTTTCGTTGGTGACTTGCAGCAGATAATAGCCGCTTGCCAACGCGGTGTTGCTGCTGTCGTACAAGTCAATCCGGTAATGGTTGTTGCCATAACTTACAGCGGCATTGTTATTGGCATTTCCCAAAAGCGAAACCGTTGTGTTGTTCTTCAAATTGACAATACTGTAAGTGAGTTTTCCATCGCTGTCCTTGTACTCTTCGTCAAACCCGAAATAAAGTTCATTGCCATCCGTATTGGAATATCCTCCATCAAGTGTTTTTGCCAAGAGACTGTATGATTTGTTCACGGTAGTGTAACCGATTGTCAAAGGAGCTGGATTCGCTGTAAAGGATGTTGCTGAAGTTGCCGTAAGTTTTCCACTCTTGGAATTGATGATCGAGAGACTTCCCGCCCCAAGACTGTTCCATTGCGAACCGTTCCAAATCACTTCGGTCATTTCACTGAAATCGGTATTGTCACAATTGGAATTCCAATAAAGTGAAACTGTCGGTGTGGAGCTTCCTGTCACACGCTTGAATGCCCAGTATTCGCAACCGCTTAACGAAGCAACTCCGGTTCCGAGTGTTGAACCGTAAGTTTGCACCACTGGAAAATAAGCTGCATCGAACTGGTCGGAAGTGGATGATGGCGCAGTCATTCCCAATGGATGATAGGCCGAACTGTCTGTCAAAGTTGTATCGCCCAGTGGGAATGTAAACGCATCGTTTCCCGTCTTGCGCATTGGACCGCATACATAAGCCCCGATACCGCCACCCGATAATGTTGCATTATCAATCAATTCAAGGATATTGGTGCCGGATGTCTTGACATGGCCTTTTGTCATTGTCAAGGCATTATTCACTTTCACGGGACTATTCAATGTGTGCGAACCTCCTGTGCGATTGAAAATGAGATTGTAAAAAGTTTCGTTGCCGCTCGATTTTGTAATGCTATTGTAACCGCTGCCATTGAATGTCACAGACGAGGTGGAGAATGTCCATGTTCCACTGTTGGCCCAACTTCCACCGATTGTAATGGACTTACTTCCGCCGGAAAGCGTAGTTGTCTTATTGATGGTCAGATCATGTGTCATGGCAAGATCATCCGTCAACGTAACCGTATTCGCCGCAATCGTGACATTATAAAATGGCATGGTGGAACTTCCCTTGCCATCGAGATTCAGGTTTCCTAAAAAATCAACGGTCGTCGTATTAGTTGATGCATCAACTGTTCCAGCTGTATAGGTCCAATCGCCGGCCACCGAAATGACACTTTTCAAGGTAAGGGTATTGGAAGATTTGTTGATCTGGACAAATGGCAGGCATCCTCCACCGGCAACTCCGCTCCCTGTCAGGGTCTGATTGCCCGTTCCATTGATGAGTACGATTGCCGATCCACCACCACCCGTCTTGGTATTATTCACCGTAATGTCACCGGTAACATTGATCGTTCCGGAAGTCAAGGTGATGGAAGCGCTTCCATCAAATGAAAGCACGTGGGATACTGTTATGGTTGTCGTACTTGTGATGGTATAACTTGCAGATGAAACTGGAGCAAACGACACACTGTAGAACGATGTGCCTCCAGAATTCGAAGCTTTGAGTATAACCGGTGTAATCTCTGCAGTCATGACAAGACTGCTGGTACCTGTACTGATCGTCCCTGCTGATCCTGACCAATTCTCGGCAACAGAAATCGTACTTATCATTGAAA
>CAYMZV010000396.1:0-2214 GCA_964394965.1 uncultured Chryseobacterium sp.
CACTGGTCGATTCGTCCGGCAGCATTTGCAAATTGAAGGGCGTGAATCTTGGTGGATGGTTGCTGTGGGAAGGATGGATCTGGGGTGGAAAATTGAAGTCGCAATCCCAAATTTATTCGAGTATTGAAAATGTTATCGGAAAAGATTCGGCTGCCAAATTCCGCAATTATGTTTATCGCAATTTTATCGGTGAGCAAGACATCAAACAAATTGCATCACTCGGACTGAATGTGGTGCGTGTGCCATTCAACAACAGGATTTTTGATACGGCTTCCTGCAATGCGATCGGTTGGGAAATTCTCGATTCGCTTTTGAAGTGGTGCGGAAAATATCATGTCTATGCGGTGTTGGATATGCACGCTGCTTACGGCGGACAAAATCCCTATTTCATTTCCGATCCCGAAAAAACAATTTTATGGAAATCGGAAATCGATAAACAAAAAACAATTTCACTTTGGAAAAAAATCGCAGACCGTTATAAAAACAATTCCGCTGTTGCCGGTTACGATTTGTTGAACGAACCCATTGTTTCAAATCCGGCCGATCTTTTATCCATGTATCAACGCATCATTTCCGCCATCCGCGAAGTGGATAAAAATCACATGATCGTTCTGGAAGGGAACAGTTTTGCCACGAAGTTCGATTTTTTCAAAACATTGCCCGATGAAAATCTGTGTTTCAGTTTCCATCTTTACACTTGGTTCGGCGGAAAACCTTCCAATAAGCTTCAGCCTTACACCGATCTTTCCAACCGGTTGAATGCTCCTTTGTGGTGTGGCGAATGGGGCGAAAACAATTATGACGTCATTCAGCAGACATTGAATTCTTTCTCTGTTGCAAATGGAAATGTCAGTGGCTGGTGTTTCTGGACTTGGAAAAAAGCCAAGAACGGTTATGCCGCATTGAATGAAATTGTTGTGGATGAAAATTGGAAGACATTCATCACATGGTGTTGCAAACCTGATGAAAAGACAAAACCGACAAGGGAAAACGCAGCGAAAGAAATAAGTGAATTTGAAAATGCAATCCTTTACCGAAACACCAAACACGACGACGTTCTGGAAAAAATACTTTCAGACGCCGCCAAAAAATAAAATCGAAAATCGGTAATCGGCAAATCCGAAATTCCCTCAAGGTTTATTCTGGAAAATCCCTTCAATCTTATTCATCACTTCATCCGTCAACAAAGGCAATACGTCCAGCGATTTCAGGTTTTCCTCCAGCTGCTCAACTTTTGAAGCACCAAGAATTGCCGTGCTTACATTCGGGTTTTTCAAAATCCACGCGATCGACAGGCAGGCACCCGTTGTTCCCAATTCTTTTGCGAGTGCAGTGAATTGTTTTGCCTTTTCAAGATTTGATTTCGCATCTTTCCCGATCAGGCGTTCTTTCAACCATTCCATTCCCGGACGATTGATTCTTGTATCGGAAGGGGTTGCATCGTTGTATTTTCCTGTCAGCAATCCCGAAGCGGTCGGTGACCAAATCGTTGTTCCCATTCCGTGCTCTTTATAAAGCGGCGCATATTCTTTTTCAAAACGTTCGCGGTAATACAAATTGTATTGCGGTTGTTCCATGGTAGGTGCATGCAAATTATTTTCTTTTGCAATCCGATAGGCTTCCTGCAATTGAACCGCACTCCATTCCGATGTTCCCCAATACAAGACTTTTCCCTGTGCAATCAAGTCATGCATGGCGCGAACCGTTTCTTCAATCGGAGTATTCGGATCGGGTCGGTGGCAGAAATACAAATCGAGATAATCGACCTGCAAACGCTTCATTCCATTGTGGCATGCATCGACAATGTGTTTCCGCGACAATCCCATTTGCGTCGGTTTTTTCCCACCCCAAAAAACTTTTGTTGAAACGATAAAACTGGATCGGTCCCAATTCATTTTTTTCAGGATGTTTCCCATCACCGTTTCCGATTTCCCGCTGGCATACGCTTCCGCATTGTCGAAAAAATTTATTCCCGAATCATACGCGAGCTTCATGCATTTTTCCGCTACATCGTCACCGATCTGTGAACCGAATGTTACCCAGGAGCCAAAAGAAAGTGCACTTACTACCAAGCCGCTTTTGCCGAGACGATCATAACGCATTTCCATAATGAAGGGTTTTATAGTTTGAAGTTTGAAAAGTTTGAAAAGTTTGAATCCTTGAATCCTTGAATCCTTGAATCCTTGAATCCTTGAATCCTTGAATCCTTGAATC
>CAYMZV010000396.1:2314-3709 GCA_964394965.1 uncultured Chryseobacterium sp.
CTTGAAGTTACGCAATGAAAGTTTGATCTTGTCATTGAAATACTTCATGTTTTTGTTTTTTGTAGGAATTCTTTCCGTTGTTTTTGTTTTGATGGAAGGGATTATCTTTATTCTGATGTTTCGTAAAATACTTTTTCCTTTAATTTTTCTTTCATCCGTAAATTATCTTTTCGGACAGGATTTATCGGCACTGGCGGATTCCGTCAAATCGGGTTTCCGTGGATTGTCGGTGGTGAATGAAAATGTTTTGTGGATGAGCGGGCAGAAAGGTTTGGTCGGTAATTCTTATGATGGCGGGGAAAAATGGAAATGGCACCGCATAAAAGGATTTGAACATTCCGATTTCAGGAGTATTTATGCATTCGATAAAAAAAATGCAGTGGTTGCCAATGCCGGATTTTCCGCATCAATTTTATTTACGACCGATGCGGGAAAAACCTGGACAATTTCCTATTCAAGTAAAGACAGTGCAATGTTTTTCGACGGAATCGATTTTTGGGATAAGCAACACGGAATGATTTTCGGCGATCCTGTAAATGGCAGGATGTATCTGTCGGAAACTTTCAACGGGGGAAAAACGTGGAAGGAAATTCCTTTTGCAGATCGACCGCAACTTGAAAAAGGGGAAGCGAGTTTCGCAGCGAGTGGAACAACCATTCGCACATTACCCAATGGACAGATTTTCATTGCAACGGGAGGAATTGTTTCACGCCTGTGGCATTCGCGCGATTACGGACATCATTGGGAAGTTTTCAATACGCCGATTTTGCAAGGCAAACCATCGCAAGGAATTTTTTCAATTGCATTTTACGATACGTTGCATGGAACAATTGTGGGAGGGGATTATTTGAATGATTCGATTACCGGAAATAATATTTTCATGACTTCAGATGGAGGAAAAGATTGGGCACAGCCTGATATTGAAATGCAAGGTTATTTTTCGTGTGTGGAATACTTGAATGAAAAATACCTCGTGGCATGTGGAACCAGCAATAATATCTTGTCGGGCAATGACGGAAAAAAGTGGAATCTCAATAATGGTTTGGAAAAAGGAGCCAACACTGTTAGAAGCGTGAAGACAAAGAGCGGTGCAAGATATTTTTTTTGTGGCGGGAAAAGCGGAATTGATTTTTATACTTATAAATTTACCCAATTGTGATGATTTGCATATTCGCACATTTGAAATCTGAAATCAATAATCCCGCTCCACTTTTGCAATCCTGACTTTATATTTCGAATAAAATTCTTCCCGCCCTTTTTTCTGTGCGAACAAATGTTCCGAATTCATTTTCCAATTTCTTATCGCCTCCAGACTTTCCCAATACGAAACGGTGATTCCAATTTCCCCGCGTGCGCTTTCATGTCCAAGATAACCGGGTTGTTGTTTCGCCAACT
>CAYMZV010000397.1:0-3694 GCA_964394965.1 uncultured Chryseobacterium sp.
AATAATTTCCTCCGTCCAATTGTTTTGAATAATTGGTGTACTGCGAAGTGAATTTCGGAGTGATGAGCAATGTGTTCATCGAGTCAATGTCGTATTCGAGTTTGAAATTTACACGGTGATTGATGTTGTTTGTAGTGGCGGAATTATTTTCGTTGTAGAATAAGGTGCTGTCGGATGTGGTGAAATAATTCCTGGAAAGTGACGTGATGTTTTTATTGTCACCGTCATTGAAAAAATAACTTCCGGAAACTTTTACTTTCTTTCCCCAATTGTCGGAATAATTCAATCCAAATGAATTTGTTGTTGTCAGTCCGCTTTGATTGCCAACCATCAGGTTGCCTGCGGCTCCACCGCCACGGCTGTATCCGCCACCACCGCCCGGACCGCCTCTTCCGCTGCCGCCCGCTCCACCAAGCACACCGAATAAATCAGACGTACTGAAATTTTGCTGATTGATGTTGTTCGACATTCCGATAACGGTGATGCGTCTTGCATTGTTGAACACATTGATTGATCCGCCTGCATTGTATCGGTCATCCGTTCCCGCACCCTCATTCGTTCCGTATCCACCATAAACTTTTCCGAACACACCATTCATCGCCGATTTTTTCGTGACAATGTTGATGGTCTTCAATGAATTCCCATCATCGAATCCGGTAAGTTGCGATTGGTCGCTCGCCTTGTCATACACTTGAACCTGGTCAACAACATTGGCCGGTAAATTTTTCAATGCAGCATTCGGATCGTCACCGAGAAAAGGCTTTCCATCCACCAAAACCTGTTTCACCTCTTCGCCATGCACCTTTAGTGTTCCATTGTCATTGGTAACCCCCGGCATTTTATTCACAAGGTCTTCGGCTGTAGCATCCGGATGTGTCTTGAAGGAATTTGCATTGTACTGTGTGGTATCGCCATTTTGCGTGACGCGGATGGCGTTGTCTTTTATTACAACTCCCTTCAACACACTCGCATCAGGACGCATCACGATTTTCGGCAAGTTGACATCAGCATTTGTAACGGAAACCCTATTGCTTGCAGCAAGAAACCCGGTGTAGACAACTCTCAACCTGTAATTGCCGGGAGCAACGTTTGTCAATGTAAAATTCCCGAGTGTATCTGTTGACGCTCCCGTAACAATGGTGTTGGAAGTATCTCCCGCAATTTTTAAAATCGCTGTGGCGCCATATATCGGCGCGCCGGTTGAATCGGCAATTTGCCCGGATATATTATATGCTTGGGAGTAGAGTGAAATGTTAACCGCGAGAAAGGCGAGAAGAAAAATAAAATGTCTGGAACCGGACTTTATTTTCATTGTTGTGGGATAAGCCGTAAAGGTAATCATCGGCATTCTGTCGGGGACTTATAAATTGCTTATAAATCGTTAAAATTTGGGAAAGCAAAATCGCCGGACATTATAAAATTCCTAATGTTCGTAGGTTGCCTTTTTGATTTCGGGAATCAACATTTTTTCATTCAGCACACCGCAAATATTGTAGCGGATGATGCCATTCCTGTCAATGACAACGTGGGTGGGATAGCAGTTGTTGTAAAAGTCACCGTGGATTTTCAATCCGCCCTTTACCAAATGAATAATTGAACTTGTTTCTTGCGATAACCGAATCGGCATGTCTGTCTTTTTCAAAAAGGACGGAAATGAAAATGACACTGTCGGAAGAAAATTGCGAAGGGATTTTATTCAGTTCGGGCAATTCCTGAAAACATCCCGGACAATAAATTGACCAGAAATTCAAGACAATCACTTTTCCACGGAGCGAATCACTGTCCCACGTTTTTCCATTGATGTCGGTAACTACAAAATGCGGTGCGAGCGTATCCTGATAATGGTTTTTCTGCCAAATTATTGTACTGTCTTCATTGCTTTGTGAAAACAGCAGTGAAGGGAGAAAACACAAAATACAACCCAAAAATAATCGCATCAGCGGATCAGAATCTGTATTGGAAACCTATTCCGAAATTTGCGCCCGATCCTTTCAACGTGGAAAAATTGATCGAGGATTGCGCTGAACTTTTTGCAATGACATTCGGATAATTGAAACTCGCATAACCCAAATTCAAATGGATGCCGAAATGATTTCCGAAATAAAACCGTGGAGTGAGATGAATGTCAATCCATGAACCCGTTGCATTTGCCTGTGAAGCGGCTGCATCATTCAAGTGATAATGAAAAAATGAAGCGCCGAAATTCGCACCGAACGCCAAATCGAAATGATCTTTTTTTGCCAGGTGTACATTCACCATCGCAGCCATGTCAAATGCACCTACAGACGGTTTCACGATTTCAGTGGCTTGCGGAGGCGAGTGGTAAATGGTATCGTTGCTTGCAATGTAACTGTCATATTGCATTTTTACGCCAACTCCAAGCCAATTCAAGACACCGTACTCAAAGCTTCCATTGAAAATCTTGCTCGCTGCGGAACCGGTGCTGTTTGTATTGGCAACCTTATCGTGCGACTGGGTGGAGTAGATGCCGAATTCATAACGCAGGTCAATCACCTTTGAACCTTTTTCGAAAGATTGTGCGGAAAGTTTTGCAAGAAGAAAAAATGAAAGGGCGGAGAGGATGAAAATCTTTTTCATGGGCAGTTTAAAAAAGTTTAGTTGATTCCGGAAAACAGTTTGTCGAAAAAATCACCGATCAATGGCATGGGTTCTGCTTTTCCATTGTTGGCATTCATGATTCCCATGATTGCCAAGGCGAGGATGCCAAGATTCAACAGACGGAATCCGAAATACAATGCGGGCATCATGAAAATGAACATGAACGAAATGATGAAAATCACCAAGCCGATACACATCAATCCGAGTCCCTGACGCAAATGATAGGCACCGAATTTCGTTTTCTCGTTTCCATGCATGACAAATGCGATGATCCAGCCGATCAATGTGCAATAGCTGAGAATTGCGATTGTTTTTCCCTTGGCAATGTCTTGGGCATCCGGTGACGGTGAGGAGGTGTTTTCCATGGTTGTTTTATTTTAGTTAAAGATAAACGATATGAAATAATAAATCACAAAAGGAAGATCCCCGAATTGCAAACTCATTCCCCCGCATCTTCCGCAAATGAAACCAAATATCCATCACAATCTTTTATTGCGAACTCATTCGTTCCGTAAAAGGTCTTATGCATTTCCACAACGATTTCCGCTTTTCCCGCTTTTGCTTTCCTGTAAACTTCATGGATATTGTTCACGTCAATGTAAAGCAAAACTGTTCCGCCCACTTTTTGTCCTGCAAATTCCGGCATCCCTTGCTCGAAACTTTTCATCGATTGGAACATCATTGAAACGTCGTCGAGTTTCACCAATGCAAAAACCAATTCATTCTCTCCGGGAACCGTTGTCACAACCTCGAATCCGAAAATGTGATTGTAAAAATCAACGGAACATTGAACGTCATGAACCATTAAATTGACGGTGAGGGATTTTAATTTCATTGAAATGTGATTTGTGAATGGCAATTATTTGTCAATTGAATTTTCATCATTGGGATCAGTTGCCGGTTGCGGCTTGTTCATTGGCATTTCCGGTTTGAGCACTTTTATCCGGATTGATTTTTTTGTTCCAGAAGATGTTTCGATTTCAATCGAATATTCTCCCGGCGACAGTGCATAACGGCCTTTTGAATAGGGGATGGGATTGTTTTGCTGTAGCCACGATTTGTAATTCTCGGCGTA
>CAYMZV010000398.1:0-3676 GCA_964394965.1 uncultured Chryseobacterium sp.
CGCGCGAGTTGCGCAATCACTTCGAGTTCGGGCAATGATTCGCAATTGAAACAGAAAATATCATTCGCCAATGCAAAACGGATTTCAGCATCGCTCTTCCCCACTCCGGCAAATACGATTTCCTTCGGTGAAAATCCACATTCCAATGCACGCTTGATTTCATTTCCACTCACACAATCTGCGCCCATTCCCGATTTACAGATGCGATCAAGAATTTCTCGGTTGGAATTCGCTTTCAATGCATAATGAACATGAAAGTCGTATTTGGAAGAAGCGGACTTCATGACCGACAATGTTTTATCGAGCAGACCGAGGTCGTACATGTAAAACGGTGTGGGATGTTGCTGAAGTCGGGCGATGCGTTGCTGGGAAAACATTTATGGATACTTTTTTACCGCGAAGTTGACGTGCCGATTTTATAAATTGAAAAGTCCTTTGTTGAGTGCTTGAAGCGTTTCCTTTTTCCTTGACGATTCAACCAAAATGGAAACGTTGTTTTCGCTTCCGCCGTAGGAAATCATTCGTATCGGGATATTTTTCAAGGCGTCGAATATTTTCACCGCATAACCTTGTTTCGCCTGCTTGAAACTCCCAACAATGCAAACGATGGTTTGATCCTTGTCCACTTCAACTATTCCGAAACTTTTCAGTTCCTCAATGATTTCATCGAGGTGTTTTGGATTGTCAATCGTAACTGAAACGGCGACCTCGGAAGTGGTGATCATGTCGATCGGTGTTTTGTAACGTTCGAAAACCTCAAACACGGAACGCAGAAAACCATAAGCCAAAAGCATCCGTCCCGATTTTATCTTGATCGCCGTGATTCCGTCTTTTGCTGCAATGGCAGTGAAACGGTCGGCATTCGCATTGCTTCCGATCAATGTCCCTTTCGCTTCGGGCTGCATGGTGTTGAGCAGACGCACCGGAACATTCCGCTTCTGCGCAGGCAACACACAGGTGGGATGCAATATTTTCGCACCGAAATAAGCCAACTCGGCCGCTTCGTCAAAAGTCATTTCATGAATGGGAAAAGTCTTTTCGACAATGCGCGGATCGTTGTTGTGCATGCCGTCGATGTCGGTCCAGACCTGCACCTCTTCCGCTTTCAAGGCTGCACCCACAAGTGTTGCGGTATAATCGCTTCCCCCTCGTTTCAGGTTATCGATTTCTCCGAAAACATTTCTGCAGATGTAACCTTGCGTGATGAAAAGATTTATCCCGGGATATTTTTTCAATTCCGCCTGCAAATGTTTTTCAATGTAATTCAGGTCAGGCTCATCATTTTCATCGATGCGCATGAAATTGAGCGCGGGAAGCAAAACGGATTTGACACCGATTTCCTCGAGATGAAATTGCACCAACGCCGTACTGAGCAATTCTTCCTGTGCAAGAATCGCTTTTTCCTCATTGGCAGTGAACAGGTCGATCGTGAAATTGCGCAGGTATTCGAAATGTTCCTTCACCAATTCATTCCCTTTTTTCAGTCCGTTTTCAGCAGAGAAAAGTTCCTTCACCACTTCACGGTATTTTTCCTCAAGAGTGGAAATGAGCGAACGCGCCTTGTCATTGTTTTTCGCATAAAGCGCATTTGCAATTTCAACAAGATGGTTCGTGGTTCCCGACATGGCGGAGAGCACCACAATTTTCGGTTGATCATTTACGATCAATTTTACCAGCGCTTTCATCCGCTCCGGACTTCCCACGGATGTACCACCGAATTTCAAAACAAGCATAACAGGAATTATTTGGCTTGCGAAGGTAGGAAGGAGAATTGAGAAATGACAAGTAAAAAACGGAACCGGTTAAAGCCCCGTTTATAAAATCCATGATTGCGAAAATGAATTCCGAAAATCGATTTCGATTACCTCATCAATTGCACAAAACCTGTTTTCACAAAGTTGGTTCCCGAACAATCGGAATAATGCGCCACCCAATAATAAACCCCTTCAACCGCATTCGTACCCTTGAATTTTCCATCCCATTTTACCGAAGGCGAATCGCTCTTGAACATCAACACACCCCAACGGTCATATATTTCAATATGGAAATTTTCAGGCAATGGATTTCCAACATCGAAAAAGTCATTGACCAAATCACCATTGGGAGAAAACACATTCGGTGCGTTGAAAAATCCATTCAAGTCGAAATCAACGGCGATTGTATCGGATGAAATGCAACTTCCACTTTGAACGGAAAGTGAATAAATGCCCGGTTGCGTAACGGTGATGGATTGCAACGTATCACCTGTACTCCATAAATAATGCTGTGCACCTGCAACACTGCCGGTAAGTACAGCGGAAGCGGTACACGAAACAACATCGGGACCGAGATTGACAGATTGAGGTGTGATGAATGAAACATGTATCGAATCGGAAGCGGAACAGGTTCCGTTGCTCACCGTCACCCAATAATTTCCTGTCTGCGAAACGGAAATGGATTGTGTGGTTGCACCTGTGCTCCACAAATAAGTTCCACCGCTCACATTCGAATTAATTGTCAAGGGAGCGGAACAACAAATCGTATCGGGTCCCAAATTGACAGCTTGAGCACTCAGTAACGTCACGCTGATTGTATCGGTAGCCGTACAAGTTCCTGTTCCGACGGTCACCCAATAATTTCCACTTGTTGATGCAGTGATGGATTGCGTGGTTGCTCCCGTACTCCACAAATAGGGTCCGGATGAATTGCAAGTGAGAACGACCGATGGATTGCAACTGACAGTATCAGGGCCAAGATTGACGGACGGTGGCGTAATGAAAGTAACATGAACAGTATCCGATAATACGCCTGAACATGCCGATGATTGAACCGTGAGCCAATAGGTTCCGGTTGTACTTACCGTAATGGAAGAAGTGGTGTCGCCCGTACTCCATAAGTGCTGACCGACGGCAGAAGAGGTGAGTGTGAAGGTTGGACTGCATACGGTGGTATCAGGCCCAAGACTAATTGAGCCGTTACTCGGGACATAGGCGTCGACCGAATTCGGGAGCCCATTCGCATCCGAACCGAAAGTAATCGGAACGGCATTCTGCTGGAATCCGCATGCAACACCGGCTAGATTCGGTGAATTGATGACATCGAGATAAGTTGCCCCCGCTTCAACCGCATAGATTTTTCCATCAGGGGCAATTTGGAGTGCGCCAATCGGCAAACCGCTTGTGACAGTTCCAACAACGGTTTGCGATGCAATGATTGCCGCAGTTGTTGAAAGCGAAAGATCATATTGGTAAATCACACTCTGTCCGGTTTGCGAATACCAACCGACATAAAATTTTGAATTGTCGGGAGAGAATGAACAGCCATATTCTCCGTCACCCGAAGAAGTGCTTGGTGCAGGAGTGAATGTAATCGGATTTGAAATTCCTCCACCCAAATTATCGAAGTCATATACTTCAGCAAAATCGGCTTCCTCGTAAACGGCAACTCCCAAACGATGACCGTCAGGCGATGCCTTGAGGTATCCGATTGATTCGGCATAATCGATCGGTGTCAAATCCGTTTCCGTTGTTCCAACATTTGAAATAACGGGCGTCAAATTCACACCGGTGGCACTGAGCAAAAAACTGTCGAATTCCGTTGAGCCGAACTTATGTACAATGATCCAAAAATCGGTTCCATTGCAATGACGCACGGCAACAATTTTTTCTGTCATCGGCGGTCCATCCAACAATTGGTT
>CAYMZV010000399.1:0-3665 GCA_964394965.1 uncultured Chryseobacterium sp.
GAAACTCGATACATCAGCCGCTTACAAGAATTAACTTTCAGGTTATCGCAATCAGGTTGCACAACATTACCTGACCGATAAAAATGTAAACGACAGTTTATTGATGGAAGCTTATTCGCGCATGCAGGAAGACATCCGCGCAAGTCACATCCTTGTCCGTTGCGATGAAAACGCGTTGCCGCGCGATACCGAAATCGCCTATTCAAAAGCCATCGCCATCCAGGATCTCCTTGCAGGAAAACCTGCTGCAAAACAGATCGCGGATTATGATGCAAAATTGAAAGCGAAATTCAAGATCACAAAAACTTCTCCAGCGGCCGATACAATGAAAGTGTTCGCACTTGTGAACCCGCTTCGCCAATTGGAAAAAAAATACCGCGGAAAACCGGCACCATTCGATGAAGTGGCAATGGCAACTTCGGAAGATGAATCTGCAAAAACAAACAAGGGCGATCTCGGATATTTCACCGCATTTTCAATGGTGTATCCTTTTGAAACCATGGCGTACAATACACCGGTTGGAAAAGTCGGCGGACCTGTTCGCACACGTTTCGGATATCACCTGATCAAGGTTACCGATCGCCGTCCTGCACAAGGGGAAATTCTTGTCCAGCACATCATGATCAAGGCCGCTGATGGAATTCCCAAAGCGGATTCCATTGCAGCAAAAGCGAAAATCGATGAGATTTATGCAAAAGTGAAAGCCGGAGAGGATTTTGCAACATTGGCAAAACAGTTTTCCGACGACAAGGCATCCGCTTCGAATGGTGGACAACTTCCTTGGTTCGGACTTTATAAAATGCCACAGACTTTTGAAAAGGCGGCATTTGCATTGGCAAAAAACGGTGACTATTCCGAGCCGATCAAAACAGCTTGGGGTTGGCACATCATCAAAAGGGTTGACATGCGTGGAATACCTTCTTTCGAATCCATGAAAGGCGATTTGAAAACAAGAGTCGGACGCGATCAACGCGCCATGCAGGGACGCAGCGCACTTATCGCGCAAGTGAAAGCGGAAAATAAATTCACAGAAATCCCGAAGAGCAAGGAGGATTTCTATAAGGTGATCGATTCCACTTATTGCCAGGGACATTGGTCTGCCGATAAGGCAAAAGGTATGGACAAAGTGATGTTCACATTGGGAACAACGAGCTATACGCAAAAGGATTTCGCAACTTGGTTGGAGTCACATCAGGTTCGCCGCAATGCAACGGCGAGTAAAACCGTAGTGGATGATGCTTACAAACAATTCGTTGATGAAGCATGTGTCGCTTACGAAGATTCACAGCTCGAAACGAAATATCCCGATTTCAGAAACCTCATGCAGGAATACCGCGACGGGATTTTATTGTTCGACCTGATGGATCAAAAAGTCTGGTCCAAAGCGGTGAAAGACACAACCGGATTGAAAGCATATTATGAAGCGAACAAGACAAAATACATGTGGGATGAACGCGCCGACGCAACGGTTTATTCCTGCAAGGATATGGAGACTGCGAAAAAATTGCACAAGATGTTGAAGAAGGGAACGGATGAGAAAACGATTCTTGCAACACTCAACAAGGATTCGCAACTCAACGTGACTGCAGACCACAAGACATGGAACAAGAAGGAAAATGACCTGGTGGATGCCAACTGGAAAGTGGGCACATCGCCGGACCAGACAAAAGACCAACGGATTGTTTTTGTCGTGGTTCATCAGATCATTCCACCGGCTCCGAAAACACTTCAGGAGGCACGTGGTGTCATCACTTCCGATTACCAGAATGAACTTGAAAAGGAATGGGTGGATGCATTGAAGAAAAAATATCCTGTGACCATCAACCGTGATGTGCTCAAACAGGTGAGCAGCGGGAAATAATTTTACGGATGTGCGCAGATGTCCGCAATTCATTTTATAGGCAACGTTTATCACTTGCCGGCGTCTTCCTCTGGGGGACGCTGGTTTGTTTTTTTGCAGTGGGTTGCGACCGAACGGGATCGGATGAACAGGTCAACAAGGGAAAAATAATTGCAAGCGTGTTTGAATACAAATTATATGCTGCCGATGTGCATGATGTGATTCCTCCCGGACTTTCCTCGGATGACAGTGCAAGACGTGCGGAAAATTTCATCAATTCGTGGGTGAAGGAAAAATTGTTGGTGCACAAGGCCGAAGCCAATCTTGGCAAGGATCAGAAAAATGTGGAGAAACAATTGCAGGATTACAGAAATTCATTGATCATTTACGCTTACGAAAAGGAGTTGGTCCGCCAGCGGTTGGATACGGTTGTATCGGATGATGAAATACAGAAATATTACGATGCGCATCCCGGTGATTTTGAATTGAAGGACAATATCCTCAAGGTGATTTATGTGAAAGTCGACAAGAAAGCGCCCAATATCGCCAAGCTCCGTACGTTGACACAATCCGATAAGCCGCAAGACAGGAAAGATCTTGAAAGTTATTGCAAACAGTTCGGACAAAATTATTTTCTTGATGACAATGTGTGGTTGCTGTTTGATGATTTGCTGAAAGAGATTCCGATTGAAACCTACAACAAGGAACTTTTTTTGCAGAACAACCGCTTCGTCGAACTTGCCGATTCATCCAGTTTGTATTTCGTAAGCATCAAGGGATTCATGACGAGGGACAGTCATTCTCCGTTGGCTTTTGAAAAGGAAAATATCCGCAACATCATCCTGAATCAGCGCAAATTGGATTTGATTGAGAATATGCATAACGACCTCTATAAAGAGGCGATGGAAAACAAGGACATTCAGATTTACAGAAAATAAATTGACATGAAAAAAAATATCGCATTCATTGCCGCAATCATGATTTCCTTTTTTGGATTTCACCTGAATGCACAAACGGTTGACCGCATCATCGGTGTAGTGGGAAATCAGATTGTGAAAGAATCGGATATTGAAAATGCATTTCAGCAATATAAATCGCAGGGATTGGTGATGACCGACAGTTTGCGCGGCGCAATTTTCGATGAATTGCTGTTCAAGAAATTATTGGTGAGCGGTGCTGTCCATGACAGTCTTGACGTGACCGAATCGGAAATCAGTTCGGAAACGGATCGTCGCATGCGTTACTTTCTCACACAGTTCAAATCGGAAAAGGAGTTTGAACAATTTTATGGCAAGACAACCGACGCTTTCAAATTCGAATTGCATGATGAAGTGAAGGAACTTTTATTGGCGCAGAAAATGCAACAGAAAATCATTGCCGATGTGAATGTGTCGCCGGCGGATGTTCAGGCTTTTTATAATTCACAACCGCACGACAGTCTTCCATTCATCAATTCGGAAGTTGAACTCGGACAAATCGTTATTGTCCCTCCGCCAAATGAGGAATTGAAAGCCTATACCAAATCAAGTCTCGAAGATATTCGTCAGCGTGTCTTGAAAGGGCAACTTGATTTTTGTGCCGCTGTGCTTGCCTATTCGGACGATCCGGGTTCGAAGACAAAATGCGGTACGTATGAAAATATTAGACGAGGAACCTCTTTCGATCCGACATTCGAAGCCGTTTGTTTTTCGTTGAAGGAAGGACAGACTTCTGAAGTTTTTGAATTTCCTTTCGGATATGATTTTGTTCAACTGATGAGTCGTGCAGGAGAGGAAGTGACCATTCGCCATATCCTGAAAATCGTTCCTCCCGATCCCGCCGATTT
>CAYMZV010000400.1:0-3658 GCA_964394965.1 uncultured Chryseobacterium sp.
ATTTATGTTGCATTGCTGAAAAGGGAGCCCAATAATTATCTCTATAATTTCCGCACAGGAATGTGTTACCTGAAAACAAACGGGCATAAAAAAGAATCCGTAAAATATTTTGAGATCGCATCCAAACAGGCAAAAGCCGATAATGAGGTTTGGCTCTATCTCGGACAATCCTATCAGATTTCACTGCGTTTTGATGATGCGATAAAAGCATTTACCACTTATGAATTGAAAGCGGACAAGCAAGGCAAAGCGGATGCAGATCATTACATCGAACAATGCAAGAATGGAAAAATATTGGTTGCCAATCCGATGGATGTGACATTCATGGATCTTGGAAAGGAAGTCAATACGGAATTCCCGGATTATTATCCCTATGTCACTTCAGACGAGTCCATGTTGGTTTTCACTTCGCGCAGAAAAGGAAATGTCGGTGCAACATCAGTAGAAATGGACGGTTATTATGCTTCCGATATCTGGGTGTCAAAATCCGTCAATGGTGTTTTTACTAAGGCAAAAAGTGCCGGACCGGGCGTGAATGGGAATTTTGACGAGCAATGCACTGGTCTTTCTTCCGATGGAAAATACATGACCGTTTATCTTGATGACATTACTAATGTGGGAGACATTTATTTTTCGCCGTACAAAAACTCTTTCGGGAAATTGGAAAAAATAGATCCTCCTGTCAATGACGGTTTCGAAACCGCAGGCGCACTCGCTCCCGATGGAAACACCATCTTTTTTGCAAGTAAACGTGACGGAGGACAGGGTGGAACGGATATTTACATGTGCCGGAAATTGCCGAACATGAAATGGGGACTTCCCATAAACATTACTGTCCTGAACACACAATACAATGAGGATTTTCCTTTCATGGCTCCCGATGGAAAAACACTTTATTTTTCATCTGAAGGACACAACAGCATGGGCGGTTATGACTTATTCTATTCGATCTGGGATCAGGACAATAACACTTGGTCCACTCCGAAAAATGTGGGCTATCCTGTAAATTCTCCGGAAGATGATTTGACAATAAGTTTTACCGAAAACAACCGTGTTGCCTATATCTCCAGCGACCGCGATGGTGGAATGGGCGACATGGATATCTGGCGGATCGTTTTCAATGAAGTGCAGGCAAGCACATTCACCGTACTCACCGGAAAAATCATCTCGCCCGATTCGGCAATGAATACCGCCGACCTTACCATTGATGTATCACTCGCTTCCACAAAAGAGGATTTCGGAAGTTACCGCCCCAACCCAACGACAAAAACATTCGTCATGGCACTTCCTCCGGGAAAATACATTCTCACTGTCGATGCACCGGGTTGCAAGGAATACATTGAAACCGTAAATATCTTTGATATCGGCCCGCAGGGGGAAATGAGCAAGGATATCTTGCTGGTGAAGCAGTGACGACGGAATTTTTCTGATTTGTTGATTGCCGATTGAAAAACGAACGATAATACAATCGGAAATTGGCAATCATAAAATCTTCAATCCTACCCTTTCTCTTCCCAAATCATCGCCAAATTCACAATCACTTCAACGGCTTTTTCCATGTCCTGAACGGAAACCCATTCCTGACGTGAATGGAATGCGTGCTCGCCGGCGAAGATATTCGGGCAAGGCAATCCCATGAATGATAATCGTGATCCATCGGTTCCCCCGCGTATGCTCGAACGCACAGGCGTGATGCCCGAACGCTTGATCGCCTCAAGTGCGAACTCCACCACTTGCGGATTTTTATCGAGCACCATTTTCATGTTGCGATATTGTTCTTTCACAACAAGCGTGTAAGAGGATTTCGGAAAATTTTTCATTACACCTTTCACGGTGTCACTCAACAATTTTTCCTTGTGGCGCAATCCTTCATCGGAAAAATCGCGGAGGATAAAATTGATAGTGGTTTGTTCCAACGTACCATTCACGGAAGTCGGATGGACAAATCCCTCTTTGCCGGAAGTTGTTTCGGGAGTGAATGTTGTTTTCGGAAGTGCATCCAAAACCTGTGCGGAAATTTTCAACGCATTCTCCATTTTCCCTTTTGCAAATCCGGGATGTGTGGAAACGCCATGAATGACAAGCGTTGCAGCGTCGGCCGAAAAAGTTTCGTCTTCCAGATGCCCGATCGTTTCCCCGTCCATTGTATAACCGAAATCTGCACCGAGTTTTTTCATGTCGGCCTTGTCCACTCCCCTACCGATTTCTTCATCGGGCGTAAAAAGAATCCTGATTTTTCCATGCTTGATTTCGGGGTGGGAAACAAAATAATTCGCGGCATCCATTATTTCCGCAACACCCGCCTTGTTGTCGGCACCCAATAAAGTTGTCCCATCGGAAGTGACAATGTCATTCCCCATTTGATCCTTGAGCGCTTCATGTTCTGCGAGACGAATGATCTGTGAAGGCTCTCCAGAAAGTACAATATCCTTTCCCTCGTAATTCTTATGCACTTGCGGTTTCACATCTTTTCCACTGCAATCGGGTGATGTGTCCATGTGTGCACAAAAACAAATGACAGGTATTTTTTTTGTCGTAGTCGCGGGAATTGTTGCGTATACATATCCGTATTCATCCATGTGCGCATCGGAAATTCCAATGGCCAATAATTCCTCCACCAAAATTTTTCCGAGATTTTTTTGTTTTTCGGTGGAAGGGCAAGTCGGTGAATTGGGATCGGATTGTGTATCGATTTTCACATAACGCAAAAAACGATCGAGAACGGTGTGGGTGATTTTCATTGGATAAAGTTAGCCACAGATTCCGCAGATTTTCGCAGGTGGGATGAAAAATATTTTCCATTATTTTTTTGCGTGAGGTCCGTAGGACTCCTTCGGAGGATAGGAGCGGAAAGCCCGAAGTGTGCAGCTGACGGGTGGACGGACTTGCAGCGGATAGCCCGACCTGACAAAGGAAGGGCACGCTCAACTGAATGTGATTTCTATCACCAAGAATTTGATCGGATTAAATTTTGAAAGTTCCGAAAGTGTTGTATTTTTCAAAAACGATTTATCATCATTGATCATGAATGCCTTCCGCCGGGTTGAAATGGGAAATGGATCAACCACTCCGCATGGAAGAAAATCATGAACACACAAAATTCCGTGAATTGGCCTTGGAGCAATTTCAAAAGGGAATCGAGTTCCATCATATCCAAGTCAATCTTTCCCAACAGGGCGCTTCCGTGATTATCATTGAAATAATAATCGACGAGCTGAAAGCATTGAATTACATCCGCAGGAAAAAACGCGGATTCAAACTGGTATTTGTCGGTTCATTCCTGTTGGTGTTCGGATTTGTCATTACACTTTTGCTTTTCCATTCCGGATTTTCCATCAATTATGCGATGTATGGAATCACAACGATTGGAATTGCATTGCTGCTTTGGGGAATGATTGATTTGATGGGGTGGTAAATCCTTCCTTCCGCTTTTCTTTTCGATCTTTACCTTGAAAAGAAAAAACATGTCCAACGAACTTGATCACCTCCGCTATCCCATTGGAAAATGGACCAGACCGGATACTTTTGATTTCACAAAGGTTTCGGAACAGATTACAGTCATCGGAAATTTTCCTGAAAAAATGAAAAAGGAAACCGCTGAACTTTCTGACCAATTGTTCGATACACCATACCGCAATGAGGGTTGGACGGTTCGACA
>CAYMZV010000401.1:0-3646 GCA_964394965.1 uncultured Chryseobacterium sp.
GGTCGCCTGTGTTCACTGGCTGATCGATTAGACCTGTGATGTGGAGGAAAACTTCGCTTCCTGTTTCATCGTCTTTAATGAAACCATATCCTTTGGTCGCATTGAAGAATTTAATTGTTCCGGTTTTCATGCAAAGAACTTGTAATGTGAATAATTTATTGAATTGCCTCGAAAGATAGTACGGTTTTTTCATTCGTCCTAATACCTCCCTTTTTTTCTGGTCTTCAAGGCATTTTCATTGGGGGAATGATGATAAATGCCCCCTGAAATTTGCCTAGAAAGGATGGAAAATACCGGATTCGCGCTGCAAGTCCATGTGACCCGATTGGTTTTCGAATCGGATCAGGGTATTTTCCGGGGAAATGAAAAACCGTTCAGTTCCTTCCCGATAGACCTTTTTCCGGAAACGGAATAATTGATCCTCGCTTCATGAACAAGGGTGATGCCATGCGGTTGTTTTTCTTTTAACCGAAGCACTGCTTGTTTTATTAAATTTAGATCAAAATAAAAACGGGATGGATTCCATGCATGATGATTCGGTTGAAAGTCTAGAATTTCTTCGCTTCCTTTTCCGTAAGCGGAAAACAATTCTGATCACTTGCCTGATTGCAATAATTGTTGTCGGAATACTTACGTCGATAGCCCACAAGCGGTACAGTTCTTCTGCGATTATTTTTCCCGTTTACAACAATAAGGTTGAATCCGTCATCGAGAATCCGGTTTTCGGATATGATGTCGAGGCCGACCGTCTGTTGCAATTGTTGGAGTCGGACGAAGTACGTGACAGTGTGGTGGAAAAATTCGATCTCGTTTCCTATTATGGAATCGACAATAATGCGGTTGACAGAATGGATCAGCTGCGGCAGAAATTTTTGCAGGATGTTGACTTCACGCGGTCACCTTACATGTCGATCATCATCAAGGTGACTACTGAAAAACCGGAGTTGAGTGCGGACATTGCAAATTATATCATCGAACTTGCAAATGGTGTGAGGAGCCGCATCTTCAAGCAAAATGAATTGAATGCGTTTCATGCCATCGAAAAAGAATACGATGCGAAAAAGGAAGTGGTCGACACACTGAAAAAAAAGATTGAAAAGCTCCGTGGAAATTCCGAAAGCGATTTGGTGGCGCTCGTCAATCTCCAGGGATTTGTGCAAACCCTCGGCGGCAGCGGAAAAACGCCAATGAGTACCGAACTCGAACGGATACTGAACCAATACATTTATGAGCAGTCGCGGCTGAATGAGATTTCCGCGCGTTACGAGCAGGCGAAAGCGGAATGCGACAGCCCGATTACGCAGGTGTATGTGGTTGACCGCGCAAGAGCCTCTTTCAAAAAAGTTTCGCCTTCCTATTTTTTCAATCTTTCCGTTGCCGGAATCTGCTCCCTGTTTTTTTCAATTTCATTCCTGTTGTTTTTTGAAAAAATCCGCAAGGTGAGGGCAGAGATGAAAAATTCATGAACAGGATCTTCCAGCGATACGAAAATTATCTTCCCGCAGGAATCCTTTTTCTGTCGGCCATCCTCATTGCCTTTTTTGTTGCACTGAACACAACCGAAACGCTAACGGGATTGATTTGCCTTTTGACTGTTCCCGTTTTGGGATATGTGCTTTTCTTCAACCGGAAACTTTGCATTCCGATTCTTGTTTTTTTGATTCCGCTCTCGGTGAATTCGGAAATCGGAGGAGGGGCGCAAACGGATTTTCCGGCGGAACCGTTGCTCGGGATTTTTGTGTTGGTGATGCTCGTGTATTGGTTGCTTCATCCGAAAATAAGCCGGTCGGTTCTAAAACATCCGCTTACGATCTTGATTTTCCTGGAATTGATGTGGATGATTGTCTGCTCGGCAAATGGCGAACTTCCGCTCGTGAGTTTTAAAAGATGCATTGTGCGTTTCAGTTACATCGTTGTCTTTTACATCCTGTTTTCCCAATGGTTTGAAAATCTGAAAAACGGTTTGAGGTTATTCCTGATTTACGCATCGGGTTGTTTGATTCCGGTTCTGCACACCCTTTATTACCATGCGCTTTGCGATTTTTCGGCGATCTCCGCCTATCTCATGCCGCGTCCATTCTTTCCAGAGCATACGATTTACGGTGCGTGCCTTGCCTTTTTGTTGCCGATGCTGCTGATGATTGTTTTTCACGCAAAAGAATTTGCAATCCGCGGTGTAAATTATTTCGGACTTCTTCTGCTTGCCATCTTGATTTCAACGGGCGAATTCCTTTCCTATTCACGTGCGGCATGGATCAGTTTGGGAGTGGCATTGCTCTTCCGGATTTTTATTTTTTTCAGGATCAGGTTCTGGATCATTTTGCTGTTGCTTTTTTTCGGTGGAATGATCGTGTATAAAAATTACAATCCGATTCTTGAACTCATCAAGCGAACCGAATCGACGAGCAACAAGGGGGATATTTCAGAACACATTCTTTCCGTCACGAATTTGCAGTCCGATGTTTCCAATCTTGAAAGGATCAATCGCTGGAAATGTGCCATTCGGATGGCAGAGAAAAAACCGTTGACGGGATTCGGTCCGGGCACTTATCAATTCGTGTATGGAAGTTTTCAGTCGCAAGCGGACATGACACGCATCAGCACATTCCGCGGTACGAACGGACATGCGCATTCCGAAATTTTCAATTCACTTTCCGAAGAGGGAATCCCCGGAATGCTGATTTATGTTGTGTTGATGTTTTCCGTGATCGGATACGGGTTGAAAATAATTTATCGGCCACTTGAAAAAAAGGAAAGGCTGATTGCCATTGGTGCATTGCTCGGTTTGGTGACGTATTATGTCCATGGATTTTTCAATGCGTTTTTGGACACTGAAAAAATGGCGGCTCTTGTTTTCGGAAGCATTGCCATTCTTGTTCATTTGAATGTCGAACAGAAAAAAAGAATGCGGCTTTTACAAATTGAAAAAAAGAATCTGTTGCCGACCGATGAAAAGTGATGGAATGAAAACAACACCGTGGATTTCTGTCATTGCCGTGACGATTCTTTTTTCCGTGCTCGGTTATGTGGGAATTCTCCACCATGAAATATGGTTGGATGAAGCGCATCACTGGTTGCTGGCGAAAGACAGTTCCTCCCTTTCCGAAATGGCTTGGAATGCGCGGTACGAAGGACATCCCTTGCTTTGGAATGTGATGCTGTTTGTGCTGACCCATTTTTCTTCCGATCCTTTTTCCATGCAGGTTTTGAATCTCGGCATTTCGATTTTGTCGGTATTCATTTTCATGCGCCATTCGCCATTTTCCATGCCGGTAAAAATCCCGATTGTTTTCAGCTATTTTATTTTTTATGAATACACGGTGATCAGCAGGAATTATGCAATTGCATTTTTGTTTCTGGTTATTGTCTGTTCGCTTTTTGAACAAAGGAAAAAACATTTCATCCTGTTCTCACTTGCGCTTGCATTGCTTGCACAGACGCACCTGTTCGCATGCATCATTGCATTGGGAATATTCCTTTTGGGAATCCGTGATCTTTTTCAGAGAGAAAACGAAAGCGAACGTGGAAAATATTACATCGGAATCTTTATTGTCATTCTCTCCTTTGTACTTGCCATTTTTGAAATACTTCCACCGAAGGATCATTTTTTATATATCTACGACACGGATCCATTGTTGTCATTCAA
>CAYMZV010000402.1:0-3620 GCA_964394965.1 uncultured Chryseobacterium sp.
TGTTCAGTACGACCATCTTCGGAAGGGTTCTTTTCTGTTTTTGGAATATAGCGGTTAGTTTTTTGTGCAGCCGTACGAAGGTCTATCCGATAATATTCATAAATAAGTTTACGGGCATCTATTTCTTTGCGATGCCAAAAACGCTCCTCAGCAGGAAGATACAAATCATTGAGAGCCGCTTTGTAATCAGGGTCAGTTGCATCCCAATGTATTTTTTCCTCCCAATTCAAGGGAAGATATGGATCTTGGGGCATATCATCCTCCACGTAAAGTGGACCATTCTGGTCATATCCATGCCATTCTTCTTCAGGAACCAAATAATCATCTTCAAAACCATTTGTAGCAAGAAGACGACGTGCCAATGAATCTCGAACATAGTATACAAACTGACGCCATTCATTATTGGAAATTTCAGTTTGATCCATGTAAAATGCTTGCACCGACACGGTTTTAGACTTAGTCGTATGCGCATATGCAATATCCTCATCACTCGGTCCCATGTTGAAACTTCCCATTGGACAGTAAAGCATTCCATACGGATCGAACGGATACCATACAGGGCGATTTTGCACGCCCATAAGTTGCCCGTTTTCCGTATCACAGGAATTAAGCAACAGAACGGCAATAATGCCCACAAACAACAATCGTTTCATTTGTGCCTCCTTTAGTTTTCCCTTTAATTGTAGTACTCTGGTGTTGGTATTATAATAACGTTGGCAATGTTTCCAAATTGCCTTCATATTGCAGAAAATCATCATACAGAAAAGAGTATGATGATTTAACAGGCAACAGATACGTCTTTACGGTGTTTTAATTATAAAGGTTACGTTTCCCTGTTTTTTCCGTTTGGCTCAATCGAAAATACGCACATCCCCATGACCTGTACGATGAACTGGCGGAATAATTGGTACACAGTAGTTTATAAATAATTCGAAAGTACCATTATTGTAATTCTTGAGGTTAGAAGTGGTATAGTCGTAAGCAAAGCCCACTTTCATTCCACCACCTGGACGCTCATCAGAAGTAGCTTTTGAGTTTGGAAGCATAAAACCAACCATTGGGCAAATAGCATCCTGAAAACGGTAAGAACCGCCAAACCAAAAACGTTGGTTATACAATGCAATGACATTGATATCAAAGGAAGTGATGGTCGCATCAGATTTCACAAGGAATGATGGACGAAGTTCCCATGAACCGCCAGAACCAATTGGGAAATTATAGCCACCGGTAATGAAATAGTGACGTGCTATTTGGTAAACAAGCTGGTGAGTAAGCGGCAAATTGGATGGAACTTGATTAACCGAAGAGGTTCCATCATTAACCTTGCTTGCAGGCAAGTGAGTGGAAGAAATTCCAAACCACAATCCTTGACGCTGATACCACAATCCAAAACCTGCATCAAAAACAGTTTTCTTGATTTGGGGTGGGATCGATGCATCATTCTGCCATGCTGTTGTTGCAAGCCAAGATTGATTTGCTCCAGGACCGATACGCGTACTCACAGCGCCAAGCTCGGCACCGATTCCTAAAACACCACCAAGAACATTCGTAGCATGAAAGGAATAATTGAAACGGTAAGCCGTTGTATTCTGAAATCCGAGCTTATCGGAGAGAATGTTAAGACCTACACCACCATGAACTTGTGGAAGGAAACAATCCGCAGACAAAACAAAAGTTTTTGGAGCTCCATCAAAACCCGTCCATTGCTGGCGGTCAATAACAGTTCCACACAGCGCCTGACGCATTCCGGCATAACCCGGATTCATGAACAATTTATTGTACATGTACTGTGTAAATTGGGGATCCTGCTGTGAAAATGCTGCAGTTGTTCCAAGGGCGAATGCAATAACAGTAAGAGTTTTTCTCATGGATTTCAGGTGTTTTGCCACACGTTTTAATTGTGTATTTTCAATACACAGGTCGCTAAGATAGATATTCATTTTATTTAAACAAAACTTTTTTAACCACACCCTGTTCAAATCCTTTCCTTGGCCAAAACAACACCTCATATATCCATCACCACTTTTAACATTTGGCAGCTAATTGAAAAAACGTTCGCTGTTAACCCCGAATATATTGCTTGCAGGAATACAGTAATTCAGGAATAGTTCAAATGTACCGTTATTGTAATTCTTCAGGTCTGATGTTGTATAATCATACGCAAACCCAATCTTCAAACCGCCATCAGGCATTCCATTCGATTTCGCATTCACATTGGGAATCTGGAATCCGGCCATCGGACAAATCGCATCCTTGAAACGATAGGAAGCGCCAAACCAAAACCGTTGCCTGAACATGGCCAATACATTTAAATCCACAGTTGTTACCGTTGCATCCGATTTCACAAGGAAAGAAGGACGTATTTCCCAGGATGGATTGATCGGAAGATTGATCCCGCCCGCTACATAATAATGCCGCGCCATTTGGAAAAGCAGATTGTGTGTCGTCAAACTCACCACTTGTATTCCATCGTTGATCTGACTCGCATTCAAATGTGTCGATGATACGCCAACCCAGATATTTCTTTGTTGATACCAAACTCCCCCTCCCAAATCCGGCACCGTCTTTTTTATTTGAGTCGGAATGGTTGGATCCGTTTGCCAATTCGTTGTCGATAACCATTGCTGCGAACCTGTCGGTCCCAAGCGTTTGCTGAAAGCTCCCGCTTCAATGCCGATTCCCAAAACACCGCCATCGCCAATCTCCTGATGAAAGGAATAATTCAATCGGTAAGCCATATTGCTCTCGAAGCCGAGTTGGTCATACATCACATTCACTCCCACACCGCTCCCTCCCCTTCCTCCCACATTCGGTAAAAAACAATCCGCAGAAAAAACACCACTCCTCGGTGAACCATCGAATCCCGCCCACTGCTGCCGCGCAATTGCAGTGAAACAAAACGCTTCACGCATGCCCGCATAAGCCGGATTTACAAAAAGTTTATTGTACATGTATTGCGAAAATTGTGGATCCTGTTGCGAAAAAACAGAAATGCTTCCGAGTGAAAACCCGATGACGGTAAGTAATTTTTTCATGGCTGATTGTGTTGCCCGGTGTGTTTGCCCATACCGGAGTGAGAAATCTTTTGCTGATTTCTTTTATAACACACAACCAAAAAAAAGATACACCGGAAGGATTGCCGATTGGTTGACTGCCGATTGTCGATTGGGGAAAATAAAATTCAACGATTCAAAAAAACACAACTGTCTCTTTTTTCACTGCCCGCTTTTTCATTCGGGCGTGCCCCCTTCGGGGTCGGGCTTTCCGCTATTACTCCTCGCGATTTTTTATTCTGGATAAATTTTTTGTGAACTGCGGGGTAACCACTGCAATCCTCCGAAGGAGTCCTTCGGACCTCACGCAAAAAAATCCGATTGGTTGATTGCCGGTTGGGAAAACTGAAATCAATTCACTTTGAAATTCAACTCAATTTCTGGAAAGTCTGCAACCAACGGTCGGGCATTTCCTCCTTGCAGGCTTCTTCATAATCATTGTACGAACACGGTACCAACGCATGTCTTTCAAAACGCAATTTCTGATTCGGCGGATAAGGAACTTCCATCCACCAACGGTCACTGCGCACACTCTTGTAAAAAACAATTTCGTGCTTGTGATCCTTC
>CAYMZV010000403.1:0-3602 GCA_964394965.1 uncultured Chryseobacterium sp.
GGTGGTGGCGGTGGCGGTGGTTATGGCGGTGGTGGAGGAGGAATGCATGGTGGTGGAGGAGGTGGTGGATATGGCGGAGGAGGAGGAATGCATGGCGGCGGTGGTGGATACGGCGGTGGCGGTGAAGTTGACAGAAGCGCCTTGTACGAAACCAATAAAGGATGGACCACCATCAAGCTGGGACTGAAACAGCAATGAAATCCGCTTGCGTTTTATTCCATTGAAAAAGCAAGAAACAGTTTTGATTAATTTTTGAAAACCTCATCCAGCGAAAAAGAAAAGTCGCCGATCGTTTTCTCAATGTCCTTTTCGCTGTGTGCGGAAGAAACAAATCCGACTTCATAACCGGATGGTCCGAGATAAATTCCTTTTTCCAAAAGGGCATGGTACAATTTCCTGAAATGCGTCATGCTGTTCGGATCAATGTCATCGGAAGATGAAATGGTTTCCTTCTCGGTAAATGCAATCCAGAAAATGGAACCGATTGAAAATAGTTTTACGGGATATTTTTTTTCAGCAATGTGTTTTTGAATTCCGCTGATCAGCAATTTTGTTTTGCGTTCCAACTCCTTGTAAAAATCCTTTTCGAGACAAGCGGAAAGCTGTGCAATTCCTGCACTCATCGCCACCGGATTTCCCGACAAGGTTCCGGCTTGGTACACATCACCGTCGGGAGAAATTTTCGCCATGATTTCCCTGCTTGCACCGTAAGCGCCAACCGGCAATCCGCCACCGATGATTTTTCCATACGTGAGAATGTCGGGATGAATTCCATAATATCCGGCTGCACCCGTAAATCCAATCCTGAAACCGGAAATCACTTCGTCAAATAAAAGCAACGCCCCATTTTGTTTGGTAATGTCGCGGAGAAATTGGAGATAATCTTTTCCCTGCAACAGCAATCCGTTATTCGCAGGGATCGGTTCGATGATGACACAGGCAATCTCATTCTTGAATTGTGCGAATGCCTCTTCCACCGCTTTTTTATTGTTCAACGGCACAATAACGGTTTCTTTCACGAATGCTTCCGGAACTCCGGCGGAAGAAGTGTTTCCAAAAGTGACCAATCCCGATCCCGCTTTTACCAATAGCGAATCGGAATGTCCATGATAACACCCTTCGAATTTCAGGATCTTGTTTCTTCCCGTATATCCGCGCGCAAGCCGTATCGCACTCATCACTGCTTCCGTACCCGAGCTGACGAAACGGATTTTTTCAATGAAAGGATTATTCGAAAGAATCAATTCCGCCAATTTGTTTTCCAATTCAGTCGGCGCACCGAAAGAACTTCCCTCTTCGACAGTGGTTTTCACTGCATTCACCACACGCGCATCCGCATGACCGAGAATGAGCGGTCCCCAAGAACAGCAATAATCGATGAATTCATTTCCATCCGCATCCCAAATGTGCGACCCTTTTCCCTTGGCAATAAATAAAGGTGTTCCGCCAACCGAACGGAATGCACGAACGGGAGAATTGACACCGCCGGGAAAATATTCTTTCGCTTTTGAGAAAAGCTGCTCGGAACGTTTTGTATTCATGGCCACAGATTTCGCAGATTGATTGTGTGGCAAAGGTAATGTCGGAGCCGGATTATCGTGCAAGAATTATCTTTCGGTTGATCACTTTATGTTCGGCAGTGACGATTTGCAAAAAATAAACACCTTCCGCCTGACCGGACAAATCCATTTCATAAACATCATTTTTTATTTCTGTTGGTGTGAACTCGGCAATCTTATTTCCAAGCACATCATAAACCGAAATTCCGGAAACGGGAGTTGCTGAAAGTTTCACGGAAAAAATTCCTGAAGAGGGATTCGGATAAATTGAAATGCCATCGGCGGAAAGCAAAGGATTGTTTATTCCCGTTGCCGGTGAACAGACGGTTGAAGTAACGAGTGAATTGTAAGGGGAAACATTCAACACGGCATTCATCCTTGCCGACTGATCGGCAGTAAACATATTCATGCAATTGTCATCAGGTGCATTTGTCATGTAGTCCATGAACATCACGCCGGGCGAAGTTGTGTTGCATGCATCCAGCAACGGAAATGTCGGACAGGAACTGAGCAGCTGGTCATGTGGAACCGGAGTGTCGGCGCATTGGTCATTGTCCACACAACTTGCACTTGCGGCGATGTGATAGAGATTGAAACAGTGTGCGATTTCATGTGTGCATGTTCTTCCCGTATTGAAAGGCGATTGCAATGTCCCGATCCTCCCGAACGCGTTGTATTGTATTACAACTCCGAAAGTCTGGCTCAGGGTTGACGTTGGGAATTCCCCATAACCCAAAAGGCCATTTGACAAATTGCAAACCCAAATATTCAGATACCTCGTCGGGTCCCAGCTATTTGCTCCGCCTGTTGACGCCGACTTGACAAAATCATTGGTCGTAAACGAAATTGTTGCCGTTGAAATGTGTTCGATGCCGGTTGTTGGATTTCCCGAAGGATCGGTTTGTGCGAGACAGAATTGGATTCCCGTATTGGCTGCAACAGGTTGAAATGCCGCCGGTGTGTTGACCGTATCGGCATTTTGTCTTGCATAATCTTCATTGAGCACATCAATTTGCGAAATCACCTGCGGATCGCCGATATTTTCAAGCGGGGTTTTGTAAACGACATGTACAACCACCGGAACCACACGGACTGATTGCACATGGGGATTATAGTTTCTGGAAATCCATTCATTGACTGCGTTTTCATAATCATTGCGTGAAACGGAATAATGCGGATCGTTTTGTGTCAATGCCCGTGTGTGCATATCGGTTCCACAGTGCGGATTGTTTTGTTGTGCGAGACCGAGAGCAACGATTGAGCAGAAGAAAAATGAAAGGGTATAGTTTTTTTTCATTTTGATTTTTTTGGAGTGTATCTAAATTAGGAAAATTGAGGATCGCCGGATGAATTTATTTCGGCATTCATAAAATTAGAATTCATAATTTCACGGTCAATTATGCGCTACGAAAACACGATTGATTTTGCACGACGGATGGATGCGGAGGATCCGCTGAAAAAATTCCGCGAACGTTTTTATTTTCCGCAATTCAACGGGGAAGATGTGGTTTATTTCACGGGGAATTCCCTCGGATTGCAACCGAAAACAACAAGGAAATTCATCGAACAGGAATTGGAGGATTGGGCGATTCATGGAGTGGAAGGGCATTTTCATGCGAAGAATCCGTGGTTTTCCTATCATGAATTCCTGACGGAACAAACTGCTAGACTTGTCGGGGCGAAACCGATTGAAGTGGTGGTGATGAATCAACTCACGGTGAATGTTCACTTGCTGATGGTTTCATTTTACCGTCCGCGCGGAAAACGTTACAAGATACTTGTCGAGCAAAAAGCATTTCCTTCCGATCAGTACGCTGTCGAATCGCAAGTGAAATTTCATGGACATGACCCCGAAGATGCCATCATTGAAATCGCTCCGCGCGAAGGCGAGCACACCATTCGCACAGAAGATATTTTATCGGCAATTGAAAAAAATGCCAATGAACTTGCGCTTGTTTTTATCGGTGGTGTAAATTATTACAGCGGACAGGTTTTCGAAATGGAAACCATCACGGCGGCTGCGCACAAGGCGGGCGCTTATGC
>CAYMZV010000404.1:0-3600 GCA_964394965.1 uncultured Chryseobacterium sp.
GACAATGAACTTTCAAGTGAGAAACTATTTTCCGATATCATATTGACAATCCAGTGTTTTTGCCCTAACCTTGAACTGAAATTCCCGAATCAAGACATCAACCCAAAGCCCATGAAAACAAAACTTTACTCTCTCACAATTTTTGCACTTCTCCTTTTTTCAATCGGTGCAACAGCACAATGCACCATCACTGCCGGTCCAACCGTTACGCCAAACGGCTTGATGATTTCGGTAACAGGAACTGGAACAGGCGCCATCATTCCTACTTATGTTTACAATTGGGGAGACTTGACCACACCCGCAGTCACACAAACTGCAACACACACTTATGCATCGGCTGGAACTTATCATTTGTGCATGTATTATGTAGATGCATCAAGCGGCACTTGCATTGATTCGAATTGTGTCAACGTAACCGTTAACGCTACAGGAATTACAGAGAACAGCCGTCCACAAATGGAAATAACCGCGATGCCGAATCCATTCAGCACTGCAACTTCCATTCAAGTGACACTTACGCAACCTGAAAAAGTGAACATTACCGTTTATGATATAACCGGTCAACAAGTCGCAACGATTTATAACGGAACAATGGAAGGCGGTCAGCACACGATCAATTGGAAACCGGATGGAATGGCTGACGGAATTTATTTTCTGCAGATCAAAGCCGGTGACATTACACAAGCGAGAAAAATCATTTTCGACAGTCAGGGAAATTAATCTTTCGATAGCCGGACAAAATATCTGGACTACTTGGGATCACAAATAAAAAATCAGGATAAAAAAGCGAAAGGGAATTATTTTCCGGAAAATATTTTCACCCTGATAAATTTTCTGCTCTCCTGATTTCCCGAATCAAAAACCATATTGTTTCTGCTTGGGGTTTTTACAAAAAAAGAACGTCCGGCCACACACAGCCGAACGTTCATTACACACACAATTAACACACAAATTAACCTTTGCCGAGCAATTCCTTCACGATGGTTGAAATCATTTTTCCATCGGCTTGCCCCGCGTATTTTTTTGAAGCGACACCCATTACCTTTCCCATTTCTGCCGGAGAGGATGCGCCCAATTCCGAAATCAATTGTTGAAGTGCAGTTCGCAAATCGGCTTCACTCATTTGTTTCGGTAAATATTCTTCAATGACATTCGCCTGATAAATTTCCACATCGGCAAGATCATTCCTGTTTTGCTGTTTATAAATCTCGGCGGTCTCCCTTCTCTTCTTCACTTCCTTCTGCATCGCTTTTGCAGCTGATTCTTCTGTCAAACCTTCAGCAGAAGTTTTCAATAACAGTATGGCCGACTTCACAGCACGCAACGCTTCCAAACGGCCTGCATCTTTTGCAAGCATCGCCGTTTTAATGTCCGCGTTTATTTTTTCCTCGATTGTCATTATAAAAAATTCCAGATTGGAGAAAAATCAGATTCCCAAATCTGATGACGATTTGAAAACCGTTTTCCGGTGTTTGATTTAGTCTACGTTGTCGTGAAGAAAAGAATTGTTCGGACGGATCTCCACTTTTTTGTCTTCGTTTTCAGAAAGCGTGTAGCGCGAAACCTGTGACTCGGAAGAATGCGGAACATTTTCCAAATTGATATTGCGACGCTTGTAAGCTGGCTCGTGTTCCATTTCATTCAACCCTTGCGGTGTCTTCAATTTCAAGCTCAACTCCTTCAATTTTTGAATCCGCTCCTGCGCTTTTCTTTGCAATTCTTCCGTTGCAATTTTTTTCGCTATTTCCTGCTCGCTTAATTTTTCAGCAACCGGCTCGGGTGCAACTTCAGCAACCGGCTCTTCCTTTTTAACGAGGAAAGGTTCGTTGGAAGAACTCACTTCCGCAACAGGTTCCGATTTTATTTCTGCAACCGGCTCCGATTTTATTTCCGCAATCGGCTCCGATTTCATTTCTGCAACCGGTTCTTCCCATTTTTCAGAAACGGATAGGTCAGATGAAACATTTTCAGAGTATTCCGACTCAATGGAATTTTCCTCTTCGGATGTCATTTCCCAACTTGAAGTTTCTTCCGTTGAAGAACTCAAATTCGTGATTTCAAACTCCACATTTGTATTGATGACAGGAGCGACAATTTCTTCGGAAGATGTCGTTTCAGCAACCGGAGTTACCATTTCTTCGGCAACAGGAGCAATCACATCTTCAGCGACATGGGCTGTCACCTCGTCAAGAACGGTTGTTGTTTCTGCAATCGGTTCGGCAACTTTTTCCTCGACGATTTCAGCAACGGGTGCAGTAATGATTTCTTCCTGTACGGTTGTCACTTCAGTAATGGGAGCAACAACTTCCTCTTCTGCTTCTATTTCTGCAACAGGCTCCTCAATTTTCATTTCCGCAACCGGAGCGATTACCTCTTCTACCATTTTCACTTCGGCAACCGGCTCAACAATTTTTTCTGCAACCGGTTCTGATGAAACTTCCGGAACAAATTCATCGACTTTCACCAACAAAAACGGTTCAAGCGGATTTGTGATTTCCGCAACGGGAGCTTCTGTCTTTTCTTCAACCTTTGTTTCTGCTACAGGTGGTTGCTTGGAAACCAAAAACGGTTCAAGCGGATTTACTGTTTCTGTTGTTGTTTCCGCTTTCACTTCCTGAACAGGTGTTGCAGTTTTGGTTTCATCCAATTTCAAAACGACTTTTTCCTGCGCGGGCTTTTTTGAATATTCGTAAGACACCGGAGAATTCTGATTGAATCCGGTTGCAATAATTGTGACATTCACATTGTCGCCAAGTTCCGGATCAACTCCGTATCCCTTGATGATTTCCGCGGTCTGTCCGGCAGCTTCCTGAATGTAGTCGGTGATTTCACCCAACTCATCCATCGTGATTTCATTCGCACCGGAAACAATATTCAACAACACATAACGCGCACCGGTAATATTGTTGTCATTCAACAAAGGAGAATTCAATGCCGTTTCCACTGCACGGATCGAACGGTTTTCTCCCGACACCATTGCACTTCCCATGATTGCAACGCCACTGTTTCTCATCACCGTACACACATCGGCGAAGTCAACGTTGATTTGTTGTGTAAGCGAAATGACTTCCGCGATTGATTTTGCTGCAATCGCAAGCACATCATCGGCATGTGAGAATGCATCGCTGAGTTTTAGATTTCCGTACATCTCGCGCAATTTGTCATTGCAAATCACGAGAAGCGTATCCACATTCTGTTTCAATTGTTCCAAACCCTCTTCCGCTTGTACCCGACGTTTTTTTCCTTCGAACAAAAACGGCACGGTAACAATTGCAACAGTGAGGATTCCCATTTCGCGCGCAATGCCAGCGATGATCGGCGCCGCACCCGTTCCTGTTCCACCACCCATTCCCGCTGTGATGAAAACCATTTTTGTATTGTTTGCAAGAATGCTGCGGATGTCTTCGATATTTTCAATCGCAGCATTCCTTCCCACTTCAGGAAGTGAACCTGCACCACGTCCTTCGGTAAGTGTTGCACCGAGAACAACCTTGTGCGGAACCGGACTCATGTCAAGCGCTTGCTTGTCGGTGTTGCAAACGACGAAGTCAACACCTTTGATTCCCTGGCGATACATGTGATTGACGGCATTGCTGCCAC
>CAYMZV010000405.1:0-3572 GCA_964394965.1 uncultured Chryseobacterium sp.
ATAAAAACAAAATACAAGAAACAACCTGTCAATACCGTCGATGGAGTGAAAATTGAATTCGACAAGGAATGGGTGCATTTGCGCCGTTCAAACACCGAACCCATCATCCGCATTTATTCCGAAAGTGAATCGGAAACCACCGCAGAAAATCTCGCAAAAAAAATCATTACCGACATTCGCGAATTGATCAAGGTGCAACAACAGGCCTGATTTCCATAATCCAAGGATTCATTGGTGAACTTATTTTGACCATTTATAGTTTCCAATTGATTCCATTCGCAAGAATCCCCGAATCCTTGAATTTTTGAATATTGGAATCGTACCTTTGCATTCTCCAATCTTCACGATATGAAAGTTTATTTCGACAACGCCGCAACAACTGCGCTTGACAAAGAAGTGCTTGATGCGATGCTTCCCCTGATGACAGAACATTTCGGAAATCCGTCTTCCATCCACGCATGGGGAAGGCAGACACGCGCATTGCTCGAGCAGGCACGCAAGACAGTTGCACGTTTGATGAATTGTTCGCCTTCGGAAATATTTTTCACTTCGGGTGGAACGGAAGCGGACAACATGGCCATCCGCTGTACCATTGACGGTCTCGGCTTGAAACATGCCATCACTTCTCCGATCGAACATCATGCAGTCCTGCACACACTCGAGGCTATGGCCGATCGGGGAGCGATAAAATTGAGCATGGTGAACCTGACCAAAGACGGAAGCATTGATTTGAATCATCTGGAAGAGTTATTGAAAACCAATGACCGATCTTTTATTTCACTCATGCATGCGAATAATGAAATCGGGAATTTGCTTCCGATAAAAAAAGTGGGTGAGCTTGCAAAAAAATACGATGCCATTTTTCATTCCGATACGGTTCAGACAGTCGGACATTATGCAATTGACCTGAAAGACATTCATGTGCATTTCATCAATTGCGCCGCACATAAATTCCACGGACCGAAAGGCGTCGGATTCATTTACATCAACAGCGATGTTCAGGTTTCCCCCTTGATTTTCGGTGGAGCACAGGAGCGTAACATGCGCGGTGGAACTGAAAATGTTTATGGCATCATCGGTCTCGCCAAAGCCATGGAGATTGCCTATCGCGATTTGAAAAGCCATCAGGAAAAAATCATGGGACTGAAAACGTATATGATTGAGCAGTTGGAAAAAAGTTTGCCGGGAGTTTCGTTCAATGGCGATGCAAAAGGAAGTTCGCTTTACACGGTATTGAATGTTTGTCTTCCCCCAACCGAAAATGCGGAAATGCTCGTGTTCAATCTCGACATCAATGGAATTGCAGCATCGGCAGGCAGTGCGTGCTCATCGGGCAGCAACACGGGCTCGCATGTATTGCGCGCAATCGGCACAGACATGACACGACCATCGGTCCGTTTTTCATTCAGCAAATACAATACGAAAGAGGAAGTGGATTATGCAGTGGCGAAATTGAAAGAACTTTTCCCGGTTGCGGTGAAAAGCTGATCCTGAAAAAATGCCAATAAAAAAAGTCCTTCAATCGCGAAGGACTTTTTTGTTGAGCCAACTGTCGGAATTGAACCGACGACCTGCTCATTACGAATGAGCTGCTCTACCCCTGAGCTAAGTTGGCTGTGAAGCGGGTGCAAAAATACTCTTTCTGGGAAATTGTAAAAACTTAATTGTGGAAGTTGGGCGGATTTCAATCCATTCTGTTTAATTTGAACAAAATAAAAAATATGGGAGTCGAGATCGAACGGAAGTTTTTGGTGAAACACGATTTGTGGTCGAAAGTCAAGCCACAGAAAAGCATCTTGATCAAGCAGGCGTATTTATTTTCCGATTTGACAAAAACAATTCGGCTGAGGATTGCCGACGATAAAGGATTCATTACCATCAAAGGTCCGACGAAAGGGATTTCCCGATCGGAATTCGAATATGAAATTCCAGTTGCAGATGCCGATAAGATGATCAACGAATTCACGACACAGGTGATTGAAAAAATCCGCCATCACGTTCTGTTCGGAAATGATTTGTGGGAAGTGGATGAATTCAAGGGAAACAACGCGGGTTTGATTGTCGCTGAAATCGAGTTGGATGATGCCGGTCAAAAAATAAAATTGCCCGAATGGATTGACAGTGAAGTTTCGGACGATCGCCGTTATGCGAATTCAAATCTCATTCTGAAACCGTTCAGGCAATGGGAGGAAAACAATAAAAAATAAATGCATGAGCGTACTCGACAAATTGGCATCCGCAATAGGCAGGCGCGACGAAAAACCCAATCAGGAATTGGCCAAACAATTGGTCAAATCGGGTGACAAAAAAGCGGTGAAGGAATTGGTGGAAAACCTTTTCAGCAAGGACAAAAACATCCAGAGCGATTGCATCAAGGTCTTGTATGAAATCGGTGAACTGGATGCGGAACTGATTGCCGATTACGACAGGGAATTCCTATTGCTGCTCGAACAAAAAAACAACCGTCTCATTTGGGGAGCGATGACGGCACTCGATTGTATTGCCGGAATAAATCCGAAAGGCATTTACAAAAACCTGAACAAGATCATGGATGCTTCAGATAAAGGTTCTGTCATTACCAAAGACCATGGAATCAATATCCTGACCCAATTGGCGAAGACTAAAACTTATGCCGACAATGTATTGACGTTGCTGCTTGCCGAATTGAAAACCTGTGCAACCAATCAATTGCCCAAGTATGCGGAAAATGCGGTCCCCGTAATTACCGATGCATACAAAAATGAATTCATCAAGGTGCTTTCTTCACGTTTGGGCGACATGGAAAAGGAAACGAAGAAAAAACGTCTCGAAAAAGCGATTCAAAAATTGACTGCAAAATAAATTCCCATGGCAAACAGAAGTTACCTCTACACAATCGCATTCGATCCGACAGAGCGGAAAAAGAATGCAACCGATAGAATCGCAAGCATAGCCGAATACAATTATTCCATTCCACTTGCCTTTCAGATTCTGGCAAGTCAGGATCCGAAAATCAGTTCTTCCATTGTTTGGGATTATGAACATCCGATTGCCATTGTCGGGAATTATGCCAAGGGAGTTGCAAAACTATTTTCGTTTTTGGATGAAGTGAAAGCGAAAAACCTTTTTCCGGAAAAGGAATTGTCGGAGCAGATTGAAAAAACAAAAACTTTCCTGAGCAGAACGGATAGAACCCAAGAGTTTGCGATTCTCGAATGCGGGGAAATTTTCGAAATGGGAGATGATGAATTGGAAGAACAGAACCGGAATCTGTTCGGGGAAATCAAAAACATCGACAAGCAGATCATGGATTTTCATTCTGAAATCGAACGGTTGAATGCGACGATAGCACAATTGGAAAAAGATCAATCCGCAGATGAACAGAAAACAAAAAAGAAAATTTCGGAATTGAAAAGGGAAAAATGGAATTCACTCGCCATTGACGGATGGAGTGATGTACTTTATTTTGATTTTGAAGCGAAGTGATTTTTCCCTCGAAAACAGCATCAACTGATTACCGAAAAAGATCGGTTTTCCTTTTGCCGTGCGTTTCCCCTCGTAATTCAACTTGAAATATTTCAAATCATTTGACA
>CAYMZV010000406.1:0-3560 GCA_964394965.1 uncultured Chryseobacterium sp.
TTCTATACCAATGATTGGAACAAGGGTTGGGACGGAAAAGTGCAAGGCGGCGCCGATGTTTGCCAAATAGATGTTTACGTCTGGAAAATAAAATGCTATGACGTACTCGATAAAAAACACGATCTGATCGGTCACGTTTCGCTGATCAAATAAATTTCAAACATTCACAAAACGGTCATCTGATTTTCAGGTGACCGTTTTCTTTTCCGACCAATTGAATGAAAAAAATCCTTTTCTCACTTTTCCTTTTTACGGCACTTGCAAATCTTCACGCACAAAAGTCAGACACTTTGGGCTGCGACCTTCAATCTATATTCCCAAAACATTTTGTCCGAATGGCGAAGGCATCAACGATCGTGTTTTTATTGCATCTTTCCCTTGCGCGCCTGTCGAATTCCAAATGTGGATTTACGACCGTTGGGGAAATGTGATTTTCACCTCCAAGAATTATCAGCAGGGATGGGATGGAAAAACAAAGAATGAACCGGCACAGACCGATGCTTATATCTGCAAAATAAAATACCGGATTGAAAATGAAAAAGCTCCGCATGTGAAAACAAGCCACTTTTCCCTCACCCTATAAACCAATATGAAAGAGATATTGAAGAAAATGGTTTTTCTCCTGTTGATTTTTTTCACAGGACTCCACCATGCCAATGCTCAATTGATCGGCATACTTCCATGTGATGAAAATGTTTTTGTTCCGAATGTATTTACGGGCAATGATGACGGAATTCCTCAACCCTTCACCGTCACTTTCAAGGATTCGCTTCCCTCCTGGTTTTCGCTCACCGTTTTCACTCGTTTCGGAGAAACTGTTTTCGCTTCCAATGATCCGCTTGCCGGATGGAATGGAAAATATTTCAATCGTGGAAATGTTTTGGAGGATGGGACTTATTTCTGGATGCTTTCTTACCAGTGGAAAAATGAAAAACAGAAACACTATTGCCAAGGGAATGTGAACTGTATCGGATTGGAAGGAATGGATTCGCCGTTGATGGATTCGATCAATTGCAATGCGGTTTATGTTCCGAATTATTTTACCCCGAATTCTGAAACGCCAAGCAAGGAGTTGTTTACACCGGAATTCGCTTGTCCACCGCTGAAATATGAGATGTGGATTTTCGACCGTTGGGGAAATCAGGTTTTTGAAACGAAAGACTATTCAATGGGATGGGATGGAAAAGTGAATGGCCATTATACCTATTGCGATTTTTATGTTTGGAAAATAAAATGCGTGTATCAGGTTGGTGACCAAGAACATGTTTTTACGGGACGGGTTGCCATGATCAGATAAAATTCCATGAAAAGAATTGCGCTGCTTTCCGACACCCACAATTATATGGATGACCGTATAATTGAACATTGCAAATCGTGCGATGAAATCTGGCATGCTGGAGATGTAGGCACGGCAAAGGTTTCGGACGCGCTGGAAAAAATAAAACCATTCCGTTGCGTTTATGGCAATATCGACGGTCCCGACATCCGAAACAAATTTCCGGAAACGTTGCGGTTCAATTGCGAAGAAGTGGATGTAATGATGAGGCACATTGGAGGAAAACCGGAAAAATATGTTGCCGAAGTGAAAACGGTAATGGAAACGAATCCACCTAAAATTTTTATCTGCGGACACTCACATATCCTGCTCGTGAAATTCGAGAAAAGATACAACTGCCTGCACATGAATCCGGGTGCAGCGGGAATTTCAGGATTCCATCAAGTGAGAACCATGTTGCGCTTTACAATTGACGGAAAAGATATCCGCGATCTGGAAGTGGTGGAATTGGGGAAGAGATGATATGCAAACCAAGAATGTGCAGATTACAAATCATGTTTTTCGCGGCATGACTTTTCTGCATCAAATCAGTTATTCCCAAGGAGCCCATCGGACTTCACGCAAAAATCCGGGAACAAAAACTATCGCAACCGATCGGCGGCTCGCACCAGATTTTCATCCCGTTTGATAAAGTTGGCAGCCAAGGCGAACAGGATGATATTGATGGGCAACAGATAGGAACCGACACCGAATTGCAGAATGCTTTTGTCGATTCCGTGAATGAAAAATTGTGGAAAAACCATGGCATCGAGTGAAATCAACATCGATACGATGACACCGATCCTGCACATGGACATTTGACGTTTACGGTTTTGGTAACTGAAAATTGCAACCAAGGCAAGAATGGTAATGCAGGAAAGAAGTACCAATAAAATGGGAATGAACAAGATCTTTCCTTTTACCTGTGCATCAATAACAGTGACGCTTCCTGAAAAAGTATAAACCGGAACAAAAAACAAGGTGATGAATACGGCAATGACCAACAGAAGGAAAATGGTTTGAATGCGTTGTATCATAAATCAGAGAAATTGTTTTTCAAAATTAACCCATTTCACGCTCTTGGTAAACATAAAAAATTCATTAGAATGCAGTGGGTTCAAAATAATCTTCGTATAATTGCAGCATAGAATTCGTGTGAGAAAGCCCTGTCGGTTTTCATTTCCCAAAAAAAATATCTTACCATCATCATGCAGAAATAAACTTTTACCAACGTGGAATTTTTCCATTCCCTCCTCTACATCCGCGTTTAAATCCCTTCTAAAAAAACAATCACAATTCATCCTATCAATTTTTAAATCCAATTATGTACGACATTATTGATCTGAACAGCAAGCTGGTCGGTGAGCTCCGTGAAATAGCGAAACAGCTCAACGTTCCAAAGTTTGAAACGCTTAAAAAGCAAGAACTGGTTTACAAGATCCTTGACCTTCAAGCCGCAAGCGGCGCAAAAGAGGGACCGAAAGAAGCTGTTGAAAAACCGAAACGCGGACGCAAACCGAAAGCGGATGGAACCGAAGAGGAAACAACCGAAGAATTGAAAGTGGATTCAAGATTCATTTCCGTTGACGATAATACCTCGACAGAAATCCCAACCGAAAAACCAAAACTTCCGGAAACAAATCAAAATCCAAATCCGGAAGACACCACAAAAAAAACTCCTTCCACAAATATTCCCCATCAAAACCGCCCTGCTCCAAAACCAAATTATCCGCAACAGCAGCAACAACAACGACCTTATCAAAAACCCAATAATCCTTATAACAAGAATACTCCCCCTCCTCCCACTCCACCGGCTTACAATGCACCTCCCGCTTTCATCCAGGCGCAAATCGGAAAAGACAATTTCCAATCGAAGAATCCCATTGACAAACCGGTTGATCAACAGAATGAAATTTCAAAACCCGTGACCGATAAACCGCAAGGCGACACGAATACACCTCCTCCGCCAACTCCGCGTCCGCAATTTCCACAGCAGCAACAACAGCAGCAGCAGCAACAACAGAATTACCCACAACAACGCCAGCAATTTCCGCAGCAGCAAAATAATGCTCCCGCCGATTTCAATCGCCAGCCTTATACACAGAAACCGCAATTGGAGGAAATGTATCCGTTCGATAATGTGGTCACTGCAGAAGGTGTTTTGGAAATCATGCCCGACGGTTACGGATTCTTGCGTTCGTCGGATTACAATTATTTGGCATCCCCGGATGATATTTATTTATCG
>CAYMZV010000407.1:0-3528 GCA_964394965.1 uncultured Chryseobacterium sp.
ACTTACCAATGGAGAAAAGGAAACGTAAACTTGGTCAACGGAGGAAATATTTCCGGAGCGACTACCGATACACTTACCTTCAATCCTGTCGCTGCAATTGATGCTGCAATAAATTACAATGTCATTGTCAGTGGATTCCCTTTTCCGAATGATACATCGGCCAATGTTTCGTTGGTCGTCAACACTCCTCCCAATATTACTTCGCAACCTGTGAATCAAACAACCTGTGTTGGCGGTTCAGCGAATTTTTCGGTGACTGCAACAGGAACGGGTCTGACTTACCAATGGAGAAAGGGAAATGTAAACCTCATCAATGCGGGAAATATTTCCGGAGCAACATCTTCCATGCTTACGATCAATCCCGTAACAGCACTCGACGCTGCAATAAATTATAATTGTATTGTAACGGGAATATGTTCACCGGACACTTCCGTGAATGTCTCCTTGATTGTCAATACTCCTCCCAATATCACTTCGCAACCTGTGAATCAAACGACATGTGTCGGGAACTCAGTCAGTTTTTCAATCACTGCAACCGGAAGCGGTCTTACCTATCAATGGAGAAAAGGAATTGTAAACCTGGTCAATGCCGGTAACATTTCCGGAGCGACATCAGCCATGCTGACGATCAACCCTGTTACTGCCTTGGACGCTGCATTGAATTACAATTGTATTGTCACAGGAACCTGTTCACCGGATACTTCCGTGAATGTTTCCCTTGTTGTGAATACACCACCTAGTATTATAACACAACCTGTCAATCAAACAGCATGTGTCGGTAATTCAGTGAGTTTTTCAGTTACCGCAAGCGGAACAGGCCTCACTTACCAATGGAGAAAGGGAATTGTAAACCTGATCAATGCAGGAAATATTTCCGGTGCTACATCTTCCATGCTTACAATTAATCCTGTCACCGCCTTGGATGCTGCATTGAATTACAATGTTGTCATCATGGGAACATGTTCAAATGACACTTCAATGAATGTTTCGTTGGTAGTCAGTATTGCTCCAACCATCGTATCGATCAGTGGCAACCAGACAGCATGTGTTGGGGATTCGGTTGGACTTATGGTTACTGCAACGGGAACCGGTCTTACTTACCAGTGGAGAAAGGGAATTGTAAACATGGTCAATGCCGGGAATATTTCGGGAGCGACTTCCAATGTACTTTCCATCAATCCGGTGGGCATTGCCGATGCTGCAATAAACTATAATGTCATTGTTACCGGAACATGTTCAGCGGACACTTCTGCGAATATTTCCATCACGGTCAACACACCTCCGAACATTACTGTGCAACCGGCGAATCAAGTTGTTTGTGAAGGCAGTTCGGTTAGTTTTCCAATAACCGTAACCGGATCGGGTCTTGTTTACCAATGGAGAAAAGGAATTGTCAACATGGTCAACGCAGGAAATATTTCCGGAGCGACTTCCGCTACACTTACCATCAATCCTGTGAATCTTTCCGATGCCGCATTGAATTATAATGTTGTCATCACCGGAGTTTGTTCAAATGACACTTCAATAAATGTTTCACTTGCCGTCGATTCGACACCGGTTGCCATGGCATCTTCCAATTCTCCGCTTTGCAACGACAGTACGATTTACCTGATGGCACAAACAGTTACCGGAGCGACTTATGATTGGACAGGCCCGAGCGCATTCTCATCGTCGGTTCAAAATCCGATCATACTTTCCGCCTCATCTGCTGATGCAGGAAACTATTCGGTAACGGTTACAAACAATGGTTGCACTTCCGCCCCTTCAACAGTTGCAGTTGTTGTCAACAATTGCATCGACTTCAACATTCCTGAAGGATTCTCTCCGAATGGTGACGGAACAAATGATCTTTTCGTAATCAGGGGAATAGAATATTACCCGGGCAACACATTCGAAATCTTCAACCGTTGGGGAGATGAAGTCTACAAGGCAAGTCCTTATACCAACACATGGGATGGAAATTCAAAATTGGGATTGCGCGTTGGTGGAGATGAATTGCCGATCGGAACTTACTTCTACATACTCGATTTGGGCAATGGTACACCTGTCTATAAGGGAACCATCTATCTCAACAGATAAAATCATTCCAAAGGGATTCCTTTAGGACAAGACAGAAAAAAATATTGAAATAAAAATGAAAATGAAAACAATAAAAAAAATAACAGTCGCATTGGTTTTAAGCTTGGGAAGCTTGGTCATGCATGCGCAACAGGATCCGATGTACACACATTACATGTACAACACACTTGCGGTCAATCCCGCATACGCAGGAAGCAGGGATGCTTTAACGGTAACCGCCCTGGGTCGTTTGCAATGGGTCGGTTTCAAGGGAGCTCCGGCAACCCAAACGCTGACCATTCACTCGCCTTTGAGAAACCAGCACATCGGTTTGGGGTTCTCGGTGATGAATGATAAAATCGGACCGAGCAACAATACATCCATCTACGGCGATTTTGCCTACCGCATGCAACTCAGTCCGAAATCGAAACTGGCACTCGGTTTGAGTGCAGGTGTGAATATTTTTCAGGCGAACCTGAATGGACTCGGATTGGATCAACAGAATGATGTTGTATTTCAAAACAACATTACCAATCACATCACTCCCAATTTCGGTTTTGGTGCATACTATTCCAGGGAACGTTTTTATGCCGGTGTATCTGTTCCCAATCTCATTCAGAACAATTATTCGCAAATCAATTCCGCCAATGGAACTACGTTGGTGGGCAAGGAGCAGCGACATTATTTCCTGATTGCAGGCGGACTGATCCATTTGGGTGACAATCTGGATTTCAAACCGACAACATTTGTGAAAGTGACATCCGGTGCCCCAATCGAAGCGGATCTTACGGCATGCTTCATCATCAAGAAAAAATTGTTGCTCGGTGCGATGTTCCGTACAGGCGATGCTTTCGGAGCTTTGGTGGGATTGGATGTGACAGACCAATTGCACATCGGTTATTCCTACGATTGGTCTTACGGTCTGGCAACGTCAAAGTACAATCAGGGAAGCCATGAAATAGTGTTGCGTTATGATTTCCTGTTCTTCGACAAGAAACAAATCCATTCTCCAAGATATTTTTAATTTCTAAAAAACAACAACGTGAAAAAATCACTTATTCTCCTCATTATATTGGCAGGCATCGACAGCAGCGCTTTTGCCAATGGAAAATCGCGAAAAGAGACAAACGGCGACAAATACTTTTTCGTTTACTCTTTTGACAAGGCGATCGATTCATACACACACGCAAAGAATCTGAGTGTGGAAGGGCAACGCAGGTTGGCCGAAAGTTATCACAACACGAATCAGGATGTGAAATCGGAAACGGAATATGCAAAATTGATTACTGCACCGGAAGGGGTTTTGGCGAATGATTATTTCAATTACGCGATGGTTCTGAAAAACGACGGCAAAACCGGCGAGTCAAATACATTGATGGATAAATTCCAATCCATGTATCCGAACGATTTGCGTGCAAAGGATTATGCAGCCCATAAGAATGATTTGGCCGCTTGGTCGAAAGACGACGG
>CAYMZV010000408.1:0-3496 GCA_964394965.1 uncultured Chryseobacterium sp.
TAAATTGGGAGGCATCCACAAATAGGTGGAAGCACCACTTGCAATCAATGTTGATGAAGCTCCCGAACAAACCGAAGTCGGATTCGATGATACGACAATTGTTGGCAATGGATTTACAGTGAGTGTTGTCATTGCGGAATTCGTACAACCATTCGCATCCGTACCTGTAACCGTGTAAGTTGTTGTGGAAGATGGTGTCACTGAAATGCTCGTGCCGGTTACGTTTGGCGGCATCCACAAATAAGTGGAAGCTCCACTCGCAGTCAATGTTGCCGAAGTTCCCGAACAGACAGTTGCCGGATTCGATGATGCAGTAACTGTCGGTAATCCATTCACCGTGATCGTCAATGTTTGTCCTGCACCCGATCCACATGAATTGGTTGGAGTGACAGTGATATTTCCCGAACCGCTTCCGAAAGTCACATTGATGGAAGTTGTTCCCTGTCCCGAATTGATGGTTGCACCGGCTGGAACTGTCCAATTATAATTTGTTGCACCTGCAACGGAAGCGATGGAATATGTTCCTGTTGAATTCTGGCAAACAGAAGCGTTTCCGGTGATTGCACCTGCCGCCGCTGGAGCCGCTCCGTTGTATGTTAACACAACCATTCCATTTCCATTCTGATATCCTTGTGTATGAGTTACTCCGGTTACACTCGGTACGGTATAACTGCTTCCACCACCGCCACCGCCAAAACAGGATCCACCGCCACCAAAATATCCACCACCACCGCCCGCACCGCCTGCACAATCACCCGAACCGCTTCCGCCTTGTCCTGCGGCACCTGCTGTCGTATAAGTTGGACAACTGCAACAAGCGATTCCGGCAGCACCACCTGCAAGTTGTGTTCCGCCTTTTCCTCCCGAGTTCGAATAAGTTGGCCAAGGTGTTCCATCCATTGCAGTCAATCCGCCGCCATTTCCTCCAGCGTAAGTCTGGTTGCCTGCAACATATCCGCCTGCACCGCCACCGCCGCCTGCAACAACAATAATATTTGCAAGCGCATTTCCATTCAGGCGAATGTCAGATTCCCCTCCACCTGTTCCTGCACTTCCACAAGCGGAATATGAAAAAACGCCGCCGCCACCGTTGTAAACCCCTGTCGGTTGATTGATGGAATTGATTCCTGCCTGTCCAACATAAATATTCAGGACATCACCGGGAGAAACAGTAATTGTTCCCTGCACACGTCCGCCGAGTCCACCGGAAGCTGCACCGTTGCTTGCACCCGAGGCGCCGATCACATCAACACTTATTGTTGTTACACAAGAGGGAACCGTGAATGTCTGAACCGCACCTGTATAATTGAATGTAGTGGTTGTTTGTGCGGAAATATGCAATGCTGTAAAAAGCAATGCTGCGGAAATAAGTTTTGTAACTGATTTTTTCATGGCGCGGAATATTAATATTGGATTTCAATCGTGAAGTCGGAAGGAAGCTGATTGTCTGACATGCCAATGCACATGGCCTTGTTGAACTCCGGATTGTCCATCCCGTTTATCGATTTGCCCGGTTCAACTGTAACGGTTTGTGGCCCACCGATGATTTCACCGTTCTTTCCCTTGAGTGTCCACGTGAAAGTGATTTTTGTTTTTCCGTTGTTCTGAAAATTCAGACAATACATCTGTTGTGTGGCAACATGTTCCGTGAAATAGGAAATCTTCACGTAACTGTCTTCCTTGAGGGTAACCATCTCGCGTTTTTTGTTGCAACACGCGGTTTGGGCTTGACTGTACATGAAATTGCCAGACAATAATGCACAGGCAATAACCAGTATGGTGATGATTTTTTTCATTGGAGAAATTGGTTTTGGTGTTTGCGATGAAGTGAAAGCCAAGGCAATTTAGTGAATTTTCAATACGTGTCAAATTCAATGTACACATCCGTTTTCCCTTCGTGCATTCGTGCTTTGGTGGCAAAAAACAATTGCAGAATATTTCCTGTTCATGAAAAATGTCGGGGATGTATCTTTGGGTTCATTGTCGCATTAGGAAAAGAAAAAACATGAGAATCTTTCTTTTTGCAACAATGATGCTTTTATCGGGAGCGATTCCGGCACAAGTGCAAACCGGAACCATTGTTGTCAAGAAACCCAAAAGCGACAGCATTGCCATTCAACTTGACACGAATGTCATTTCCTTCCATTTCAACTATGAATCGAATGGGCAATTCCAAGACACTGCACTTTTTGGAAGTTATATTCCAGCACAACTTTTGAAAGGAGTGAAACCTGGGACAAAAATAATTTGTTATTGCATTCTTGCCAGAGGGGAAAACGGGGAAACACTCAAACTGCCGGCAAGGGAATTTGTACTCAAGTGAGAATGATTGAAGAGCATCCGGAAACCATTTGCTGAAAATCGACAGCTGTCAAGTGGCAACGCCTCAATACGCTCTCACATTTTTCCCTTCCATGTAATAAATGAAAGCTCGGTTCACCACCTTGTTTCCACCGGGAGTCGGATAATCACCGGTGAAATACCAATCGCCCTTGTGATTCGGACAGGCATCGTGCAAACCTTCTATCGTCTGATAAATTATTTCAACATTCGCATTCAATCCGGCGGGTGTAAGCAACTCGGAAATTTTTTGCGAGATTTCCATGGCGGTAAATGGCTTGTAGATTTCCTTCACCACATTCACCACTTGTTCGGCCGGAAGATCGTCTTGCGCTTTCGCCTTTTCATAAACCTCTTCCAATAAATTCTCGCGATACGAATCTTTCAACAATTCCACTGCTGCCTGGAACGCCACAAAATCCCCCATCTTCGCCATGTCAATTCCATAACAATCGGGATAACGGATTTGCGGTGCGGAAGAAACGATGACGATTTTTTTCGGTGAAAGACGGTCGAGAATCTTGAGAATGCTTTGTTTCAATGTTGTTCCGCGCACAATGGAATCATCGAGCATCACCAGATTGTCTCCGGGCTTGATGACTCCATACGTTGTATCATAAACATGCGAAACCAATTCACCGCGCGCAGAGTCACTCGTGATGAACGTGCGCAGTTTCGCATCCTTCAGCGCAATTTTTTCTACCCGCGGTTGCATGTTGAGAATCTCCGACAATTCCGGATCCGCAACATTTTTCATCGTGAGGATTTTATGACGCTTGACAGTATTGAGGTAATGATGCAACCCATCCACCAATCCGTAAAAAGCGACTTCTGCCGTATTCGGGATAAATGAAAAAACGGAATTGGCCATATCAAACCCGATCGATTTCAAGACAATCGGTGTCAATTGCCTTCCGAGGCTTTTTCTTTCTTCGTAAATGTCCTTGTCGTTTCCGCGTGAAAAATAAATCCGTTCGAACGAACACGATTTTTTTTCTCTCGGTGTGCGAACCTGTTTCTCGCCGTATTCACCATTCTTTTTGATCACGAGCGCACAACCGGGAGTGAGTTCATTTATTTTTTCAATCGGCACATTGAATGCCGTTTGAATTTGCGGACGTTCGGATGTGACAACCACAACTTCTTCATCGGCATA
>CAYMZV010000409.1:0-3476 GCA_964394965.1 uncultured Chryseobacterium sp.
CACTGTCAAACATTTCCACTTCTACCGATATTTCCTCTGCCGTGAAAAATTCGGATCTCGTTGTTGAAGCTGCAACAGAAAATGTGGATCTCAAACTGAAAATTTTCCGTGACATCGATGCAAACGCTCCTGCGAATTGTATCCTCGCATCGAATACATCCTCCATTTCCATCACCCGCATTGCCGCAGCAACAAAACGTCCTGCACAAGTGATCGGAATGCATTTCATGAATCCGGTTCCCGTCATGAAATTGGTGGAGGTGATCCGCGGTTATTCCACTTCGGACGAAGTGACGAATTCAATAATGGAACTGTCAAGAAAATTGGAAAAGGTTCCTGTCGAAGTAAACGATTATCCTGGATTTGTAGCGAACAAGATTTTGATGCCGATGATCAACGAAGCGATCATCACACTTTACGAAGGTGTGGCCGGTGTGGAAGAAATCGATACGGTCATGAAATTGGGAATGGGTCATCCAATGGGACCACTCCGCCTCGCCGATTTTATCGGACTCGATGTTTGTCTCGCCATCATGCGTGTGTTGCAGGATGGATTCGGAAACCCGAAATACGCTCCTTTCCCATTGCTGGTGAATATGGTAATGGCCGGACATCTCGGTGACAAATCAGGAAAAGGATTTTATGATTACGCTAACCCCAAAGCTCCTGTCGTAGCGGAACGGTTCAGAAAAAAGGAATTGGTCTAACTGCTGAAAATGATAAAAAAAGAAACCCGATCTGAAAACAGATCGGGTTTCTTTTTTGAAAGGCTGATTAGTGTTTGGAAGTATCGGCAGGAGCACCATTCGCAGCATTCATGCTGTCGATTGTGTGTTGTGCATCATTACCCATTTGCTGAAGGGAATTGAGAGCATCTTGCATTCCATTGCTTGCACCTTTTACAACATGAACCGTGTAAATTGTCCAAAGGGAAAGGCAAACCGCAAAAATACCTACGATCAATCCACCCATTGCAAGACCTGGCTTGTGACCGGCAGCTTTTGATTTATTCATTCCCATGAAGCTGAGTACGAGACCGGCAACGCTGAGAACTGTCCAAAAAATTGCGAGTCCCATTCCTCCACCGAAAACGGCAGAAGCTGCGCAAATCATATAAATTACAAAGCCGACAACGAGCGCTACAAGACTGATGATAAATCCTGTTACGCCCATGCCTTTGCCTGGGTTGGGTGTGTTTTGTTGTTGTTCCATAATAGTAGGTTTGTTTTTTAGATTGGTTTAGCGCTGACAAAAAAAGTCCTTTTCCTTCAGTTTTCAAACAGGAATCAGAGCATTTTATTAACACTCACTTGTAACTGTAAACCAACACTTTAAGATAGTTCTCAATACTTTTTGCCGCTCCACTTCTCCCACGCAGCTTCTTGTACAAGCGAAACATGCTTCTTTCTGTGCACTTTATGATGCGCATACCAGGTATTTTTTCCCGCTTTCAGGATTATCCTTTTCACATATCCGCTTGATGCAACAAGCAGTTCATTTTCAGTCCTGTCAAAAAAACGAAGCCATTCGTTCATGTCCGCTTTCAATTGCATTCCATTCACGGCAATGATTTCATCACCGACCGACAAGCCCTGTTGTTCAGCCGGAGAATCATAATAAATCTCAGTCACCTTGGTAAGTCCGCCGGGTTCACCCACTTTGAACCCATACAAATGTTCATGCGGACGATGGCTTTCAAGCATCACCAATTCACAACCGATGTAATCCAACGCTTCGGATAAAATGGGTTCGTAACTGTTCGCCTTGTAAAAATAATTGTTCCAGTAATAACTGAAATCCTTTCCCGATTCCTCTTCAACCAATTTTTTGTATTCCGCTTCGGTGTATCCTTTTCCTTTCAATGCGAATTCATTCCACAACCTGCGCATCACATCGTCCAGCGACTTTTTATTTTCCGTGTTTTTACGGATGAAAATATCCGTCACAAAAGCGAGCAAACATCCTTCGTGGTAAATGGATGTTTTCCGATGCGGTGCTCCGGGAACATAACCGTCGAGCCAAGAATCGAAAGACGCTTCGGAAACCGATTGGAAATTCCGCGCTGCACTTACAAAATGATGTTGCATCCGTTCCTCAAACGTCGGCCAAAATTCCTCTTCTGTCCAAACTCCAGAACGGAACAAAAGATAATCGCCATAATAGGTGGTGACACCTTCACAGACAAACCCGAGTCGCGAATAATTTTCCCTGGTATAATCGTACGGCAACATTTCAGCGGGGCGAATGGATTTTATATTCCATGCATGAAACAATTCATGGCAACTCACCCCGAGAAAATCATTGTATGTGTCACCTTCCATCAATTTATACGCAGGTCCCAATGCAATGACGGTCGATTGCGTATGCTCCACTCCGTGATAGAATTTCTGCGGAAGAATCTGAAAGAGGAATTGGTATTCCCTCGATGGGAAACTCCCGTAAATGACCATTTGTTCATTGACAAAAATGAAAAAGTCGGAAATTATTTTTGACCAGTCGGGTTGTGTCTGTCCCTGAAACCACAAATGGAATTCCACTCCGTCAAGAATGAAATAATTGTGTTTCAAGGTTGGACTGGCAATGAACGGGCTGTCGGCAAGCTGATCGAAATTTTCCGCGAACAGCACGTGCGGTTTTTCCTTTTTCAATGCACAGGCTATTCTCCAATTTTCCGCCACATTTATTTCAACGTGACACTCCTCCGAAATTTTTTCAGGAATGTAAACCAAACAATTCACCGGATTCACATACAATTGGTTTTCATCCGTGAATGTGGATCCTGCATTCAATTCATTTGCATAATATTCATACCGTACCGTGACTTGCGCAGTTCCCTTGCTGAAAATCCTCCAACGGTCTTTGGTAATCTTGTCCGCTTTCACTTCACGTCCATCCGCATCATACGCGCGGAAATTCCTGACATTCTTGGCAAAATTCCCCAACTCATAACGACCGGGCCGCCAGGAAGGCAATTGGATTTCAATTTCTTTTTTTTCCGGATTTACAGTTGTCGCTTCGACTTGGATGTATCTCGAAGAGGGATGCGCGACGGAAAGTTTGTAGTTCATAGAAATTCAATGATTCAAGAATTCAAAAAAATTCGGACCCATAAAATTCATCTCGTTGATTTTTGAATTCTTGAATCCTTGAATTTTTCATCAGCAGACTTTATAAACCCAATGATGCGGATCATCAATCCTTCCGCGACGGATACCGTCCAGCGCCTTGTTCACGCGGCGTGAAAAGGATTTTTCGGTGAGCTCGGGAAGTTTGTATTCCATTCCTTCATATCCGATATGGGAAATGTGTGCGATTGTTGCTGCGGTTCCAGTTCCGAATGCTTCGGTGAGTGTTCCCTTTTGCATCGCTTCCACCACTTCGTCCACCGCAATCCTGCGTTCCTACACTTTCATTACCCAATAGCGTGCGAGCGTAAGCACACTGTCGCGTGTAATGCCTGCAAGAATCGTATCGCT
>CAYMZV010000410.1:0-3459 GCA_964394965.1 uncultured Chryseobacterium sp.
ATTATTCCTCTCCACACCTTTGCAAATCATCAGCAAACTTCCGATGAGCAAAAAGTGGGCGATGTCATTGTAGGAAAGCCATGGAGCGGGCATGAATTTCAAAATGACGACAATTGCGGGAAGACTAGCGAAAAGGATTCCGGTTCCGATCAGGCAAGACGCATTTTTCTTTTTGGCATACAAACAGATATTCAAAACCGCAATCGGAATAAGTGCGACAGCGGTATCGGCATTGACGGCACCGAATTTCCTGATGTACACCATCAATGCGGAAAAGAAAATCAGTTGCACATAAATGAGCGGACGGATCCATTTCAACTTCGTGGAAAAATATTGTTTCGCCGTTCCGAGTTGTGCGCAGGCAACGGCAACATTCTGTGTCCATCCCATCCCAATCCAAATCCAGAAATGGATTTCAACCGGAATGTAAAACGAAAAGCCATGGACAGGAATTCCAATCAGGTAAGCGAAAGCGCTGACGAGGAAAAACAATTCCCATCCACGCAAACCGGCATTAAGGTCACTTGATTCATGGCGTTTTATTTTCCTGATCCGCGCATAACACCACAATCCGATCAGGAAAAGCAGCAAGTTGCTCGAAGCCGTAATCGGATCGCGGATTATCAGTCCATGAATATCGTATTGGTTGAAAAACCTGATCATCTGTTGCAAAAGTAATGACAAAGGATTTTAGAATAAGGCGGTTTTGGATTTTCAATCGGAAATCGTCAATCCCACCTACCTTTGAGCGATGGACAAAAAACAACATTCCTCTCCCGTTGGATTGCCGACGTTGCTTTCCGAAACGATCACGCATTTCATTGAAAAGGGAAATACCGCTGATCGCGCATTGAATGAAACTTTCCGGAAATATAAAATCCGCGATGAGGAACAGCGTTCGGAGTTGGCGTTGCGTTTTTACGGCATCATCCGTTTCTGGCGACCGTTGGTGACAGCTTTGGGTGAAGACAAATTTGAAAAGCCGGAAGCCACCCGAAGATTGATCGGTGCATACAATGCGTGGAAGAAATTGTACAACGGGGAAAAGCAGGAAAATCTCGAGGGGCCGGTTGCCGATCGGTTGAACAAATATTTGCGTATCCGTAAACTCCGTGAATCGTATCCCGATTGGCTGGATGAATTTGCAGTGCAACAATTGGGGGAGGAAAAGTGGGAATCGATTTCAAAAGCACTGAATAGGGATCCGAAACTTTATTTGCGGACGAATACATTGAAGGTAACGCGAGATGAATTGTTGGGAAGAATGAAAAAGGCGGGAATGGAAGTGTATGCGGTGAATACTGCGCCTGATGCGATTTATGTGAAAGTGTATTCGAATGTTTTCAATTCCGAATTGTTCCACGCCGGATTTTTTGAAGTGCAGGACATCTCATCGCAGCAAGTTGCAATTTTTGCAGATGTGCATCCGGGCATGCGTGTGATGGATGCATGTGCGGGCAATGGAGGCAAGACACTTCACTTGGCTGCGTTGATGAAAAACCGCGGAAAGATCGTTGCGATGGATGTTGCGCAGAACAAATTGGATGAATTGCGCTTGCGGTGTACGAGGAATGGAATCGATTTGGTGGAAACGAAAAAGGTGAGTGCGTCGGACGACTTGGATGGAATGAAAGAAACATTTGATCGTGTATTGCTCGATGTGCCTTGTACGGGAACAGGAGTGCTCCGGAGAAATCCGGATATCCGTTGGAGATTGTATCCGGATGATGTGGAACAGATGATGAAGGAACAAAATGAAATATTGAATCGTTATTCGGCGATGGTGAAGAAAGACGGGAAGTTGATTTATGCAACGTGCAGTATTTTTCCATGTGAAGGTGAAGATCGGATCAGGGAATTTCTTTCATCGCATTCCGATTCTTGGGAATTGGAGGAAGAAATGCGTACAAATCCGGTTTTGGAGGATGGAGATGGATTTTATTTTGCGAAACTGAAAAGAATATCGTGACGGAGCATTTTCAGAAAATGAAGATGAAAGGCGTTTGAATTGTTGCGGAGAAAAAAGGGAAATGTTTTTTTTCGATTCGTTGAAACAGCGATGGACACAGTGATGCAAGAGAAATTATTTTTTCGGAAATTTTTTTTTCGCGCGAAAAAAAACCGAAAAATAAAAAATGAAAAGTGTGTTCGCGGAACATAATCATCCTTATTAACATTTCTATGTTGAAAAATACGTTGTTGATAATTTTTTTCGTGTGATAATTTTTTCTTACTTCGTCGCAAATAAATATTTCAAAAACCAAAAACCATGGCAAAGAAAGCAACAAAAAAGAAAGCTGCTCCTAAAAAGAAAGCAGCAAAAAAAGGTAAAAAAGCTGCCAAAAAGAAGTAATTCTTTAAAAGCTTAGAAGAAAGAGTCTCGGTTCAACCGGGACTTTTTCTTTTTAGAAAATATCGAAAACCATTCATCAGTGAACCGATCGGCAACATCCATGATTGACGAATCGCCGATCTGAATAATTCGTAATTCGTATATTCGCATCAATAGTTCCCGAAGAAAACAAAAAACCAAAACTCATGAAACGAATTTTATTCATTGCCGCAATTTCCGCTCCACTGGTCTGGATTTCCTGCTCAGGAAATAAATCCGGCGGCGAAACGGAAGATGTCATTCCAAAAGGAATGAAATGTCTTACCCTCAACGATAAAAGCCTTCATCTCGATTCAACAGGATTTCCTGTAAAGATCAATGTACCCGATTCCACTTTTTATCCGTCCATTTTTGCAACGGCAACTCCATCCGGAGTGGAAGTGAAAATCGGACCGCATTTCGACATGCTTGTCAATATCGGAGGTGCGGAAGAGGCCGATCTCGCAAAACAGAAAACACTGATCGGTGCGGCTGATGCGGGAATGAGCACATTCATCAACAGCGATTCTTCATCATTGGAATGGGAAACAAAATTCGGCGACCTGTCCGTGTTCCATTTTTATAGTGTAGTCAAAATCGGAACCGCCACTTATTATGTGCGCGACAACATCAACAATCCCGACAATCAATTCAAGAAAGAGGAAATCGAGAAAATGATGGAAAGCGCAAAGTCCCTCCGCGCAAAACCTGTTGACGCCCCTAAAGCATAACATCGGCCCGTCGGTACAACCGGCAAATAAAAAAATCGCTCCGTTAGAGAGCGATTTTTTTATTTCATGAAAACCTGATTTTGATCAGATCGTCCAGATAGATCGAAGCTTATTCTGCAGCAACCTTTTTCTTCAATCGATCGCGTTCTGTCGGATCAAGGTAAATCTTCCGCAAACGGATGCTGAGCGGTGTCACCTCAACGTATTCATCGCTCTGGATATATTCCATCGATTCTTCCAACGAGAATTTTACGGCAGGGGCAATGCTTGTCTTCACATCACTTCCCGACGCACGCATGTTGGTCAGTTTTTCTTCTGTCGTCACATTCACAACCAAATCATCCGGACGAATATGCT
>CAYMZV010000411.1:0-3455 GCA_964394965.1 uncultured Chryseobacterium sp.
GTCCCTACTCCCGACAATAAACATGGTTATTATTCCTGTGCAAACAATCCGAATGGAATGGGTGAAAAAGATATTTATTACCTCACATTCCCTGAAAAGGAAGAATCGAAAGTTACCGTTCTTGAGGGTGTCATCACCAGCATTTTCGGAGGTGTTCCTGCCAATACGGTTATCACGGTGACTGATGTGGAAACAGGGGAAATGGTGGGAACGTATGTTCCGAATTCCAAAACGGGTCGCTATGTAATCGTACTTCCTTCGGGAAAAAATTACAGCATCAGTTACGAGGCGGATGATTTTGCCTACCAATCGGATAATGTGAACGTAATGGATTCAACGGCGTTTCAGGAAATTGAACGTCCCGTCGAGTTGAGTCCGCTGAAAGTGGGTCAGAAAATAATCGTGCGCAATATTTTCTTTGACACCGGAAAATCATTGCTCAAGCCGGATTCAAAAACGGAATTGGACAAGATCATTCTTTTGATGACCAAATTCCCATTGCTTGTACTTGAAATTGACGGTCACACCGACGCAACAGGTTCGGATGAAATAAACATGAAAATTTCATTGGAGCGCGCACAGGCTGTGGAGGATTACTTGATAGCACATGGAATTGACAAATCGCGATTGCGGATAAAAGGTTATGGGGAATCGCAACCGATTGCCATCAATTACAACAAGGATGGAAGTCCCAACAAACAGGGAATGGCCTTGAATCGCCGCTTTGAGTTCAAGGTGTTGAGTGTGGATGGCGCTTACAAGGATGTGGTGGAACCGATTGTTGTTCCGGACAATTTGAAGAACGGCAAAACCAAGTAAATTTTCCCCAAAACGCCTCATTCTGAGCGGTTTCATTATTTTACCTACTTTTGGGGCGTTTCAAAAACCCCAACCCTATGAAAGAGATGCGACTCCCCCTCGTATTTCTGCTCATTTTACTTCCATTCATTTCCAAAGCAAACCCTGTTGAGACAAGTTCTACTCATCCCAGAATGTCCATCAAGGAAAAAAAACTTTGGCGTAAAGCGGAAAACCATTATACCTTTTCGGAGTATGATCAGGCACTTCCTTGCTATGACATCCTGTTGCAAAATCATCCCGATAACTTCCTGTTGAATTACCATCAGGGAATCTGTTTGTATTATTCCACAACTTCAAAACCATTAAGCGTCACCTATCTGCAAAAGGCGCTTCAACTTTGCAAGAGGGATACGAATCCCGATTTGGTCTTGCACATGGGACTCTCTTTCTTATCGGTCAACCGGTTTTCGGATGCTGAAATTTATTTCGTGAAATTCAAAAGCATGGATGTCGGAAACAGGAATGGAGAGTTGATGGACCGATTGATCTCGAATTGTGAAAACGGGAAAAAATATTGGACCAAACCCGACAAGACAAAAATTTTCAATCTCGGTCCGCAAGTGAATTCCATTTATCCGGACTATTCCGAAGTTTTTACCGGCGATTTCAGCACCATGCTTTTTACATCGCGAAGGGCCGGAACAACGGGAGGAAAACGGGCGGATGGAAATGGATATTTTGAAGACGTTTATTTTTCAAAAAAATTGAATGACAATTGGTCGGAAGCGCAGCGTTATGATTCCACTTACCAACCGGGAAGATTCACCAATCTGCTTTTGTATTTCGGGAAGTCGGAAAATGTGAAAGAAATAAATACAAGCAAACACGACGGCAGCATCTGCATGTCGCCTGATGGAACCAAATTTTATGTGTACCGTGCCGATGACATCTGGGAAACACAAGAGACGGATTCCAAATGGCAAAAACCCGTCAAGCTTGACAAAAACATTGATCATCCGAAAGCGTATGAACCGAGTGCATTCTTTTCAAAGGATGGAACCACCATTTATTTTGTAAGCGACCGCGAAGGTGGATTGGGTGGAAAGGATATTTTCACCTGTACAAAAAAATCAGATGGGACTTGGGGTGAGCCCGCCAATCTTGGCAATGAAATCAATACAATCTGGAATGAGGATTCGCCGTATTTGTCGGATGATGGAAACACACTTTATTTTTCATCCGAAGGTCACAACAGCATGGGTGGATATGATATTTTCAAATCGAGAAAAACGGCGGATGGAAAATGGTCAACGCCTGAAAATTTGGGTGCGCCCATCAACAATGGGGATGACGATGTGTTCTTTGTTCCCGACGAAAAAAATCATCGTGCATGGTATTCAACCTTGAATCGCAACGGACAAGGTGGATTGGACATTTATGAAATCCTGTTTTATCCTGAAATCACTCCGCTTGCAAAAATCAGGATCAATTCGAGTGAAAAAATATCGACTGAAAAAATTGCCATTCACCTGCATGAAATTTCCGGGAAAACCGACACCACTTTTTTGGCTTCTGCGAATGACAGTTTGATTTATCCCTATCATCCGCTTTCAAAATACCTCATGACAATCAGCGGCGGCGGTTACCAATCCTTCACCGACACGGTCAAATTCTCTTCTGCCGACAGTACAAATTTTGTTTTGCAGCAATTGAACCTTTCAAAATCCCAAGACTCCGCACGAATTGCTGAAACACTTGAGTTGGACAATTATTCCTTTGATGTCGACCACCTATTCGACTCTACAAAAATTTCAGATTTTTCAAGTATTCCATCCAATCGTGAAACGGCTTTGGAAAACATTTCAAATATTTATTCCACCGATGTTCCGTGGACCATTACAAAAATCCATGACACTCATTATTTGGCTGAACCGGTTACGTCGTCTTCTCCCGGCATTGTCTACTTTGATTTTGATAAATCCTCCATCCGACCTGACATGATTCCGGTTGTGGATAACATTGCGGATTGGTTAAAGGATAATCCGGCAAAAACGATTGAGATTTCCGCTTATACGGACAGTAAGGGAGCCAACGATTACAACATTAAATTATCGGCGAGAAGAGGTGAATCGGTAAAAAATTATCTTTCGGAAAAGGGTATCCCAAAAAATCAGTTGGTGATAAAAGCCAATGGGGAATCGTCTCCTGCCGAGCCAAATGAAAATCCTGATGGAACGGATAATCCAGCAGGCCGACAGAAAAACAGAAGGGTGGAAATCCATCTTGTACGATAATCACACAATTGTTAAAGAGGGGTATTTATAGCCACGAAAATGGCTAAATAAGCGATAAATCCAGATAAAGGATTATTTTTGCGAGATGCACCTTTTTCCAATTTACAAGGGAAGCCACTTTATGAATCTGAAGCGAATTATATTTTTCATTGTATTTCTGAATTGTGCAACTTCAGTAAAAAGTCAAGACGTTCCCCAACCCATTCCAGGCAATTACAAGGATAACGTGTTGCAGGGAAATCTTCTTGTCGGGGAGCAGAATTGGCCGATGGCATTGCTTTATTTCCAGGAAGCTTATAAAGTGGATTCGACCAATGCCAACATCAATTATGAAATGGGGCTTTGCTATTTGAATTCAGC
>CAYMZV010000412.1:0-3423 GCA_964394965.1 uncultured Chryseobacterium sp.
GGCATCACTTCCAATGCAGCAATGGTGTCGATGTTTTCATTGTCGCGGATCACGTGAACATCACCTTTCAAATCCACCATCACCACTTTCGGCCGCATCTGGATGAATTGCATCCACTGCGTCATGTTGTATGCGCCCACCTTGTGCACCACCACATGTTCGCCCTTGTGCAAGAGCGGTAGACTCACGCTTTCACGCACCACGTCAATGTTCATGCACAACGGTCCATACATCACCATGTCTTCCGACTGCTGTGAAAATTCCTGTGCAGGTGTGATTTTGTGATCGTACCAGAATGAAGTGAAAAGAATGTTCACGCCGAAATCCATAATCGTTGCACGTCTTCCATCCGACAATCTTTTGTTTGCAATGACAGAGCCGAGCAAATATCCTGCATCATCAATCAACGCACGACCGGTTTCCAGAATGAGCAAAGGAAGTTCGCTCGGTTTGTAACCGTAATTCAAAATGGTTGACGTAATCACTTCTGCAAATTCGTCAATGGAAGGAACGGTATCGGTTCCGGGAAGGAATGCGCCTTTCAGTGTATTTGTCGAGGGGAATCCGCCGCCGAGATCGAGGTATTGAATCGGGCGATTGAAATAATGGCGGATGTTGACGGCGAGATCGGAAAGTTTTGCCGCCGCCACTCCATACGCTGCCGTGGAAAGCATGAATGTTCCGATGTGTGAATGCAATCCGACGAGATCCATGTATTCGCTCGCCATGATTTTTGTAATTGCATTCCACGCCTGACCGCTTTCGTAATTGAATCCGAAACGGTCCCACATCGGGTAGATTCCGGTATCCATGTTTACGCGGATGGCGACACGCGCTTTCTTTTTCATTTTGTCGGTGAGTTCCACCAATGCGTAGAGTTCATCGAAATGATCGATGTGAATGAGCGAATCGTTTTTCAATGCGGTTTCAAGATCGGCGATGCTTTTGTCGGGACCGTTGAAAATTATTTTTTGCGGAGGAACACCGTTGCGGATTGCCTTTTCATATTCGAAAATGGAAACCACTTCCGCCCACGATCCTTCCTGGTGAAATACATTGCAGACTGCGCTGATGTAATTCGTTTTGTACGACCACGCGAATTGGACTTTCGGATAACGTGTCTTGAAAGCGCGCACCGCATTCTGGTAATTTTTCCTGATTTGCCTTTCGGAAATCACAAAAAGCGGAGAGCCGTATTGCTTGATCATGTCTTTCACGGGCGCCCCGTCGATATGCGTCATGGGCGCGTATTCGGAACGTGTGCCGAATTTGTTCATCAATCCCGCATTCAGTTTTTTAATGACGGGGCGTTCATATTTTAGCTTTTCCATAAATTGTTTTTTTAGATTTTATAATTCTCCGTAAGCGGAAAGCGCCTGGAATTGTTCCACGTCAATCAGCAAGTCCCATGAATAGCGGAGGAAAATTTTTCCGGATTTGAATGTTTTGTAAGGATCCACTTTTTCTCCCATCACCATTTTCACCAATGCAGCGGGTTGATTTTGGCCTGCTCCGGCGGTGAGATAAATCCATGCGGGAAAACGCGGATTGACTTCCATGATATAAGGTTTCCCATCGCTGGTTTTCATGATTTCCATTTCCAGTCCGCCTTTCCATTTTGTTGCGGCAATGAATTTTTTCGTCATTTCCAACAGCGACTCATCATCGATGGTGATTCCAGCCCACGCTTTTCCCTTGTCGGTGATATATAATTTCCGCATCGGAATGGCGCTGATCATGTTTCCTTTTCCATCACCGAGCGCGGCCACATTCACTTCACTTCCCTTGATGAATTCCTGTACGATGATCGGCAGCCCCCACTTCGCGTGCAATTTGTGAAATGCCTTTTCCGCCTGTTCATGTGTGTAAGCGACAACCGCATCATAGAATTTCCCTTTCACCACAAGCGGATAACCGAGTTGTTGCGCGACACCCATGAGTTCATGCACCTGATGAATGACACGATCGCGGGGAACGAGCAAATCGTTTTTCTGTCCGAATGAGAAAAGATTTATTTTATCGCGCGATTCGAATTGTTCGAGTGTGGGAAGAAAAGTTTTCACGCCCAATTTTTCGAGAGCGGGAGAAAGTTTGATGAAGTGATGCAACTCGGCGTCGAAATTCGGAATGATGAGATCGAGTTTTTCCTTTTCATGGATGTATTCGAGACGTTGCAGCAGCGCTTCCGATCCTGCGGCAGGATAAGGAACCTGATAGGTTTTGTCGGCAACACCATCCATGTAAATTCCGGGCTCCATCGATTCATACGAAAGGCCGATGATGCGGACATCGAAATCCGGAGATTCTCGAAGGCAGCGGATCACTGCCACGCCGGGTCCGGGACTGTCAATATTATTCAGTCCGGTTACCGCAACGGTTATTTTGCGTTTACCAGTAGCTTTCATAAAAAGAGAAATTTATTGTTGGAGAAGATTATTGTCCCTCAACTGAAGTTGAAAATCCTGAAGATCCTTGTCGAACATGGCAAGATCGACATCATATTTTGCGGCGATCCTTTTTTTGATTTCGTCTTTGGGAAGACCCTCTTTCAGGAAGTTGACAATGTCGGAAGCGACTGCATTGCAGGAAAACGAGTCGCCCGTGGTGGGATTGAAAATAAATCCCGATTCGCTGATCGCGATGTTTTTGGAGAGTTTCATAAGCTAAAATTGCGTTTTTTAATTGGGATGAACGAATTCCCCTTCGCAAGCGGGATGTGAAAAAACCTGGGGAAGGTTTTCGCTCGCCTTTAGCAGCTGAACTGACGTAAAGAGTAGAGATATTTTCGCTAGCGTATTTTTTGTTTTGCTGTTTTCCGTCTTGGCAGTAGGACTTCCTGAAAAAGAAAAGGTTTATTGCAAAGGGAAAATAAACTTTATGTTAAGCCGAATCCGAAGTCACACATCACGATGGAAGGGCTTTTTTGAAATTAGACGATGGAAAAAAGGAAAACTTGCGGTGAGGATAAAAGATTTTTCAAGGAAAACCTTTGTGCCATTGCGCTTTCTTTAATGGCAATTCTTCAAACAAGAAATATTTTGCCACTGAAACACGGGGAAACACAGGAAGAAAATGAAATCCATTCCCGGGAGTGATCGAGTTATGCTATATTTAATCGGGAGAAGATCCGTTCAAAAACCATTAAAAAACAGAGACGATGTCGAAAACAAACTGGTCATTGGCAATGAAACCCCTTTTGAAAAAATACAAGGGCAAACATCATCCTCTCGAGTACAAGAATATTTATCAGCTGGTGGTGATGGTTGTCTTGTCGGCGCAGGATTCCGACAGGAATATCAACAAGCTGGCTCCGGCATTGTTCAAGGCATTCCCGACGATGGCTTCATTGGCAAAGGCAGATGGGGAGGCTTTGTTCCCTTTCATCGGCAAGGTGCGCAACTTCAGGAACAAGACGAATTGGCT
>CAYMZV010000413.1:0-3396 GCA_964394965.1 uncultured Chryseobacterium sp.
CAAAGAGATGGGCATTTCCACGGTCGCCGTTTTTTCCGAAGCGGATCGCAATGCTCCGTTTGTCCGTTATGCGGATGAAGCGGTTTGTATCGGACCGCCTCCATCTTCCCAATCGTATCTCGACCAGAAAAAAATAATTGATGTCGCGAAAAAACTTTCGGTTGACGGCATTCATCCCGGTTACGGATTCCTCTCTGAGAATTCGGAGTTTGCCGACGCAGTAAAAAAAGCGGGAATCACTTTTATCGGTCCGTCGCCTGAAGCGATGGAAATGATGGGTGATAAACTTTCCGCAAAAGCCGCCGCGAAAAAATACAAGATTCCAATGGTGCCCGGATCGGAAGGTGCGATTCATGATTTGGCGGAAGGGAAAAAGATTGCGTTGCAAACCGGATTCCCATTGCTGATCAAGGCGAGTGCAGGTGGCGGCGGAAAGGGAATGCGTATTGTGGACAAGATTGAGAATTTTGAAGAGCAGATGAAATTGGCGGTGAGTGAAGCGACTTCCGCTTTCGGAGACGGAGCCGTTTTCATTGAGAAATATGTTACGGCTCCACGGCATATTGAAATACAGGTTTTGGCTGACAATCATGGAAATGTTGTTTTCCTTTTTGAAAGGGAATGTTCCATTCAGCGTCGTCACCAGAAAGTGATTGAGGAAGCGCCATCGAGTGTGCTCACTCCCGAGATACGCGAGCGGATGGGCAAGTGTGCAGTCGATGTCGCGCGTGCCTGCAATTATTCGGGAGCCGGAACGGTGGAATTCCTTCTCGATGAAAACAAGGATTTTTATTTCCTCGAGATGAATACGCGTTTGCAGGTGGAGCACCCGGTGACAGAAATGATTTCAGGAATCGATTTGGTGAAAGAACAGATCAAGGTTGCGCGCGGGGAAAAATTATCGTTCACGCAAAAGGATTTGAAAATAAACGGTCATGCACTCGAGGTGCGCGTGTATGCGGAAGATACAAGGAATAATTTCTTGCCCGACATTGGAAAATTGGTGACCTACCGTCGTCCGCAAGGGACCGGCGTGCGTGTGGATGATGGATTCGAGGAAGGCATGGACATTCCGATTTATTACGATCCGATGATTGCCAAATTGGTGACATGGGGAAAAGACCGTGAAGAGGCGATTGAAAGGATGTTGCGTGCCATTTCGGAATATCGGATTTCGGGTGTGGAAACGACACTCCCTTTTTGCCGTTTCGTACTTAAACACGAAGCTTTCCGTTCAGGGAATTTTGACACCGGATTCATCGGGAAGTATTTCACGCCCGACAAACTGGATATTTTCATTGGAGAGGAATCGGAAATCGCTGCGATCATCGGCTCGGCTTGGCTGACGGCGCAGAAAAAAAACACGTCCAAGGCAATCGAATCGAATGGGAATGGTTCGGCTTGGAAAAACAACCGGATCTGGAGCGAGTAGTTGATTCCCTGTTCATTCGGATTAACTTTTGACAGTTAACAATTATTCACTGGTTTCATTGTAACAAAGGGCGCTGACAAAGCGTTATTATTGCATGATTTGGCACGTGTTTTGAACTTAATTCACAGTACCATGAAAAACGCTCTCCCCATTGTTGTCCTTGTTTTCCTGACCGGATTCCTGCATGCACAGGATCTTTCTGTCGGTGAGATTTCGGCTTATCCGAAAAGCATGGTTTCCATTTCCGTTGACGCCAATGGTGATACCACCGTCAATGTATTGTCGTATACTTGCGTCATTACCGCAGAGAAAACTTTTGCCAGCGCAGCCGAACGGGCGAAATGGAACAAGTTGAAATATGATGTGAAAGCCGCTTATCCTTATTCCGTTCTTGCCAAAATGAAATTGGCGGAAATGGATTCGCAATTGGTGGCGATACAAGGCGAGAAGGCAAGAAAAGATTTTACCGATAAATGCGAGAAGGAATTGTCGACGCAATTTTCATCCGACATGCGTAACCTGACCATGACGCAAGGAAAAATACTTTTCAAATTGCTGGACAGGGAAACAGGTTCCACTACCTATCAGATCATCCAGCAACGTCGGGGGAATTTCTCCGCCTTCATGTGGCAAGGTGTTGCGGTAGTTTTCGGAAACAATCTCAAGGCCGATTATGACCCGACGGGTGATGATGCGAATATCGAAGAGGTGGTGCAACTGATTGAGTTGGGTGTGATTTGAACTTTCCAACTTTTCAATTGCTTTTCATTCTTCCACCGCGGTAAAAATATTTCCTGTAATATTCTTCATCGAGATCATCAATCATTACGCCTCCATGTACGGTTGCGTGTGCGAATTTATTGTTGCCGAGATAAATCGCCACATGTGAAATCTGTCCCTTCCTGATTTTGAAAAATAAAAGATCGCCTTCCCTCAATTCATTTTTGGGAACGGTGTCGCATTGTATATACAGCCCTTTCGCGCTTCCGAAAACTGTTTTTCCATAAGCGACTGAATAGATATGTTCGACAAACCCTGAACAGTCGATTCCCTTTTTGGTATGTCCGGCGTGACGATAGGGCGTTCCTTTCCATTCGTAAACCTGTTGAAATAAAACCGGTGAAGCGGCCGAATCGGGATTCAAGCCATATTGCGCAAAGTAGGAATGGAATTTTACCGAATTGAGCGAGTCCGATTTGGAAACAAGCGAATCGTGTTGCGCCGAAACGAAAAAGGGAAAAAATAAAAACGCGATGAAAAAAAGTTTATACATCCTGTGCGATTTTTTCGCGCTTGCTGAAATTGATGAACAATTCCCTTCCCGCTCGGGGAGGAATGGAATTGTAAGCGGGTTCCAATTTTACAAACGTAAAATAAGGTTTGAAAATTTCACGGTATTCCTGTTCGCTTCCACGGAATGGAGGGGAATCGAGATTCAATTTTGGATCGTTGAAAAGCAAACCGACCAACCTTCCCGTTGGCGAAATGACTTCATGCATTTTTTCCGCGTAACGTTTCCGAAGTGAAGGATCGATGGCGCAGAAAAAAGTCTGTTCGAGAATGAGGTCAAAATTGTTTTCCGCCAATCCGAAAAAGTCGCCGCAGATCAAATGGCTTTTTGGAAAATCGGGAACGCGTTTCGAGAATTCCTCCAATGCTTTTGCTGCATAGTCAATCACATACACCCGCGTGAATCCCTTTTGGAAAAGATATTCCGCCTCATACGCATTGCCGCAACCTGGAATCAGGATTTTCAGGTTTTTGTCCTGAAGCGTGTCGATGTATTCCTTGAGTGGCGTGGAAGGTCGGCCCATATCCCAAGCGGTTTCGCCCTTGAGCCAACGTTCATTCCAGAATTCCGCATCCACCTTGTTTTTCATCGGGTAAATGTAAAGGAGAAAATGTTTCTGGAATAGCTCTCCGAAGGAGTCCTTCGGACCGATTGAACCGAGTTCCGCCGAGGT
>CAYMZV010000414.1:0-3394 GCA_964394965.1 uncultured Chryseobacterium sp.
CCAATGCCGTAAAGCGCTTTGCAACCAAGACCCTATTTTCCATTGCATGTGCCATGGCGATTTTTTCAATCTGCCAAAAATATTTCCATTCCCCTTTTCCGCTTCCGTCAAGACAGTTCGTGCAAAATGCGATTGAGAAACGGACAACGGATTTCCAGACAAGGTTGGAAAACGACATGCAACGGAAATTGGCAATGACACCGGGAGAAATTGTTCCGATCGATTCCGTCATTGCCGCCTACAACAATTTCATCAGGTCGGGCAAACATGAACGAAACGAATACCGATTCACCGGTGACAATTTTTTGGTTTCCGGCTCGAGGAATATTGCGGACTTGGGGATTTCCGTTGACAATACGCCTTATGACGCTTATGGCATTTCATTTCCCGTGTGCTATCATTTGGAAAACCACTTCCATTCGGATTCGATCAACAATTATTCCTTTACGATCATGAATCATATTCCCCTGTCATTTACCATCGATACGCTTTTTGAATCGGGAGGAAAGGCACATGCGCGGATCGCATATTCGCAAAACATACGTTGTGTGGAAGGGACACTCGCATGTCCGAAGGAAAATGGTCAGGCAAGAAAACAGCAAATCGAGTTGTCCGGTTACAAGCCGTCGGAAGAATATATTTTCGAAATGAAAAATGGGTCTTGGGGGCTTAGCGAAATCAAATGAGGGCATTCGGAAAGGAAATCGGGGTATTCGGAAAGATCTTTTTTAATTCTTGATTAACAATATCACTTTTATGTCCTAACTAAAATAAACCTCATTATGCCTCATGAAATTTTCGAAGACTGGGATGATTATGAAAACCTGAAAAAAAAGGATGACATTGATTTCTTTTCCTGCTCCACAAAATGGGAAGTCAAATATCTCAAGGAAAAAATCAAACAGCATTATCCCACTATTCCTGCCAAGGATATAGCAAATGCCATTGATCATTGCTGCAAAACGGCAAGTCCACCCTATCCGCGTAAACTGTTTGTGAAGTATGTGATGGGACAACTGGGTGTTCGGATCAACTGATTGCGCGATGCACTTCCGGATTCCGTGAGCAGTTTTTTTGAACGTTCTCATTTGTGTCATCGCCCTACATTTTGTGGTGTCGAAAAATAACATGGGGGATTTTTACAACGACGGTTTTCCGAATGCGAAAGTGAAAAGGCAAAATCCAACTACGCAATCACGATTTTCTTTTCAGGAACTCCACGCAGAATCACGTATACCACACCGCTTATGACAGCCGCGAAAAAACACCAAACGGAAATCACATAATTTTCATGGAAGATGGCTGTAATGACATAAGAAGCGAGAATGAAAAAAGCGAGCGTTAAGAGACGGTATATCGAACAGTTTGGGTGAGGATTTGAAGCTTTTGGAGGAGGTGATGGGAATTAGTAGAAAAATTTCAAGCGCTGACAAAACAGGCATGTTCATTCCAGTCATGCTAAAGTTTCCAGCATCTGCCCCAACATCTACGGGACTATAGTACAAAAAATCAACAGACTGCTCTTCTCCAATTTCCTTACTTGCATTAAACCCAACACATCCCGTGAGCATAATTTTATATCTTTCGCATAATGAAAAGGAATAAGCAATCACGATTAATATATTTCCATGCTTGTAAGAAAATTAAAATGTTTTTCCTGCGGAAGCAATAAAGTCAATGAAATCCAAACAATGTATATCTACTGCGATTTTTGCGGAGAGTGGATGGGATTGGATATTGCAAAGGCGGTTTTGGATAGAAAGGTTGCATACAGTACGGAGAATTACAACGGCGCGATGCAGCAGGAATTTATTGCACTTAGTCAAAATAGCGTGAACGCAGTAAGAATAAATGATAAAGAAGGATATCTGAAAGCAAAACTGCGCATGCATGAAATTGAATTCGATTTGTATCCTCACCTTTTCGGTGCAAAAGGGAAACAAAAATCCTATCGTAAAAAATACATGATATATTACGAAGCCTACTATCGGGAAATGATGGAAGATCATGATTACTTTTCCATGTACGATGATCCTGTTGGTACAAAGCTTGCCCAACAACTTCATTTCACCACAGGCGAAGGAAAATTCCAATATGTTTGGGATGAAAATTTCATTGCATTCCTTGAACATGCAGTAAAGAAAATTGACGATACCATTGAAAAAACCGGGAAATCTCGATCACTTGCTTTGCATCCGGAAGGAATTGTTGTTCTTCATCCTGAAATGATGCATTCCATAAGCCTGAGCGGATTTGTGCAAGCGTATGATACCGACACAGCAAAAAAAATAATTGAGCATTTCCATCTCCAGCAGGAATATTTTGAAATAGAACCTTTAAATTTTTCTGAGCTTCATTGCCAGGTTTGCAATGCGCTTCTGAAAGTTCCTGATAAATCAAAAAAAATAATCTGTGAGAATTGCGGCAACAGAAATAATGTGGAAGAAAAAACAATTAACTGTTTGAATTGCGGAGGCGACTTTTCTCCAACTGATCATGAAGCGGCATGTCCGCATTGTGGAAGTGTTTTTCAACCCATTACGAGTGTGACGAAAACTTAATGGGCGTACTTTGCGACAAATACCAGGGAAATTCCTCCTTCACCCGGAAAATCTTTTTCAGGGCCATACCGATCGCCCTCTCTGAAATTCATTTATGGTTATGAAAAGCGGGTGCTGACGTAAATGAAAACGAACGGTCCTGCAACTTCTTCATTCAGGAAGTTTTGTTCTAACCTTGACTTCAAAAAAGAACACCATCATTTCTGATGGTGTCTGTAGCCCGTACGAGAATCGAACTCGTGTTTCCAGAATGAAAATCTGGCGTCCTAACCCCTAGACGAACGGGCCATTTGTTTTGAGGAGTGCAAATTTACTCTGAAAAATGAATTCTCCAATTTTCTTTGAAAACTACTTTTGTTTGCCAATGAAAATAATGGGAAAAATCATTCCGGATGGTCGGTATCGGCCTGAAAACGGAATCCCAGGCGTTTACCGGTTTTAAGCTGCATCATCGAACTTTCTTCCAGAGTCTGTGCTATGGAAACAACTTTCATCTCTTCAAAAGGCGGCGTAAACAAATCGAAATTGAGACAATATACGATGGAGGATTCCACAATTTTCCCCAATTCGTTCTTGTCTAAAACCGCATTCGCAAAATCATTGTACAGAAATCCAAGCTGCCGTTTGCCCTCGACGAAGTAATGATTCTCATGATTCAGGAATATCCGCGCAACGAGATACCCCAAATCATTTGACCGGTTGTATTTGAAGGAATCCGCAAGGAAATTGTAAACGTTGATCATTCCACACAGTGAACGTGACGGGGTTTCCTTTACATAAGACGATTTCCAAATCTGATGGCTTGTGTCAAATTCAAAAACATTGGTATGCAT
>CAYMZV010000415.1:0-3389 GCA_964394965.1 uncultured Chryseobacterium sp.
CCTACAACACAAATAATTCCATTATCAGCGACATCACACAAACATGGAACAATTCAAGTTGGACGAACAATTACATGCGTTTCAACACCTACAATGCAGACAATACCTTGGCGAGCAACATCACCCAAAATTGGATGGCAAACAATTGGGTGAACAGTGACTCCACCCATTATTATTATCATTCACCCACCGGAATTCCCGAAACGAATGGTTCGAATGGTTCTGCAACTGTTTTCCCGAATCCTTCCAATGGCATTTTTTCCGTCAACCTTCAAAATCCGAATGGGAAAGTGGAACTGAAAATTTATGATGTAATCGGAAATGAGATTTACAACACCGATTTAAAATCCGAACGAACTGAAATTGACTTGAGCAATGAAGCGAAGGGAGTTTATTTCTATTCCGTAATGGATGAAAACAAGATCCTCGGCAAAGGAAAAATCATCGTTCAATGATTTCACATCTTTCCCATCATTTCCCTCACTATCGCCAAATGATGATCGTCGTGTTCGGCTGTGAACAGCGCCATGTCCACTGGACGCATGGATACATTCAATCGCGGATGAAGTGATGTGCGTGTGAGCATTTCTTCGGGAATATTCTCCAAACGTTTTATAAAGCGGTTCCGCACCTCACTGAAATTTTCCAACAATACTTCCACATCCTCCCTGTTATGGTCGGCATCATTTGTCTTTGAATTTGTCATATCCGCTGCACGAAGCATTTCCTTTCCGGAAAGAAAATCATCGATTCTTCCGTCGTGCAACTCTTCAAGATCGAGCAAATGGCCGATGTGTTCCTGAACCGACCACGCACCATTTATCTTTCGTCTCAACTCTTCTGTCGTAAGTGAAGATGAAATTTCAATCAGTCGCACATGCGTTCCGCGCAGTCGTTCGAGCGTCATGGGAAACAATCCGACGGGTTGCGAGAAATCGAATTCCCTTTCCACCCATTTTAATCTGGCAATCATCGTTTCAATTTTCCGCTAAGTTAATTTCAAAAAACAGAAAAGGGAACCGAAGTTCCCCTTTCTTATTTGCAATTCATTATTTGTAAGTCAATGCAATCCTATTGAACTACAATCTTGAAAACCTGCGAACCATTTTCGCCCGTGAGTTTCAACATGTACATTCCATTTGCATAACCTTCCACATTGATCGGAACTGCCGTTCCTGTTTTCGGATTGCCGATTTGTTTTTGCTGCATCAGTTTTCCCTGCATGCTGTACAGTTCAATGTTCACGAATGACGAATTCACATTCGAGAAAGTGACATTGAATTGTCCGCTCGCCGGATTCGGATAGATATTCACGCTGTTTGCAAAAGCCAAATTTTCAATTCCATCGGCAACAATCACTTGTGTGATGGTATCGGCACCGCAACCATTCGCTACGATCAACGTGACAGTATATGTTCCTGTCGCTGCATACACATTCGTTGGAGATTGCAACGTTGATGTCTGTGAATCGCCGAAATTCCATGACCATGATGTTGCATTTGTCGAAGCATCGGTGAATGTGAATGTATTCACACCGGTTGCAGCATACGTGAATGCCGCAGTTGGCGCACCTGTGTTGACTGTTACAGTTGACGTCGTTGTGGAAGTTGATCCGCATCCATCGGTTGCGGTAACGGTATAAGTTGCCGTTGATGCAGGAATGACAGTTACCGTATCATTCGTTCCCAAACCATTGCTCCACAAATAAGTCACATTTCCATTTCCACCGGTTGTCGTTACAATCAGCATCGTGGAATCTCCCTGACAAATTGAATTGATTCCGGAAACCGTTGCGGCAACAGGAGGGAAAATACTGATGTCCTTTCCGAATTGCGCAGTACAACCTGTAAGTGTATCCGTAACTGTCAAGATATAATGTGTGCTCACGGTCGGTGCAGCAAAAGCGGTGTCACCGGTTGCAGTAAAACCAACAGGCACTGACGACCAGGAGAAAGCATACGGTCCGGTAATTTGCCAATCGTAGAAAAAATAATAGAAACCTCCACCGGCAGTGCTTCCTGTAATCGAAATGAAATTTGGAATCGTGTAAGGATAATTCACACCGGCGTTGTTCCTGAACAAATTAACCGAAGCTGCATTGCGCACAAGTTGCATTCCTGTTCCCGGTGTCAAATTGAAATTGAGCGGGATCCAAACACGCTGGTTTATTTGCGCTGCTGTAACTGCAACTGTCGCCGTATTGATAACCGTGTTTGTGTTGTCTTCCAAATCAACGACCACATTTCCCGCTGCACCCGGATAGACATACACCCCCGACAAAGTGCAATTATGCATCACATCAAAAATCAAATTATTTACCGAAGCGGATTGACCTCCTCCACCGGAATTGTCAAAAAGCCCAACACTCAATGGATAACCGGCAGTCAATGTATCCTGTTGTCCCGAGCAAACCATTGTATCGGTTGCGGCAATGATGAATGTTGGCATTGTATTCACAATCACATTTACGGTATCGGTTGCATTGCATCCCGATGCTGCGTCACTTCCCGTTACAACATATTGCATGGAAGCCGGCGGTGTTGCCACAACTGTCGCTCCTGATGTTGTATTCAATCCTGTAGCAGGCGACCAAACATAAGTGTAATTGAGATCGGTACTCGAAGCGGTGAGCATTGTGCTGTCGCCCGCACACAAGTTAAGTGAAGAGGAAGCGACAGAAATTGCAGTTGGTGAAGTCACAACAAGTTCAGCAGGCGTTCTTGTTCCTTCACAACCGTAACTGATTTTCCAGTCATAGAAGTAATAATAATTTGCAGGACCGGAAGTGCTTCCTGTGATGGTGATGATTCCTGGGATGGTATAAGGATAATTCACACCCACATTATTTCTCCATAAGGTAACTGAACCTGTTCCCCTGACAAGCGCGTAATTGTTTCCGGTAACCAAATTGAAATTGAGCGGAACATAAACGCGTTGACCAACCTCAATCGGCAGAATTGCAATTGTGTCGGCGCTGACTAAAGTTCCTGTGCTGTCATTCAGATCTATGATTGCATTTCCAGCACTGCCCGGATAAATATAAACACCGTCCAATGTGCAATTCTGCATCACATTAAAAATAAGATTGTTTACGGAAGCTGATTGGCCACCACCGGCGGAATTGTCAAACAATCCGACATTTTGTGAAACCGATCCGGATGTGGAGGAAGCATAAAAAGTTGTTGTGCTTCCCACTGTTGGTGAATACGTAGTTCCAGACGCCAATGAATTTCCACCCACTGCAGTTGCATACCAATTGATTGTTCCGCTTCCCGAAGCGGTAAGCGTTCCCATTCCCGGACCGCAAATCGTGTCATTTACAGTGGTTGGAGAAGTGGTATTGTAATACAACACCGTATCCACATTGGAAAGCATCGTTCCACAGAATT
>CAYMZV010000416.1:0-3381 GCA_964394965.1 uncultured Chryseobacterium sp.
CGCGAAGTTAATGATTGGGGAATAGCGGTTGGAAAATGCATCGAGGTGAAAAATGACTGTGTCTTGATGGTTAAGGGGGAAATCTTTCCTGAAACCCATTGTGCATTTCCGATCACCGGTTACCCTTCTACTTAATTTTCAAATTCCCATTCGTTTCGGTAAATTCGCAATCTGAAAGCGATTACTACCATGGCTGTTTACCGTTTCCGAATTGCATTCGAGGATCATGACGATGTTTTCCGTGAAATTGATATTCTCGGAAAGCAGACGTACGAAGAATTCCATCGAGCTATTCAACAGGCAATCAATTTTGACAATTCGAAAGATGCATCATTTTTCATGAGTGATGATTTCTGGAGAAAAGGCCAGGAGGTTGCACTCAATCCGCCGCCAGCTGATGACGATGACGATGATGATTATCCACGGGCGAAGAAGAAAAAGGAAATCCATCACGCATCAAAAGCCAAAGTTGCGGATTACATTGATGATCCACACCAGAAAATGGTTTATGTTTTTGATCCTGAAGTGAAATGGACAATCATGATCGAGTTGATGAAAATTGTTCCGCACGATCCGAAAACGAATTATCCGAAAACAACGAAATCGGTGGGTGCTGCACCCAAACAATACAAACAGGTCATTGTCCCTCCTCCGATTGATGAGGATGAAGAGGTGGAAGACGATGAGGAAGATAAAAAGAGCAAGGAAAAAGTTTTTGTTGCAGTGGAAGGAATTGATGAAACGGATCACGTGGGTGATGTGGAAGAAGGGGAGGAGCCAATCGCAACTGAAACGGAAGAGGGCGAAGTGAGCGAAGAGGATGGAGGCGAAGAGGAAACTTCCGATGATTTTGATCCCGAAGCATTTGGTGGTGACTCGGAGGAGTTTTGATGCGAAAGCCATTACTTGTCATTGTGCTCGGACCAACTGCAGTTGGAAAAACTTCCGTTGCCATTTCCCTCGCCAAAAAATTTCATGCGGGCATTCTCTCAGCCGATTCAAGACAGTTGTATCGTGAAATTCCAATTGGGACGGCTCAACCTTCGAAGGAAGAATTGCAAAGCGTACCGCATTTTTTCATTGCCACACATTCCATTCATGATGCGGTCGATGCCGGGCGTTTCGGAAGGGAAGCGCGTGAATTGTTGGAAAAGGAATTCATGAAAAATAAAATCGTCGTCATGGCAGGCGGAAGCGGCTTGTATATTGATGCTGTGATCAATGGTTTTGACGAATTGCCGGATGCGGATGTTTCCATTCGCGAAGAATTGCAAAATGCTTTCGAGGAAAAAGGAATTTCCGTTTTGCAGGATGAATTGCAGAAACTCGATCCCGAATATTTTTCACAAATGGATCAACAGAATCCTTCACGTTTGATACGCGCAATTGAAGTTTGCCGTTTGTCGGGAAAAAAATATTCGGAGTTGCGAATCGGGAAAACGGAATCGCTCCCGTTCGACGTTTTGAAAATCGGATTGGATTTGCCCCGCGAGGAATTGTACGAACGCATCAACAGTCGGGTGGAGGAGATGATGAAAAACGGTTTGGAAGAGGAAGCGAGAACTGTTTTTCCACAACGTCAATTGAATGCGCTGCGAACAGTCGGTTACAAGGAACTGTTCGATTATTTTGACGGAAACATTACAAAAGAGAAAGCGGTTGAATTGATCAAGCAGCATTCACGGAATTACGCGAAACGTCAATTGACCTGGTGGAGAAAAGATGAAGCGATAAAATGGTTTTCCCCGAAAGAGATTTCTGCGATTGAGAAATTGATGGTTGAGATGAATGATGTGCAGATTGATAATTAAAATGCTTTTACCCGAGCGAAACCGAGAACATCATCAATTGAAATAAAATAATTTCAAATAATATTCCTTGCCATTGAGATTTGTTTTCATCCAGAGATCACGCGTGGTCAAACGTTGGATGTCCCATGCAACGGTAATATCCTGATTCAATGCAATGGGATATAATGTGGCTGCAGATTGCGTATAACGAAAGTTGAGTATCACTTGTTTTTTGTCACCCGACATGCTCCAGGTATTATTGGCAAACGTTACACAATTGCTTTTCAGGATTTGTCCGGTCCGATGCCTGTTCTCAAAAGTGAATAAGTACATGCTGCAAACACTGGGACTGGAAGCCCACATGGAACTCGAGTCAACACCATTTACCGTCAATTGATTCAGCCAATAAGGCCCTTCAACATTGCCCAAACTTCCGCCTTCAGGATAAGTTGAAGTTTCCCTTTTGCATCCGATTAAAAAAAAGAATGCCGATATCAATACGGTGAATCTCATTCTTGAAAAATTATTAATCTGCACATCATTCATCATTCATCCGCAATCCATAATAAACATGTCCCACTGATTCCCCTTCCGGAAATTCTGCAACGTCGGGCAAATGCGCCCATCGCTGGAATTTATATTTCTCCAGCAATTTTATGCTCGGAAAATTATTTGCCAAAAGAATCGCCACCATATTCTTGTAGCCGAGTTTTTTTGCAAGCTCCATTGAGAATTGAAGCAACTGACTGCCGATTCCCTTTCCCTGAAAATCCTTATCCAAATAATAACTGACTTCGACCACATTCCGGAAAGCCATTCTTCCCGGCCTGTACGGACTGATGGAAACCCAACCCACAACTTTTCCGTTTTCTTCCGCAACATAAACCGGATATTTCGAAGCATCATGTTCATCAAACCATTTTTGCCGTACTGCAATAGGATAAGGAGACAGATCGCCCGTTTTTTTCAACTCGATTGCCTGATTGTAAATGGCATCTATGGAAACAAGATCTTCCTGAACTGCGATTCTGATTTTCATTTCAATGCTTTTGTTTCCTAATCGAAATTCCTATTGTTGCGAAGTTTTTTCTTTTCCGATTTTTTCTTTTTTCCCAACAATCTTTTTTCCTTCACCACTTTCGGTACCCTGGTTTTCTTGCGCTTCTTCACCGGCTTCAACGCAGTTTCCAAAACGGAATAGAATTTCGCAATCGCCTTTTCCCGGTTTTCATGCTGGGAACGGTCGCCGTCTTCGGTAATTCTCAAGACACCTTCCGTGGACAATCGCGGAGAAAGTTTTTCGAGCAGTATATTTTTCTGTTCATCCGAAAGCGATTTTGAATTCGGAATGTCGAATGTCAACTCAATCTTCGAGGAAACCTTGTTCACATGTTGTCCGCCAGCACCACCCGATCGCGTCGCCTTGAGTATACATTCCTTTTCGAGATTCAATTCCACGAGTGACATGATTCAAAGATAGTGACTAATGAGAAGTGACAAGTGACAAATGGCAAGTGACTAGTGAAAGGATTTTTTTTCCACGCCCCACGTCCCACGTCCCTTGATCGTCAAGTGACAAATGGCAAGTGAC
>CAYMZV010000417.1:0-3364 GCA_964394965.1 uncultured Chryseobacterium sp.
CGATGTACAAAGTGGTATCGGAGGAAGCATACATGACCGAGGACAATCTTCCCACAAAAGTATCTGCCGCATGTGGCGTTTGCGATAAAATTTCCACAACGATTGCCTGCGTTCCTCCGCCGCTCAAGGGTTTCATGAATGCAACGGGAAGCGAAGGCACAAAGCGCGTGTCCAATCCGATTTCTGCAACGCACCAGGCAATTCCATGAATCAGATAATCCATCGCACCACAGGAACGGAACATTCCCACGGCAATTAGAATTCCAACGAGATAGGGAATGATTTTTATGGCAGTTGCAAAACCGTCTTTCGCACCTGAAATGAATGAATCGAAAACATTTTGTTTTTTGATCAATCCGGCGGTAATGAATGCGACGATGATGCCAAGGATGATGCTGTTTCCGGCGACACTTGCCACTTGTGTTTTCATGGTTGGCGAAAAACGGGAAAAAGCGTAAATCACGCCGGAAATGAAAACGGTTCCACCGACGAGCCATGACAACAATGTTTTGTCGAAGAGATTTATTTTCTGGCGGATGGCAACAAGGATCAAACCGACGAGAGAGGCGCAAAAGGTTGTGATGAGAATCGGAATGAAAACATCGGTTGGATCGGTGGCGTGATTGGTTGCACGCAATGCCATGATGGTTGCAGGAATCAAAGTGAACCCCGCCGTATTCAAGGCGAGAAACATGATTTGCGAATTCGATGCCGTTGTCTTGTCGGGATTTATTTCCTGCATGCTCGCCATGGCTTTCAATCCGAGAGGGGTTGCCGCATTTCCGATTCCGAGCATGTTCGCGGAAAAATTCATCATGATATTGCCGAGCGCAGGATGGTCTTCGGGAATTTCCGGAAAAACTTTTCTGAAAAACGGTCCGATGATCTTGCTGAGGAATTTTATCGCTCCCGCATTTTCACCCACTTTCATGATTCCCATCCACATCGTCAGCATGCCCGTCAGTCCGATCGAAACCTCAAAACCCACTTTCGCGGAAGCAAAACTTCCGTTGACAATTGTTGCAAAAATTTCCGTGTCGCCGAGAAAAATCAATTTCAGCAGCGCGACAATGAATGCGATGATGATGAAAGCGATCCAGATGTAATTGAGAATCATGCGGTAAATGTAATGTTGAAATGTGAATTGGGAATGCTGAAAGTTTGCAAGAATTCAATTCAGCATCCAAGAAATGTCATTAATAATTTCAACTGTTTTGATTTTTCACAAACAGTTTTAACTTGCGCACAACCCCGATGTCTCCCAACGAAAAAATAAATTACCGGATCATTCCCGGTAAAGTTGAAATGTGGTCTGATGCAGACGATATTTCCTGGTTGGTGTTTGCGCCCGAGAGTGAAATTTCACGCGACGACATGGAAGAGATCATTGCTGTGGCAACACGCACACACAAGTCGGGAGAATTGTTTCGCGTGCTTGCAGACATCAGCGGGGTCGAATCCATTTCACATGAGGCGCGCTCGTATGCGTCGGGAGAAAACTTCGAATCCATTTACAGTTGTCTCGCCATTGTCGCAGGCACACCGGCCACACGATTGGTCGGGAATTTTTTCATCCGTTTCCACAAGCCACCGCGACCGGTAAAGATTTTCGGAACAACGGAAGAAGCGAAAGTGTGGCTGAAAAATTTCAAATGAAATAGGAAATGATTTTTCCTCGTCCCATGCCTCACGCCCGCGAATCACATTCCCGAAATCAGCACCGCCACATCTTTCATTCGGCTCAACTCATCGGCGTGCAAATGCAAAAGTGTTTCCCCGATTTCCTTTTTCATCATCACATCCAACGGATCGTTTGCAAAACCGATCATGGCATAAACCTTATTGGTGGTATAGGAAATGGCGCATGCCGTGGAAAAAAGCCGATCGGCCTGCAAAAGATTCTGCCGGCGTTTGGGCGTGAGGATTTCCATTGCGTGTGAACCTCCGGTTGTATAAACGGAAAACCGCTCGTCGAATTCCAAATCTCCGGTGGTGATGTGTTTCCTCGAAGCGCTTGCTGCATATTTCTCCTCGGTAATTTCCGCCCAGCTGTCCACTTCGCCTTCCAGTTTTTTTTGTTTTGGAAAGACCCAGACATCGCAGGGAAAAATCACGGGACAATGGACGCGGTAAAAAAATCCGTAAAAATGATTCGAGGGAATTTCCATTGGCAAAATGCCCGAACTTTTCGAATCCGATTCCAATTCAATCTGATAAACTTCCGCCACCACTTTTCCTGCGGGACCGAATAAATAATCCTCGCGTGCAATCCGGTTTGCCTTGTCGCGGAACAAACCGCTTTTCTTGATGTCCTCATTCATCAGCCGATGTGACGAGGAGGAAACCCATCCGGGCAAAACTTTTGGAACCAACCGGCGCAACATCATGCGCTTGTATTTCCAGGAAATGGTATCGCGCTCGGGGAATTTGAAGGAAAGCCATGCGACACAAGCGAAAAAAATGAGCGTGACCACCAGCATGACCACCACCGGCCAAGCGGCGTCTGCATATTTGGTCAACTCATGAATGCCGGCCATTATGCCAATGGAAATCACAAAAAACGCTACCACCAGAATCCAGAGAATGGGTTTGCGTCTCATCTGGACACGCTGCATCTCCAACTTTTTCAAAGTCTGTTTTTCCTCTTCGGTGAAAAGTGACAGCAAGGAATCGGGGGGAGCCATGGAACTAAGTTGCGAAAATTCCAACGAATGAGCGGTATTCGGGGGTGTTTCAACGGGAAAATAAAGACGGACCATTATTGCGGCAAACGTGAAAAAACAAGATTCGGGTCGCGATTTCTTTCCTTGTAAACAAAAATCCGCCACTTGTCAACCGCCTTTCTTTTTGATAAGAAAACCCCTTGTTCCCACAAGCGATTTCCCAATAAAGATTTCAACATTTCACCCAAGTTTTCAGAGGGGAAAGAAGCTTTCAACATTGTATCAACACAATGAAAATCGCCTCTCAAATCTGATATTTTTGTATGCTTATGGAACAACTTTCTCTCATTCCACCTGCGCTCCGTACAGGTCGCCAGCTTCACTTCCCGAAAATCCTCCGCGAACGCTACAACCTGCTCGTCCCACGACAGGAAGACGGTTTGATCGTTCTCGCACTTTTTCAGAAAGTCCGCGCAGGTACGATCGAGCGCGCATTTCCCGAAAGGATCATTGTGGAAACGATCAAGTCCGTGTTGCACGAATTGGGAATGGACTCGGCCCGCGGTGAAGAAACGGCGAAGTACGATGAAACATTGCACAGGTTGCTCCGCCACTTTCTCGACAAAAACATTGAGGAGAAATCCTATCAGCTCAGTTCGTATGCGGAAAATTTCTGCGACATGCTCGAGCGCGAAGTGCAT
>CAYMZV010000418.1:0-3356 GCA_964394965.1 uncultured Chryseobacterium sp.
GACAAGGGATGGCTGCTGTTCCGCTTGCGTGCAGGAACAAAGGTGTACGACAGTGGAAGCAGTCAATGGAAATGGGTGTATGGAAAGTGGACGAGCGATTCAACCACTGTCGGCTCTGCAAATACGGTAACCCATTTTTTTGCGGGAAACAGGTATCACATTGTCACACCCCATGAGCAAAGGAAGAATTGGCAATACGTCGGTACGTTTGCAGAGGAGGCAAAGAAGAAGGAAGTGGTGAGTTATTACGACGGCTCATTGCGCAATCGCCAGACAGTAACAAAAACGAGCACCGACAAAAAAGTGCTGGTCGGTGAAACGATTTATGATTTTCAGGGAAGGGCGGCTGTTACCACATTGCCCGCTCCGGTTGCAGGAACCGATCAGGAATTGAAATTCTATGACGGATACAATTTGGTTGATTCATCAAGCATCAGCAGGTCATACAACCGGTATGATTTCGATGTGGATGCTTCGGCGTGCACTACCCCGACGCTGGGGATGAAGACAGTCACCGGCGCATCGAATTATTATTCGACTGCCAATACCGAAACCGGTTTCCAGCAGGCGTTTTTGCCTGACGCGAAAAAATATCCGTTCGCGCAGGTGGAATACATGCCTGACAATACGGGGCGCATCCGCCAGCAGGGTGGAGTGGGACCCGATCACCAATTGAGTTCGGGACACCAGACGCAATATTATTATGCGCAACCTTTCCAGGAGGAGCTTGACCGATTGTTCGGGGTGGATGCGGGATATAAAAAGCATTACAACAAAACCGTTACCGTTGATGCGAACGGACAGGCGAGTGTCACTTACCTCGATCAGGAAGGGCGTACAGTTGCGACTGCGCTTGCAGGAAAAAATCCGTACGATCTGCAGCCACTTTTGGGAGCGAGCGGCGACACGCTTTACAAAACCGATGCTACGGTATTTACGGTTGACCTGTTGGGAAAGGATACATCGAATGCCGTTGACACCGATCACGATGACAATATCCTTTCGAGTGATGGGACAAAACTTTCAGTGAATACGCAACTGGCAGTCCCATTCGCACAGACTTATGATTTTGCCTATTCGCTTACCGGATCGCAATATTCACCTGCGTGTTTGCCGGGGGGAATCTGTTACCAATGTGTGTATGACATGACGATTCTCGTGAAGGACCAATGCGGCGATACGATGGGCATCAAGACAAAAAAAGTGGGAAGTTTCAATACGGCGTGTTCAGCGGGCAATGCAACATTTTCAGTTGCAGCGGGAACGTTCAACATGCGTTTGCCGGTTGGAAGTTACACGGTGACAAAAACATTGACGGTGAATGATTCCGCGCTGGAAAGCTATTGGCAGGATTATCTTTCACAGAATACATGTACAAAGACATTGCAGACTTTCATTGACACGGCGAATGCGCACATCGACAGTTCCGGTTGCCACATGAACATTGCTTCCGGTTTGAACTATATCAGTCAGTGTGAAGCTTCGTACCAAATGATGTTGAGTGACGTGAGTCCTGATGGACAATATGCGGAATACCTTGTGCAGGGAAGTCCTGCGCCTTCGCAATATCCGCTCTCGGTGTTGAACGATGGAACAAATTATCTGCCGACTGCAAATTCCAATTGGCGGAATCCGAAAGTGACGGGAGTGGGAAATCATTATTATGAAGATGACGGCACAACGGTTTCGCGCGTCAACCTGATTACGATTAACGCATCCACTTATTCTTTCAGTCCGGCGGTGGAAAATACGGGCGGCGCGCATTCCAATCTTTCATTGGTGAATGGCGTGTGGACGATCGAGCCGCAATACCTTGCGAGTGTTTCGGATTTCATCTTGAATTGGAAAAGTTCGTGGGCCACTTCGTTGGTGGAATACCATCCCGAATACTGTTATTACAATTGGTGCAAGAGTGATTTGGTAGGACAGGGCACAGGAACGGATACGTTGAGCAGTGATGAATACGATTCGCTTTTGCTTTCGACCAGCAGCTATTCCGCTGCGCGGACTGCAGGTTATCTCGATCCGTTGGGAAATGCAAATGCCTCGCCGAACCAATCGAATTGCAAGGATCCTTTTTTCCGTGCGTTGGGATTGGGAAAACACCAATACAATTCTTCCACAAATAACGCTTGCGGATTCACAAGCAATTTCCAGGGATCGGGAGTGAACATCTGGGAATTGGCGGCGGTGATGAATGCCTGCGGGACAGTTTACGGAAGCAGCACCGATGTCACCAACTGCCTTACTGCAAAATTCGGAACATTACCAACCGACCAGCGGGATTATATCTACAACGATTCTACGTGGTACAGTTTCCGTTCACTTTATCTTTCCATCAAGCAACATTTTCAGGCTCTGCAAGCCGACAGCTCCGCAAAAGTGTGCGGCGAATACAACGGTTGCATCGGCAATGACCATTATGATCCTGCGGCTGCCGGCATGTTTGTGGGTTCACCGATTTCTTCGTGGCCTTTTTACAGTACGGACAAATCGCCTTGCGGAGAATATTATGGACTTTACACAGGGAAAATCCAGCGTTTCGCCAATGAGGCGAGCTTTGTAAGCAATGTGGGCAATGCGTGGTCGGGAAATCCAACGGCTACGATTGACAGCCTGCAGAACCAAGGCAATTATGATTTCTATTTGCAAACGGGACAATGCCCGAATGCATTCTCGTTGCAGGAATTGTTGAATGCACTCAATGCGAAGGGTGACCTCAATGCATCGGGTGTTGCCCTGCAGAATTTTCCACAATTCACCCAGGCACTTTATGATGATGTTACAGGACATCCTGGAAGTTTTGCCGCAGTGAGTTGGGCGGGAACCGGTGCGAGTGCAACATTGACAGGAACATTCACTTACACAGGACAACCCTTGCCGGCTTGCCACATGACACTCGTTTTCGGCGGCAGCAGCAGTTTCAATTGGGGCGGATTGGGAAGCACATTCACGATCTTGAATTTTTCGCAACTCGTTTCCACAGGCGGTTCAAACTTCACCGTACTCGCCACGATCAAAAGCGGATCAACCGTTTCCACGGAAACGCTCACGGGCAATAGCGGATGCATCGGTGTGACTTGTTCGTTCCCGACAAGATGTGAGCCGAACCAGCTTTCAATGGAATTGTATAATCTGATGAACATGATTGCTGCACACGGTGACTTATACAATACCAGCCCTACATCTGTCCGATTGGATACACTCACCTATGGGTTGTATTTTAATACTACACAACTCCATTCCATCCTTGGGGCCGGCAAATTCTATTGGCTGGAAACAGGATCCGGGTCAAATATTTTCGAAATAAAAAATGGCGTTTCATCACACCCGAACCTTACCGTTCGCGCCCCAAG
>CAYMZV010000419.1:0-3347 GCA_964394965.1 uncultured Chryseobacterium sp.
TGGATGAATCGCCGGTTGTGCCTTTGTATTACGACAGGATTGTAAGACTCGTGCGGAAAAACATTTCCGGTTTGTATACCGACCCGACGAATACATTGAATTTGGAGAGCGTGAGGAAGAATTAGTTGTCAATTGTTGGCTGTCAAGGGAAGCTTTTCAGATGACTCTTTCATTGCCCGATAATTTTCTCAACAACATTTCACCAGCCGAATTTCAGCCCACATTTTTCCTATTTTTACGACTCGAATTTCCTATTAACCAATCACTAATAACCAATCACTCAAATGGGCGTTCTCGTCGGAAAAAATTCCAAAGTAATAGTTCAGGGTTTCACTGGAACTGAAGGCACTTTTCACGCCACGCAAATGATCGAATTCGGAACCAATGTTGTCGGTGGAGTTACACCCGGAAAAGGCGGCACGAAACATCTCGACAAGCCTGTTTTCAATACGGTTTCCGATGCAGTGAAGAATACGGGCGCTGATGTTTCCATCATTTTTGTTCCGCCTTCCTTCGCAGCCGATGCAATCATCGAAGCGGCAGAAGCCGGAATCAAGGTGATTGTTTGTATCACTGAAGGAATTCCCGTGAAAGACATGGTGATTGCAAAAGAATATTTGAAAGGGAAAGATTGCCGTTTGGTGGGACCGAATTGTCCGGGAATAATTACAGCAGGCGAAGCGAAAGTCGGCATCATGCCGGGATTTGTTTTCAAATCGGGAACAATCGGAATCGTTTCCAAATCGGGAACACTCACTTACGAAGCGGCGGATCAAATTGTGAAAGCGGGATTGGGTGTAACAACCGCAATCGGAATCGGTGGTGATCCGATCATCGGAACAACTACAAAAGAAGCCGTGGAATTATTCATGAATGATCCGAAAACGGAAGGCATTGTCATGATCGGTGAAATCGGTGGCGGATTGGAAGCGGAAGCTGCACGTTGGATCAAGGCGAATGGAAATAAAAAACCTGTTGTCGGATTCATTGCAGGCAAGACAGCTCCAAAAGGCCGTACGATGGGACATGCAGGTGCGATTGTCGGTGGAAAGGAAGATACGGCGGAAGCGAAAATGGCAATCCTCCGCGAGTGTGGAGTGGTTGTGGTGGATTCACCGGCCGAGATCGGGAAAAAGATGGCGGAAATCCTGAAGAAAGTCACAGCCTAAAAAACAAATCACATTTTTATTTATAAAAAGGGTTGCGCATGCGCAACCCTTCTCGCTTGAAAAAATTCTCAAATGTTGAAATCATTATCCATAAAAAATTACGCACTCATTGATGCCGTTGAGATTGACCTTGCACAAGGACTCACGATCATCACGGGTGAAACGGGCGCAGGAAAATCCATTCTTCTCGGTGCATTGGGCCTGTTGCTCGGTGACCGTGCCGATGTTACGGCGTTGTATGACAAAAAACAAAAGTGTGTTGTGGAAGGCGTATTTGATGTGAAGGATTACGGACTGAAAAATATTTTTGCGGAGAATGATCTCGATTATGAAAATGAAACGGTCATTCGCCGAGAAATTTCTGTCGAGGGAAAATCACGCGCGTTCATCAACGACTCTCCCGTGAATGTTTCCCTGCTGAAAATGATTTGCAACCGTTTGGTCGATATTCATTCGCAACACGAAACATTGGCATTGAACGAAACCGCATTTCAACTCGAAGCAATTGATGCAGTGGCGGGAACGGATGAATTGCTTTCCGAATACAAAACGGCATTCCGGAATTTCAAAAAACTGTCCACTCAGTTGAAAGAATTGAACGAGACGGAAGCGAAAGCAAAAAAGGATTTGGATTATTTCCGTTTCCAGTTCGACGAATTGGATGTCATTCAATTGAAGGCCGATGAACAGGAAAAATTGGAAAGTGAATTGGAGACGTTGGAAAATGCGGAAACAATAAAAAGCGGACTTTCGAAATCGGCATTTGCATTGGATGGTGCGGAGGAGAGTTTGCTTTCTGCATTGACGGAAATAAAAAATACACTTTTTTCATTGGCGAAATTCAATCCGCAGATTGCACAATTGAGCGAGCGCGTGAACAGTGCGCATATCGAGTTGAAGGATATTGCCGGTGAATTGGAATCGTTGAACGAGGAAATTGTTCACGATCCGAAACGGATTGAAAAAGTCCAGGAACGTTTGGATGCGATTTACCGTTTGCAGCAAAAACATTCCGTGAAGACGATCGGCGAATTGATTGTGCTGCGTGATGATCTGGAAAAGAAAATTTCCGATATCGGTTCGTTGGAAGACCGGATAAGAATGCTGGAAAAGGAATTGGAAAATGTCAATGGGAAAGTCATTGATCTCGCAGGGAAACTTTCCAAAAAAAGAATTGCCGCCGCGCCGAAATTTTCCAGGGAAGTTAAAATCACCTTGCAGCAATTGGGAATGCCGAATGCGGAACTGAATGTCAATGTGGAACAACTTGCAGAACCCGCAGAATCCGGTCTCGATAAAGTCACATTTTTATTTTCAGCCAACAAGGGAAGCGCACCGCAACAATTGAGTAAAGTCGCTTCCGGAGGGGAATTGTCGCGGTTGATGTTGAGTTTGAAAGCGCTCCTTGCCAAACACACTTCCTTGCCGACCATTATTTTCGATGAAATCGATGCGGGAATTTCCGGAGACGTGGCAGCAAAAACAGGAACCATTCTCGAACAAATGTCCGACACCATGCAAGTCATTACAATCACACATTTGCCGCAAGTGGCCAGCAAGGGGAAATCGCATCTGTTCGTTTACAAATTGGAAGAGGGAAAACGGACCGTGACGAGAATCAAATCGTTGAGCAAGGAAGAGCGTGTGCAGGAAATAGCGAAGATGTTGAGTGCAGGAAAAGTGGGAGAGGCGGCGATGAAGAATGCGAAGGAACTGTTGAAAAGCTAGCCACAGATTTGCGCAGATGAACGCAGATTGATGATGATCAGTATTGTTTTTCTTCGTGCCTCAGTGCCTTTGTGGCAAAAGTAATCGGACAATCTTTCCGTTGTTTCATATTGCTATCACTCCAATGCGTTTCGCAAACTGATGACTACCGCAGATTGATTTTTTTTTATTCAAGCCCATTATTTCTTCACTTCCGGAATTCCAAGTTGGGCACAAATTTCAGAAGAGATATCCATCACCTTCGCTTTTGGTGAAACGGTTTTCGCGGCAACGGCATCGAACAAAACGAGATATTCGTTTTTTGTGGCGATATCTTTTGCGGTGGAATTTATTCTTTCAACGAGTGGCGTAATCAGTTTTGTTCTCATCTCTTCCAAATCCAAATTGACTTCAACGCGATAGGCGAGAATGTTTTTATACAGGTCGGAAATTTCCTTCTGGTGAATGCTT
>CAYMZV010000420.1:0-3340 GCA_964394965.1 uncultured Chryseobacterium sp.
AAGATTATTGAAGGCAGTCGTCGATCTTTATTGGTGCACTTCATTTCATGGAGTTTTTCGGCTAAACCTGAAAGATAAAATCCCCTTTGTCAATTGCATCGGGGCGGATCACCTGATCCTGTATTCTTTTGCAACCCAGGGCAAAATAAGATTTATGGATCGGAAGGGCTATTTCAGAAGGGAATTCAGGAAAACGGAAACAGAAAAGGAACGATTTGACAGGTATAAGACCTATGGAATGGATACGAGCAACAGGCAAATCAAAATGGTTTTCGAACATCTCAAATACACCTATCAGAATGTGGATTTCGATTCACGCATGAAAAGAATCCTGTTTTTTTCCGAACTCCGTAAAGCTTTCGAATATCTTGTCAATGTGAATTGGAATGAACTGGGTGTAATGGCAAAATCGGAATTCAATGACAGGGAATTCATGAAACTGCTTTCCATTTGCAGGCTCATGGACAAATCCGGATTATCCAATCTTCTGCGAAAATCCAAATGAATGAAAATCCACATACATTTTCAATCATCGTCCCAGCCTATAACCGGGCAAAACTTCTTCCTGTTTGCATTGATTCGATCATCAAGCAGACTTACACGAATTGGGAATGCATCATTGTGGATGATTTTTCTTCCGATGATACCCGTGAAGCCGTTGGGAGAATAAACGCTTCGGATAAAAGAATCCGCTATGTGCCCAATTCGAGGAAAAAAGGTGCGCAGGGAGCAAGGAACACAGGTATTCTTGAAGCGAAAGGGAATTGGATCGCTTTCAATGATTCGGACGATGAATGGTTGCCTGATAAATTGGCCAGGCAATATGAAATAATAAGAGAGAAAGGGTTCAATCCCTTTTTGGTCATACACGGGAATTGTATTGTATATGATCATGGAAAAAATACGAAATCGCTTTGGCCACTGAATCCGAATGGGGATAAAATGGACATGAGGTTTTTTCTCAAGGAATCGTCCATTTTTTTTCCAGCGATTGTCACTTCAAAAGAAGCTCTCTTGAAAGTTGGATTGCTCGATGAACAGGTCATTTCTTTTCAGGAATGGGATGCGGCCCTGTCCTTATCGAGAATTTGCGATTTCGTTCATGTGAAGGAACCGCTTTTCATTTACAATCAGCATCAAGAGGAAACAATTTCAAAGGATTTCAGGAAAGGCATACTGGGAATGAACTACATCAGGATAAAATACAGCAGCGATTTCATCAGGTATTTCGATGAAGCTTCTTTCACCCGCGTTTTATTGTTGAACATCCATCGCATTGTACATCATAAATATTGGGATCTGGGAATCCAATTGTTGCACGAAGACGCTGCCTTTATCCCGGCAAAACAATACAGGAATTGGTTGAAGTCATTCGGTTTAAAAGTTGATCCTTTGAAAAAGGTTAGCTATTTTTCGCAGATAAGGAATTTGTTCTACAGGATAAAAAGAAAAATTCATGGTTGAAAAATTCATGCATAACGGGGCGTTGCATGCTGTAATCATTCGTACGGCTTTCATCAAGGAGGGGATTGAGTTCTTCACGCCGGGGGATTTTTCACAGCAATTGGGTTATATGAACAGGCCCAAAGGGTATGTCATTGATCCACACGTTCACAATCTCGTTGAACGGAAAGTGACACTTACACAGGAAGTGCTTTTTATCAAATCGGGTAAAGTGAGGGTTGATTTTTTTGATGATGACAAGAATTATTTGGAGAGCAGGATGTTGATGGAAGGGGATGTCATTTTGCTTGCGGCTGGAGGGCATGGCTTTGAAATGATTGAGAATACCGAAATGATAGAGGTGAAACAGGGACCCTATTGCGATGACCGTGATAAAATCCGCTTTAGTCATTCGCCTGAAAATCCCATCATCAAATAATCGCTGCAAGCCGATATTTTAATAATAACTTGCATTGTGATTCTTGAACACCGGGATGAAATTCCATCTCTGTAAGTCCGAGACGGGAGAACGAATTACTGATGGGGGTTCCTAAACTATCGATCGATGGCAGAAAATTTCAGTAGCAATTACAGTCGTTATTACGATTTGCTTTATAAAGACAAAAACTATAAAGCCGAATCGGAATATGTAAGCAGGCTTATCCGTTCGTTCCATCCCGATGCGCAAGATATCCTAGAATTGGGATGCGGAACCGGCAATCATGCCGCATTGTTTTGTCAAGACGGTTTTAAGGTAACTGGAATTGAACGAAGCGCTGAAATGGTAACGCAGGCAAAAGCAAAATGCATAAAAGGCTTTACGCCGATTGTAGGCGATATCGAAAATTATCGCTTGGACGAAAAATCGGATGTCGCGATTTCATTATTCCATGTCATAAGTTATCTGACGTCCAATGAATCCCTGATTGAATGTTTCAAGTCAACCCGGTTGCATTTGAATGGAGGGGGGATTTTTATTTTTGATGTCTGGTACAGCCCTGCAGTGTATTGCCAGCAACCCGAGACCAGAATCAAAAGAATGGAAGATGAGGCGATCGAAGTCATCAGGCTGGCAGAGCCCGAAAGTCATTGGAACATGAATGTGGTGGATGTAAATTATGAGATAATAGTCCGGGATAAAAAAACGTTGTCCACTGAAATTTATAATGAGAAACATCCCATGCGTCATTTTAGTTTGCCCGAAATGCAATTATTGGCAAGACTTGGCGGCTTTGAAGTGCTGAATGCCGAAGAATTCATGACAGGCAATGAACCGTCTGAGAAAACATGGGGAGTTTGTTTTACCTTGAAAAAAATTGACGCATGAAAAGATTGATCAAAAAAGTGATTGATCGGATATCCTCGGGTGTTGCCGGAAAATTAAAGGATGCGAATCGCCAACCCAAGGATGAGAAAAGTGATTTATTGTTGGGCAAGTTGATTTCAAACCTGAATTCGGGAAGAACAGAAATCATCCTCAAGAATATCCAAAAAGCCGAATTCAGGGTCTTTTCCCAATGGGGTGATGATGGCATCATTCAATTCCTCGTGAATTACCTTGATCTTGAAAAAAAGGATTTTATTGAATTCGGCGTGGAGGATTATTCGGAAAGCAACACTCGGTTTTTATTGATGAATGATAATTGGAAAGGGTTGATAATGGATGGTTCGGAAACCTGCATCGATAGAGTGGTGAATTCCGGATATTATTGGAAATATGAACTGACGGCAAAATGCCTTTTTGTGGACGAGGAAAACATCAACGATTTTATCGTTCAACATGGATTCGGAGGTGAAATCGGACTCCTCCATATTGACATTGACGGGAATGATTATTGGATATGGAAAAAAATCAATGTGATAGATCCTGTCATTGTCATTGTGGAATACAATGCCG
>CAYMZV010000421.1:0-3336 GCA_964394965.1 uncultured Chryseobacterium sp.
GAATCCCGATTCAATCCGGCCTTGGCAACATGTATTGGAACCGCTCGCAGGCTATTTGCAATTGGGCTTGTTGATGGAAAAGGAGTCATTGAAATATTCACACGCTTACAATTTCGGTCCGGAAGAACATGACCATCTTTCTGTAGCCGATCTGGTAAAAGAGGCAATTGCCATTTGGGGAACTGGAAAATGGGAAATCCTCAAACAGGATAATTTGCACGAGGCGGGGATTTTAAGGTTGGATATTTCGTTGGCGAAAAGCGAATTGAAATGGAAGCCAAGGTTCTCCGCCCAACAGGCAATTCGGCAGACCGTTGAATGGTATCGGTCGGACAAACCTGCCGAGCTGACCTCAATCCAAATAGGAAATTATCTCTCGCTTTTAAAATGAGATTCGACCCCACTGAAATCAAGGGTTGTTTTTTAATACAACCTATCCCCGTTTCCGATGAAAGGGGATGGTTTGCACGTGTGTTCTGTGAAGGCGAGGCATTGCCTTTCCTCGGTGAAGTGAGGTTTGTCCAGATCAACCATTCTTTCAACAGGCGGAAAGGCACTTTCAGGGGCATGCATTATCAGGTGCCTCCGAATGCCGAAGGGAAATTGATCCGTTGCATTGCAGGTTCCATCACCGATTTCATTCTTGACATCAGGGAAAATTCCCCGACATTCCTGAAATACATCTCGGTTGAATTGAGTGCGAAAAACCAAAGGATGATTTTTATCCCGCAAGGTTGTGCACATGGTTTTCAAACATTGGAAGACAACAGCGAATTGATTTACCATCATACATCTTCCTACAACAAGGATGCTGATCGGGGAATCAGGTATGATGATCCAAGGGTTGACATGAAATTACCGATTGGGATCGGCATGATTTCAGATAAGGACAAGGGCTATCCGCTTTTGGAAAAAAACTTTAAAGGGATTCAATTATGAACTGCCGTTTTTGTGGAACCGAATTGAAACATGTTTTCATTGATTTGGGAAGCGCACCGCCTTCGAATTCCTATTTGACGGCCTCGCAACTCGATAAGCCCGAAAGTTTTTATCCGTTGAAGATATTTGTCTGCTCCAATTGTTTTCTCGTTCAGGTGGATGAATACAAAAAGGCAAGTGAGATTTTTGACAATGAGTACGCTTATTTTTCCTCCTATTCCACAAGTTGGTTGGCGCACGCAAAAACCTACACGGAAAAAATGATCGGACGTTTCGGGTACAATGAGAAATCATTGGTGATTGAAATCGCCTCGAACGACGGTTATTTGCTGCAATATTTCAAGGAAAAAAAAATTCCCGTACTTGGCATTGAACCGACAGAAAGCACCGCGAAAGTGGCGCGTGAAAAAGGAATTGAATCGATTACTGAATTTTTCGGTGAAACTTTTGCCGGAAAACTGGTTGCACAAAACCGTAAAGCCGATCTTCTTTTGGGTAACAATGTCCTTGCACATGTGCCCGACATCAACGATTTTGTTGAAGGATTGAAAGTGGCGTTGAAAAACGATGGCGTGATCACAATGGAGTTTCCCCATCTGGTAAAATTGATTGAAAACAGTCAGTTCGATACCATCTATCATGAGCATTTTTCGTACCTGTCCTTTACAACCGTGAACACTGTTTTTCAAACCCACGGTTTGTCCATGTTTGATGTGGAAGAGATTCCAACACACGGCGGGTCGTTGAGGATTTATGCAAAACACAAAGGGGATGACTCCAAACCGATTTCAAAAAGTGTAAGCGGACTTCTTGAAAAGGAGAAGTCGGCTGGCATTACCGATATGAATTATTATAACGGCTTCGGCGAGAAAGTGACCAGGATAAAGAATGACTTGCTGCATTTTCTTGATGAACAAAAAAAATTGGGCAAAAGGATAGCAGCCTACGGTGCCGCAGCAAAAGGAAATACATTGCTCAACTATTGTGGAATAAAAAATGATGTGATAACTTTTGTCGTTGACGCATCACCGCATAAGCAAGGGAAATTTTTGCCGGGAAGCCACATCCCAATCGTGCCTGAATCCGAAATCAGGAAAACAAAACCGGATTTCATCATTGTTTTCCCCTGGAATATCAAGGAGGAGATTTTCAATCAGCTGGGTTATATTAGGGAATGGGGCGGCCAATTCGTAATTTCAATACCTAAATTTGAAGTAATACGATGAACGCAGAAGAAAAAAAAATCCCGATAAACAAACCATCGATTACTGATCTTGAAATCGGTTATGTTGATGACGCCATCAGGAATGGTTGGGGTGAAAAATGTTATGATTACCTGAAACGTTTCGAGGATAAATTCGCAAACTATCAGGGAACCCAATATGCATTGGCAACATCGAATTGCACCGGAGCGATACATCTCGCATTGCTTGCAATGGGTGTGAAAGCGGGCGACGAAGTGATTGTCCCCGAATTGACCTGGATTGCCAGTGTTGAACCCGTAATGTACATTGGTGCAAAACCTGTTTTTGTGGATGTATTGGAAGACACTTGGTGTATCGATCCGAATAAAATCCGTCAGGCCATTACACCGAAAACAAAAGCCATCATTGTTGTCCATTTGTATGGCAACGTTTGCAACATGGACGAAATAATGAAAATCGCGCGGGAAAATGGATTAATGGTTTTGGAAGATGCTGCCGAAGGATTGGGTTCTGAAATCAATGGAAGAAAAGCGGGAAGCATTGCACACGCAGGCGTATTTTCATTTCATGGTACAAAAACACTTTCAACCGGTGAAGGGGGAATGTTGGTGACAGACGATGAAAACATTTTTGAAAAAGTGAAAGTGTTGAACGATCATGGAAGGAATCAGAAAGATCCGGAAAATAAGATGTTCTGGATGCGCAACTACGGTTACAAATATAAAATGTCAAACCTGCAGGCGGCCATGGGTGTTGCACAAATTGAAAGGATTGAAGAATTGGTTGCAAAGAAACGCCAGATATTCAATTGGTATTCCGAAATGCTGAAGGATATTCCGGGATCCATGAACCCCGAGCATTCCGGAACGAAAAACAGTTATTGGTTGCCGACATTGATTTTTGACAAGAAACGGGCATTCGACAGGGAAGCGTTTTTCACTTTCATGAAAACATGCAACATCGACAGTCGCCCTTTCTTTTATCCTTTGTCCTCGCTTCCGATGTTCTCGGCGAAAAAGGAAAACACGGTAGCCTATGATTTGTTTTATCGCGGAATAAATCTCCCAAGCTATCACGACATCGGTAAGGGGGATGTGGAAAGGGTTTGTCAAGCCATTCGGGAATTCTTGAAAAATCAGTGATGGGCAAAAAAAACAATATTCTTGTTGCCGGCATTGCAGGGGCGTCACTC
>CAYMZV010000422.1:0-3326 GCA_964394965.1 uncultured Chryseobacterium sp.
CTTCCTCATTCGGAATGATAAAATCTTTAACGATGAACGCCATGTAAATATAGAAGGTACGTCTCCACTTTAAACACGGTGCGGGTGTCTGAAGTAAAATCGTTTAAGCACGTGGCTTAAGTAGTGTACAATTAAACACGTTCGAGTGTTCTTTTTTTGTCCGACATTTATTAAAAAAACATGAGCACTCAAGAAATTATTCGTGAGATTACAATCAAAGCCCTTAAGGAATTTATAAAGCAAAATCCAGGAGTCGCCTGCGCTATAGCAGGAGTTGATGGGGAGCAGTTTTTGATTCCAGACAACAAGAAAAAACGAGAGCTTTTTGACTCTCGTTCTGTTAAAGATCAGAAGATTTAATTTTTCATTTTTTCTTTGGAGGGGAAGGATTTTGTTTTTGGTCATTTTGTTTTCCCTTGTTTCCCTGATTCTTGTCGTAAGTTTTGTTTGTGCCAGGAGTTCCCTTGTTAGGATTTTTGATATCGGCGTTGTGATTTGGTTTCTTGCTCATGTTGTAAGTGTATTGTTTTAGTTGAATTAACGTTGATCTACGTTTGCCACATCTGCAAAACGAGTAATCTGAATGTGACCTGAAGCAATTAGTTCTTCCTCGCTCTTTTCTTTCAATGATTTGGCAAGTTGAATTTGATCTTCTGTCAGGTTTGAACTGTTGTTATAAATTTCATACAACCCTTTTCCCGTATAGTGTATTATACTGTCAGGTGTGAAACGAATGGTTCCGTAGTTTGCTTTCTGGCCGTTTTTAAAAGTAAAAGCGCCAGCTTGTCCGTGTGGTCTGAAATTTTGTTGGTTTATATTCATAGGTTTTAGATTTGGTTTGACCTGCTGGCACAAAAGGTATGCCTCTAAAAATAAAGTGGTTTATTGTGTCACAATGACATTAAAGAATGACATTGGCTCTGCAACAGATTCGCATAACCAACGTTGCTAAAACTGGGAGGATTAGTTTTGGCTGAAAGTATGTGGAAAAAGGAGTTTTTGAGTTTCTCTAACTTTTCGATAAATCTGTGAAACGGTTTCGGAAATATTCATTGTGGTACCATCATAAAAGAACAGGATGGTGGAACCTATTTCTATAGTTTCATTAACGGGAATAATGTTTGAAATTAATTCAACGTCGATATCTATGGGTGTATCTTTTTCAAGATCAATATAAGCGGATGCTTTTTTTGTTACGGTAATAATAGTTGACATAACATTGATTAAGGGGTGCAATGATAATAACCTTTTCCAGAATTAGTCGGTAATAAACGTTTGTTGTTGGATAAAAGATCAAACTCCTTTTTTAAGAACTTCTTGCCAGGTTTCCAGATAGGCAACAAAATTAATTCCAGCAGGCCCCTCATATTCCTTTGCACCCTTTACGAGATCAGCAATCAAATCGTCTTTCGTTGCCTTGGCAGCAAATTCATATTCCCATTTTTTTGATTCCAAATAATGTTTTAGGCATCTCACTTTTGTTTCTCGCTTTGGAAAATCCATCGTCACAAAACCAGTTCCTCGTTTCACCAATTTAGAATCAGATTCACCAAACAAACTAAAATTTGCGATGTCCCCATCAATGGTTCTTTGACATTCCGCGCAATTGCAAACACGATCATGAAATACTACATGGTCTTTTAAAAAACCAGCAGCTTGCAAATACTTAATTGTGTCGCTGTATCGTATTCTATTATGCAATTTTTTAATGTAATACTTTGCAATTGGTATTCCTCCTCCAACAGGTACGACACCGCGAACTTCACCAAACTCAGGCCCATGTGCAACACCAGTTAAATATTCATATCCAAATTTTCCACTGGCAGCTAAGATGGAAAAATATCCACCATGAAGATTAATAACTTCCCTTCCTTTTTCACCACGCAAAGCTTTTGCAAGTGATAAATACCCAGACAGCACTCTTCCGCTGGTGTCATGTTCATCCAACTCGTCAATCCATAATAAAAAACCAGCTACTTGTTTGTCCTTAAATGCTCCAGTTATTTCGTTAATTAAACCATCGTCCAAAACAACTCCTTCGCTTATCACAATGGAAACAAAAAGGCGCTCAGTTTCGCTTATAAGACCGACAGCCTCATCTACACAATCTGACATTAATGGCAACCATCTTTTTACAGTAGCTTCTTTCATGTAAAAATATGGAGACACCAAAGCATAAGGCTGAAGGTCCTCTTCTGTATGCTGAAGATATTTTTTATTTGTATCGTGGTCAGCCATTACTTTGGAAAGAGATGTTCTTTGAAAATCCAGACACTTGGATACAAATTCTTTTCGTTTTGCCTTGTCATCAAAATCCCCAGGTAATAAAGAACGTTTTCCCACCAAAGAATCAATGACACTACCATATTCTTTTGCCAAGCCTAAAACGGAAGATTTTACAGTACCATCTTTTGTCTGAATATGTCCAGGGTCATGTTGGAAAGCGTGAGTGAGAGGGTCAATAATGTATGACGTTTGAGGATTTGTTTTTTCGAGAAGAAAAGCTGCAAGACCAGCAGGTGCGTGAGCTACCATGTTAGCATTTAGCATAACCCCGTTATAAGTATCCTTGTCGGGATATGTAAAAAACTGCTGTTCAGCAAATGTGCCGAATGTCATCCAATGCTGTAGACTCATTTTTTCCTAATTTTTTTATTTCCTTAATCTTACTATTCAAGTGTTGTCTTTGAGGTGGCCAGATATGTTTGTTCAATTTGGGTTTTAAAATTGAATCAACCGATTCGGTTTTAATATCGTAATGTATAATTCCATATCCCAAATCTTTTGCCTGGTTGTATAGCGTATCCGAAATTTTTTTTGTTGCAATTGCTATGTAAACATAATCAGCAACAATTTGATGAGGGTTGCATTGTTCCAGTCCGCGCTTCCATGAAACTATTTTTGCTTCAATGAAAGAAAGGTACCGACCTCTTTTTGCGACAATATCAACACTCTGTCCCATGCTAGGCACCTCGATAAACACTTCGTATTTATCTTTTTTCAAAAATTGAACAATGGCAGTTACCATTTCAAATTCTGAAACACCAGTCTTCATTTTTTTATTCTTCATATCGCTCCAATTCTCCAATTAATTTTCTCATCCTAAAAAATAGAATGGTTTCTATTATAATGCAAATGACAGAAACAATCGTTATGATGTATTTGAAATCGCCTGCAAAAAAACTCGCTATGCTGAAAGCAATTCCCATCACGCATATAATCAGAATGCAGGTATTGATTCTTTTGAATGATTGAAATAATTCCGTCAAGTGATTTGTCTTTTTAATTACAGAAAAATAATCTCGTGTCCATACTGCAAGCTCTGC
>CAYMZV010000423.1:0-3315 GCA_964394965.1 uncultured Chryseobacterium sp.
GCCGTAACAAATGATTTTGTAGACTATTGAAGAAATTGCAATCGGGAAGTTTCATCAACTGAATTTCCGGACTGATAGATTGCAGTCGAATAAAATCAATTCGTTGAAAAGTGGATGGACTTGTAAACCGCCAGAATCAAGTCACGTTGTTTTGCGGTAACATGATTTGCAATGAAAGAATCATTCGGCGATTCACCCAACATTCCAACACCGCTGTCATAAATCACCAACTTCATATTGTAAGTTCCATCCTTTTGCAACCAGATTCCGATTTTCATTTCCCTGCCCTGAATTGTTTTTTCAGGATACGCCGACATGAATTTATTTATTGAAGCCGTATCGGCAATCGGATAAACAGGTTCCGGTTTGATAGTTACAACCGAATCTTTTCCATTCGGCAGATAATGGATTTCTTGTCTCGCATTTTCAACCTCAGGTATTGGATCCGACTCAATGGAAATGAAGGAACGGCTTTCAATCCTTATGGAATCTTTGCCATTTGAAAATGTATAGGTGTGTTCATAACCCTTGTACAAATCCGTTTTGATCCAATCCTGTGGAAGGTTGAAAATAATTGCACCGATGGTTTCCTTTTTCCATCCCGCGGGAATTTTCACAGTGTCGTTGCATGACTTATTGAAATCGCTGAAATATCCGTCAATGTTTTCTTCCATGTTATAGCATAGAATCCTGATGCGTTTTCGGCCGGTTGTTGCATCTATGGAAATTTCGCGAATCGAATCATGAGTTGTATTGATTGTTTCGGAATGAAAAAGCACTGAATCCGTTTTCCAATAATATCTGTTTTTTTGTTCATCCCATATCAACGAAACATCGCCATTGAAACCGTTCTTCTTCGCAACGGCTTTTGCATGATTGTAATCCATCTTGAGATCGGGATGATAGTTTGAAATATCATCCATATCATTGAATTCCCACATCTTGAAATTCTCGTCGAAATCCATTGACAGTGTTTCGGAAATTATCGTGTCGTTGTAAACGATATAGCTGAATGTTTCCATATAATCATCCGGTATCGCATGCGGCATGTCGGGCCAAGCGGTTCCGTATGACTCAAATTCTCTTGTGGAATTCCATGGCATGTAAGGGTCAATGCGAATGTGTTCATCGACGAATTTTTTTCCGAAATGTGCAACAAGAAATTTTTTTGTCAATGCCTTCAGTGAATCGAACAGCCAATCGAATTTTTCCTTTTCCATTCCATAAAGGGTTCTCTTGCCTGAACTGAAATCGAATTCCTTGTAGAATTTTCCCTGTTCATCATAATATTTCCAGGTGCCCACACGATCGCGCGATGGATAGGTCAACCCTTCACGCAATAATTTTCCTGTCGGATAATAATATCTGTAATAAATCAACGGTGAACCCGGAATGGAAACGGATTGACGGTGCAGACAACTGTCACCTTCATAATCCAGCATGATTTCCCTCAATGGATCATGAAGCAAACTGTCGATGATATGATTGGTTTCCTCTTTTGTGATTTTTGTGAAATCATAATCCGCCTTGCAAGGCAGGGAGAAAAAAATCAGTGTTGCAAAATAAAATAAAATCGGGGCGGAGTGAAATCTCATGTCATTCAACAATGATTCACCCTAAAGTAACGAGAAAAAAGTTCCCACTGCTGTCCAGTATTCCTTGTAATCGTTCGTGCTTTCCCACAACGCGCTCGAGGCGTGTATGCCCGGTGATGTGGGCGTGAAGAATAATTTGTTCTGGTTTTCGATTGCGTCAAATATTTTCCTTGCATCGGGCACTTCCTTTTTTGCACAAGTGATGAAAACCGGACAATCGATTTTGACAATGCTTTTTGCGAGTTGCAATTTGTCGCCGTAATATTCTCCCGGAGAAAATGCAAGCACGGCTTTCACGGATGGATTTCCAACTGCAATTTTCAATACCAATCCGGCTGAATAGGAACTTCCAACCAGAATCACTTTCCTTTTTGATTTTGTGAACAGGTAATTTATCGCGGCGCGGATGTCCTGTTCGGCATCGAGATAGTCGGTTGGTTTGCCCTGTTCCTTTGCACGCTGTGCCGTCAAATTTTTTACACCATTCACTTCGTTGCCCGAACGCTGATCTATGGCGAGACAATTGTATCCGAACTTTTCGAATTTCGCTGCGGTCTCCTTGTACTCACCGCGACTGTATCCGGCTTGGTGACAAAGCAAGATCCAAGGCAGTGTATCATTCTGCAAATATGAATCGGCAGTAATGGGCAATCCATCCAATGAAGGAAAAGTGATTTGTGTGAGACCGGTTGCTGTTTTTCCAGTTGTGTCTTTTGGATCTTCTGCAGAATGTTTTGCCGTTGCCGAAGATTGGCAATTGGTAAACGTGAAAAAAAAGAGGAACGATAAAAAGAATAGGGATAGTTTCATTTTTTTTCTTCGGTTAGAATGGGTGCAGCGATATCCTCCAATGGAAGATGACCGTAATTGTCATCATACTTGTAATTGCAATAATTGGAATCGGGGAAAGGTTCGGTCCTGTTTTTTGCAAACTGCAGGAACTGATTGTAATTCTTTTCCGTTTTCAGTGTGTCAATGAATTCATTGTACTTGACATGATTCGCAAAAAAATCGCCGGACAATAAATAATGGAAAATATTGTAAGCGGTTGTGAATTTTGTAAAACCCGTTTCATCGGGAACGACATGGGAAAAATTAAGTGTTTCGGGATCATAAAAAAGCCGCACAAATTTTTCAATCAGTTTATAGCCGCCTTCAATGTGAACCGCTTCCTTGGCAAATGCTTCGCGACCGGCTTCCTTTCCCTGTTTCAGTTTTATGTCAAGCACTTTCACTGTGCGGTGAGCGGTTTCCATTGCCGCAAATAATCCGCTTGAAAAAATGGGATCGAGAAAAGCGCCGGCATCACCGATCATCGCCCAGTTTTCGCCGTATTTCTTTTTTGCGAAGTAGGAATAATCACCAACGGAAAGCGTGTTGTGTTCGGGAATTGCATTTTCCAGGATTTCATTCAGGCAAGTCGCTTCGGCAATTTCATGCTCGTAAATATCGTTCTTCCAATTTTCGCCCGTCATCTTTTTTTTCATCTCACGCACATAATCATTGTTCAATGAAACGCCAATGCTCAGATAATTCCTTCCGATCGGAATGACCCAGATCCAACCTTTTTTTTCACCACCGAGATAAATTATTTTTATCAATCCCGCATTCAACGCCTTGTCGTAATTGTTGTTTCTCCAGCGACGGTAAAAGGCCGTGCGATCCAAACCCGGATATGAATTCTTGTCACCGAATCTTTTTGCGAGAAAAGAATTCTGTC
>CAYMZV010000424.1:0-3284 GCA_964394965.1 uncultured Chryseobacterium sp.
TCGCCATCTCTTCGGGTGTTCCTTCAAAAACCAAATTCCCGCCTTCATCGCCGCCTTCGGGACCGAGATCGATGATCCAATCCGCACATTTCACCACATCCATATTGTGTTCAATGATCACGATCGAATGGCCCTGTTCAATCAATGCGTTGAAAGCGTCGAGCAATTTTCTGATGTCGTGAAAATGCAAACCGGTTGTTGGTTCATCAAAAATAAAAAGTGTCGGTGGCTGATTGTTTCCAAGTGCAAGGAACGAAGCCAATTTTATCCGTTGTGCCTCTCCACCACTGAGTGTGCTCGATGCCTGTCCGAGATGCACGTAACCGAGACCGGTATCCTGCAGCGGTTTTAATTTTGCAACAATCCTTTTTCCGTGATTGGTTTCGTCATTGAAAAAAGCAATCGCATCGTCAACCGTCAGGTCAAGAACATCAGCGATATTTTTTTCGTTGTATAAAACTTCCAGTGTCTCATCCTTGAAACGGCGGCCCTTGCAATTTTCACATTGCAAATGCACATCCGCCATGAATTGCATTTCAACGATCACCTCACCATCGCCTTCACACACATCGCATCGTCCTCCATCGACATTGAAAGAAAAATGGGAAGGTTTATAGCCGCGCATTTTTGAGAGTGGCTGATCGGCAAACACCGCTCGTATTTCATCGTACGCTTTCACATACGTCACCGGATTCGATCGCGAAGATTTTCCAATCGGATTCTGATCCACGAATTCTACTGCGGCAATGTGATGGAAATCCCCCTTGAGAAAATCAAACTCTCCCGTTTGTTCTCCGTAACCGCCGAGATGTTTCTGAATGGCCGGATAAAAAATCCGTTTCACCAATGTGGATTTTCCGGAGCCGCTCACGCCCGTTACAACCGTCATCACATCCAGCGGGAATTTCACGGTAAGGTTTTTCAGGTTGTTTTCCCGCGCGCCGCAAATCTCCACAAAGTATTTCCATTGACGGCGTTTTGCGGGAACGACAATTTTTTCACGACCGGTCAGGTATTTTGCAGTTAGACTTTGTGCATTGAGAAGATCCTTGTGCGTTCCGGAAAAAACAACTTCGCCACCGAGCGTGCCCGCCATCGGACCCATGTCGACCATTGCATCGCTTGCGCGCATGATTTCCTCATCGTGTTCCACTACAATAACCGTGTTGCCGATGTCGCGCAATGCGTACAGCACGCGAATGAGACGTTCGGTGTCGCGCGGGTGCAAACCGATGCTTGGTTCATCGAGAATGTACATGGGACCGACAAGTGAACTGCCGAGCGAGGTGGCCAAATTTATCCGCTGCGATTCGCCGCCCGAAAGCGTGGAGGAGAGGCGATTCATGGTGAGGTAACTCAAACCGACATTCGAAAGAAAACGAAAACGATTCGTGATTTCAGTGAGCAATCTTTTCGCAACACCGATTTCATTTTCATCCAATTCCAATTCGGTGAAAAATTTCAATGCATCTTTCACCTGCATCAGCACAATGTCGCTGATTGACTTTCCTGCAAACTTCACATAATTCGCATCTTTCCTCAAACGTGTTCCGCGGCAATCGGGGCAAGTTGTTTTTCCACGATAACGGGAAAGCATGACACGGTACTGGATTTTATAACTCTGCTCTTCGATGTGCTGGAAAAAATCGTTGAGTCCCTTGAAATATTTATTGCCCGTCCACAACAATTCCTTTTGTGCAGTGGTGAGTTCGTTGTAGGGTTTATGAATCGGGAAATTGAACTTGTACGCATGCAGAATGAGTTTGTCTTTCCACTCGCTCATTTTTTCGCCTTTCCAGCAAGCGATCGCCTCTTCGTAAATCGAAAAATTCTTATTCGGAATGACAAGATCGGGATCAATCCCGATTACCGTTCCAAATCCTTCGCACATTTTGCAAGCGCCGATGGGATTGTTGAAACTGAAAAAATGGACACTCGGTTCCTCGAATGAAATCCCATCCGCCTCGAACTTGTTTGAAAAAAGTTGCCGGTTGCCCGTTGTCGGTTGCCCGTTTTGTTTGGCGGATTTCTTTACGGGTTTTTTTTTGACACTGACTTTTTGATCATCATTGGCGTCAGATTCAGTCTCTTTCTCCCCACTGATTATTTCCACAATCAAATCACCTTCGCCTTCATAAAAAGCGGTCTGCACGGAATCCGCAATTCTGGAATTGGAATCCTCGTCATCGGGATTTACGGAAATGCGATCGATGACAATGCAGATTTCCTCTTTTGCAGAAAGTGAAGAGACATTGATTTCATTCAGCTTGAGGATTTCACTTTTATAAAGAATGCGGGTGAATCCCTGTTGCAATAAAAGTCCGAGTTGTTCTTTAAGTGTTTTGTCCTTTTTTTTCGGAAGAGGTGCGAGCAAGAGAATTTTTGTTTCGCGTGGCAATTTCATGACAGCATCCACCACATCGGAAACGGAATGCCTTTTTACCAATTTTCCAGTGACCGGAGAATAGGTTTTCCCCACACGAGCGAAAAGGAGTTTGAGATAATCGTAAATCTCGGTAGAGGTTCCGATTGTTGACCTTGGATTTCGTGTGTTCACCTTTTGTTCAATGGCAACGGCAGGCGAAATTCCCTTGATGTATTCCACCGAGGGTTTTTCAATCTTGCCAAGAAATTGCCTTGCATAAGCGGAAAGGCTTTCCACATATCTTCTTTGTCCTTCAGCAAATAAAGTGTCAAAGGCAAGGGAAGATTTTCCCGAACCCGAAAGTCCGGTAATCACAACGAAACGGTTTCGGGGTATGGCGAGATCGACATTTTTAAGGTTGTGCATGCGCGCACCCTTGATGACGATGTATTGTTTCGGACTATAGGATTCTATCGGATCAGCCACTTTTTTTTATTTAGACCGGCAGTTTGTTTGAAGCAGTTTTATTGACTGACAAACCACAACCGTCAATTTTTTAAAGAGGCTGCAAAATTACGGCATACTGTTTGACTATTGACTTATATGAGGTATATTTGTTCTAGACGATAAAAAAAGAAATGCGTTGCCAAAATATTTTATTGTGTCCTGCGCAACATTTTTCTTAATTTAACGTTAAATATCGATAGCACTCTCAAATTATTGTTCCATCAGGCTGATTTTCAGCCATAAAAACAGGTAACCCATAGCGCAAATCTCTACGTTTTCAACCAGACTGACTGAAGAAAACCCTAAAAGGAGGTTAACATGCGCAATGATCAATTACAAGACCATGAACTGGTCGACCTGTACATCGCCGGGAACGAATCCTGCCTAGAAATCCTGATCGCCCGTCACAAGA
>CAYMZV010000425.1:0-3278 GCA_964394965.1 uncultured Chryseobacterium sp.
GGCAATTTCCAGTTTTCAGTCTCCGACGAGGGAGCGGGAATTGAGAAGGAAAAGATCAGTAACATTCTGGGCGGGAAAAAAATCGTATCCGAGAAGGGAACATTTTCCGAGACGGGAACCGGTTTGGGATTGAATCTGGTTGTGGAATATCTGCGCTTGAATAAAAGTGATTTGAAAATCGAAAGTGAACTGGGAAAAGGAACAATCTTTTCTTTCCAATTGCCATCTGCTTAAAACCTTTCAACTTTCATTTCACCCAACCCTTTTTGATTGCATATTTCACCAGGCCGATTGAGTTTTTCGCCCCGACTTTCCCAAGAATATTTTTCCTGTGCGTATGTACCGTACCCACACTGATGCTCAACTTGTGCGCAATCTGGGAACTGGAAAATTCCTCGCACACCAACAGCATGATTTCCTTTTCACGTTTACTCAACATGGCCATCCAATATTTCCACAACGTTACTTTCATTGCAAGAAACGGGCAATCCTGTAATCAGGTATTCTTTTGAACGGGACAGGCGTTGCGGAAAAATAATCTCAAGAATATTTGCGCAACCAAAAGGTTTCATATATATTTGCAACCAATCGGTTTCATTTATTTATGAGAAGAGACACCTTTCAAGCCATCGCGGATCCGACACGCAGGGAAATCCTCAATCTCATCGCGCACCAATCGCTGAATGTAAATGCAGTGACGGAAAATTTTGATGTAAGCCGAGCCGCAATCTACAAGCATCTTAAAATCCTGACCGAATGCGGGTTGGTTGTGATTACGCAACACGGGCGTGAGAGGTATTGTGAAGCGAAGTTGAAAAAGCTGGAAGAGATTTCGGATTGGGTGGATCAATACAAGGAATTCTGGAACAGGAAATTGGATGATCTGGAAATTTACCTGAAAGAACTGCAAGCTGAAAATAAACCCAAAAAGAAAAAACATGTCACAAGAAAAAAGTAAGGAATTGGTCATCACCCGCACATTTGATGCGCCGCGTGATTTGGTATGGAAAGCGAATTCTGAAAAAGACCGACTCGCCAAATGGTGGGGACCCAAAGGCGCAAAGTTGACAGTCGCAAAATTGGATTTTCGTCCGGGCGGAACTTTCCTCTATGGAATGGAAGCGCCTGATGGAAAAATGATGTGGGGAAAATTTGTTTACCGCGAAATTGTTCCACTGGAGAAAATAGTTTTTGTGGTTTCCTTTTGCGATGAACACGGCACACCGACACGCAATCCATTCATGCCGAAATGGGCTTTGGAGACATTGAACACGGTGACTTTCACCGAAGAGAATGGAAAAACAACCATCAGGATTTCCGGTGGACCGATTAACGCGACCGATGAAGAACGCAAATTGTTCGAAGACAATTTTGGTGGAATGGAACAGGGATTCAAGGGAACGTACGATCAGCTTGAAGAATATCTTGCAACATCAAAAGGCTGAAAATTCAAATTGGAAAAAGATGACACAGGAAAATAAAACACAAAGTGGAACAGCCGACCGTGAACTTGTAATCAGCAGATTGCTCGATGCACCGCGCGAACTGGTTTGGAAAGTTTGGACGGAACCCGAACACATTGCAAAATGGTGGGGACCCAATGGTTTTACGAATACCATTGATAAAATGGAAGTCAGGCAAGGCGGCGCATGGGAATTCATGATGCACGGTCCCGATGGTACGAATTTTAAAAACAAAAGTGTTTTCACTGAAGTGGTGAAGCATGAACGAATTGTTTTTGAACATATCGGTCCAAAATTCACCGCGACGATCACATTCACCGCACAAGGAAAAAAGACATTGCTCAAATGGCAGATGCTTTTTGATTCGGTGGAAGAGTTTGAGCAGGTGGTGAAAACAGTCAAGGCGGATGAAGGCTTGAAACAGAATGTGGAAAAGCTCGGGAATTATTTGGCAATGGTCATGACCGAAGAACCATTTGTAATCGAACGGACTTTGGATGCGTCGATTGAAAAGGTTTGGGATGCGATTACGGACAAAGACCAAATGAAAAAATGGTATTTCGATCTTCCGGAATTCAAGGCCGAAGTTGGATATGAGTTTCAATTCAAGGGAGGAAAAGATGAAGCGCATCCCTATTTGCATCTCTGCAAAATCATAGAAGTGATTCCCCGTAAAAAGCTCACGTACACCTGGAGATACGATGGTTATGAGGGAAATTCCTTCGTAGTATTCGAACTGTTTGCCGAAGCGAACAAGACACGGTTGAAATTGACACATGCCGGATTGGAAACTTTCCCTGCAAACAATCCCGATTTGGCAAAAGGGAATTTCGCAGAAGGATGGACCCACATCATTGGAACATCATTGGTGGACTTTATCGGAAAAAACACTTTGTAATTAATTTAACGGCTAAAAAATGGAAATCAAAAAACTGAAAGATGTAACGTTGGAAAGGATATTGAATGCACCGCGTGAATTGGTTTGGAGGGCATTTACCGAAGAGAAACTTTTAAAAGTTTGGTGGGGACCGCATGGTTTTACAAATCCCGTTTGTGAAATGGATGTGCGTGTAGGTGGGAAATTGAAAATTCACATGGATGCTCCAGCATTTCCAAATCATTGGTGCCATGGGGTTTTTCATGAAATTGTAAAACATGAGAAATTGGTTTTCACCACAACTGCTTTTATCGACGAAAGCGGAAAACCGAAAATAGAAGGAAGGAACACTGTAACGTTTGAAAAATTGGATGGAAATAAAACCAAACTCACGTTGCATGTTCACATGATTTATCTCGCACCCGATATGCAAGCGGCGTATGATGGAATGGAAACCGGATGGAGCCAAAGCTTCGAACGGCTTGCTAAATTGCTGGAGAGTTTATAAAACGGAAAGAAAAAGTGGAGTGAAGAAAATTATTCCTCCAACAGATTATGCTTGATCGCATATTTCACGAGTCCCACTGTATTGGTCACGCCCAATTTCAGCAGGATGTTTTTCCTGTGCGTGTCGACTGTTCCGGTGCTGATGAATAATTTTTTTGCAATCTCAGCACTCGAATATTCCTTGCAAACCAAAACGAGGATTTCCTTTTCACGGTCTGTCAATTGCTGATCGGGAGTGTCGACGATGATGGCGGAAGATTTCAATCGCAATGTTTCGTCGTGATCGTATTCATTCACTTCTTCGGGGAAATATTCTCCGCCGGCATTTACCTTTTTAATCACACCGAGCAACGATTCGAGTGAAGTGCTTTTCAGCAAATAGGCTTTCACACCGAGCTTTTTCAACTTGTCGACATACCTGCCTCCGCGTT
>CAYMZV010000426.1:0-3273 GCA_964394965.1 uncultured Chryseobacterium sp.
CGTGCCTCCGTGCCTTTGTGGCAAAAAAACAAAGGGGAAAAGTTTCTTCAAAAAGAATTGCACAGCGACACAGGGGGATCACAGAGCTGATCAGAAAAAGCTCTTCTGGCAAAATGTGCCATTGACCATTATGACAGTTGAGAAAGGAAGAGAGTCTTTGGAAGATATTCTTAAATAAACAAGGGTCGTCAATGCTTATTTCAATGCCTTGAAAAGTTGGGAGGGGCAGGGGGCTCAATTTTTAAGAGTACCCGTTTTCGTTGTTGTTTCAATTTATGCAAATAAAAAACGCATCCAAAAATCGGGATGCGTTCAAATGATGATTTAAAATCTATTTGCTGAAATATTCCTTCATCGGCTCCCAATAATGTTCCACCCATCCGCTCTTGAATTCCTCATATTGATTTTCAGGAACACCTTCTTGGAAAAAAATCAGCTCAGTTCCTTTTGGATGCGGCTTCAACTCAAAAGTGATTTCGGAGTAATATCCTTCGGGCCAAACACCGTCCACCGATTGCCAAGTCTGCACGATTTTTTTTCCAGGAATAAGCTTGATCGTTTTTCCATTGATGTAACCGTCGTAAGCGGTGTAAACCGAACCTTCCTTTTTCCCGATTTTGCAAACGCTGTGCGTAAATGCGGAATGTTTTTTTGAATCCATCAGCGCATCATAAACCTCTTGCGGTTTGGCTGGAATGATCGCTTTTTGTTTGATGTCTTTCGTTTTCATGAGAACAGATTTGATTAATGTGAGACGATAAATTTTCCTGAAGATTTTCCTCCGAGAGAACTTGAAATTACAAATTCATAAATTCCATTCGACAGCATTTCCGTATTGATTTTACATGTTGCACTTCGTGATGAACTGCTTTCCCATTGGGAAGAAAGAGGTATCTCGATTTTTCTTCCGGTAATGTCATAAATTTCAATGGAAAGTTTTCCTGAAATGTTTTCTGTTGCATCAAATAAAATAGTTGCTTCATTCTGTACCGGGTTGGGAAATACGGAAACATTGCCAAAAGAAAGTGGGGATGGTTGTTCGCGTACTGCAAGCACTCCCGATGAAATTCCCGTACTATCAATTTTTACCAGATAAATATTGGGAAGTGTTGCATTGAAGCCGTAAGTAAATCCGGATGCAATATATCCTCCGTCATTTGCAAAATCTATACTGTATCCGCCATCCGCAAGCAAAGTCCCGAATGTCGTGAAGGCATTGCCACCCCGATCCTTGAAAAAATACATGTCTCCATTACCACCTCCATAAGAAAATGTTGTTCCAATTGTAGCAATCGTTCCATCTTCCCTTGCTGCAATTCCATAATAATTGTCATCTGCAGGTCCACCGGCAGTCACCGTGTAGACAGAATTCATATTGTAATTCATGCAATGAATATAACAATCATTGTTACCGGTCACGGCGGTTTGACCAACTACATATAACCTACTGTACGTTGAACAATTTGCAATTCCCCAAGCCTGATCTTCAGCATTGGAATACCCCATTGTAGTTGACCAAACCAAAGCGCCCGTTGAAGTCACTCTCAAAATCCAACTGTCTCCAAGTGTATCTCCTTGGCTGAAAGTAAATCCAACCGCTGCAATCATCGAATCTCCCGTTTGAACAATTGATCTCGCTTCATCCTGTTTCAATCCGCCATAAGTTCTTGTCCACACAACATTTCCAACAGCATCGATTTTCACCAGATAAAAATCCTCGTCACCCATTCCAAGTCCGTATGTTCCTCCTGCAAGTACAAACCCTCCGTCATAGGTCGGTGCAACATCGTAGAAAAAATCCCAGTCGGTGGTGCCGTAATATTTTGTCCAAAGCGTATCACCGATCTTATCCAACCGCAACACCCAACCGTCGTAACCGCCGTGTCCTCCAGAGTTGGAATAACCTGCAACGATATAACCTGAGTCGGGAAGTTGCTTGATGCTGCGCATCACATCAATGTTATCACCGCCATATCTTTTCGACCACATTGTCAATCCCAAACTGTCTGTCCGCACAAGGTAACCATCACTCAGTCCGTAGCTGCTCGTGCTTCCGCAAACAATATATCCCTGATCCATGCACGAACGCACGCGATAACCGTATTCATTTCCCGAGCCGCCATAGGTTTGTTCCCATTTGGCCGATAATTGCGCCAATGAAAAAAGCGGCAATAGAAAAAGCGGCAGCGGCAGTAGGATTTTCCGGATGGATGTTTTCATGGTGCCAAGGTTTTTCAGAATGCAACGGATAAATTCAAATACAATCCCTGTCCGTACGATTTTTTCGGAGCCAAATAGGCGGCAAGATTTGTGGTGCCGAGCGTGAATGAAAAATATTTCGAGATTTCATACGCAACTTGAAGCGGGAATTGCAAACGCGCAAATCCACCGTAAGCGGCACCGCCTGTCATGCTCAATCGGAAATCATTGCTGTGCCATCCGGCGAAAATGGAAATCTGTTTTGCCGTATTTCCTGCCGAATAATTCCATGCACGGATATCCACACCACCCCAAACGGGCCAAGGCGTAATGAGCGAATAACGGAAACGCAATCCCAACGGAAGCGGCTGATAGATCCGCTCGCTTTTCGGTTTGCCAATCAACGAATCGGAATTGGGAAGTCCGGTAACATGTCCACCATTCAACACCACATCGGATGCATTGACACCGGTGTAATGGACGGTCGTGTCAACATTATACACTTGCGATTTATCATTCCACGTGATGAAACCGATATCCTGCACCATGAAAGAAAGTTGGTGTTGGAAAGGCGAACCCGAATCGCCCAACACAGTGCTGAAACGGAAATTGAAACTTGATCCCGCACCATTCCTGTTTCCGAACGATGTTTTTGCCGTATCACTTCTGTAATAGGATGCGAAAAAATTATTCACGTCAATGTAATTCGCACTCGGTTCTGTATACACGCTTCCTGTGCGGATATTCGCGCCCTGCATTTGTTGTCCATTCAGGATTGAAACTCCAAGTGCGATTTCAGAACGGTTGTCTTCGGAATAATATTTTGTCTCGAATTGAATCTGTTGCCAATGCATCAATGTCATTTGTGTATTGGAAAGGTCAGCCGTCTTTCCGAGAAACGGACGGTTGCCTTCGAAACCGAGCTTGAAAGCGTCGCTGGAAAATTCTCCGGATAAAGCTTCCCTGTCGCGATAGGCGATGGTGAATTCCCATTTGGTGCTGTCGGGATTGTTTCTCCAAGTGTAGGCAACGGAATAGGATGCATAACCGCCAACCCTGTTCGACGGATGCATT
>CAYMZV010000427.1:0-3270 GCA_964394965.1 uncultured Chryseobacterium sp.
TGTTCCATTTGCGCGAATGCAAAACGCGAGCACGGTGTCGTGTGCGTGGTGGAAGATGTGCGCGATGTGATGGCAATTGAGAATACACACCAATACACAGGCGTATACCATGTGCTCGGCGGAATCATTTCCCCGATGGATGGAATAGGTCCGAGCGATTTGCAGATCGATTCATTGGTGGAACGTGTGGAAAAAGGTGCGGTCAAGGAAATCATCATGGCACTGAGTACAACCATGGAAGGCGACACGACCAATTTTTATATTTATAAAAGACTGAAGGATTTCAATATTCCGGTTTCCACCATTGCACGCGGAATTTCCATTGGCGACGAGTTGGAATATGCGGATGAGATTACACTCGGAAGATCGATCGTGAATCGGGTTCCCTATGAGAAGACTTTCTCGACGAAGTGATGTGCTGATTTGCCAATCTGCCGATAAAGTCAAAAATCAAATTTATTTTTTTTAACAGCCGGTAAAAAACATCTTTTGTTTTCATTTATACATTTGCGCCCTTTAATTTTAAAATCAATTATATGAAAGCTATGGGATTTAATTTTGGATCGATCCTTTGAACTCTCGCTCGATATTGTTGAATTCACATCACAAATCGAGAAATTGAAAAAATTTGCAATTGCAAATCAATTGTTGAAAAGCGGAACGTCCATCGGAGCCAATGTGAGGGAAGCGCAATCACCTGAAAGTGTTGCCGATTTCATTCACAAAATGAAAATATCAGCCAAGGAAGCACAGGAAACCGAATATTGGTTATTGCTTTGTGAACACTCAGAACATCTCCCCAATCCCGGAAAATTGCTGGATAATGTCAAAACAATACAGAAAATCCTTTCGTCAATAATATCCACAAGCAAAAAGCGTTTGTAACTTCGGACAAATTTAGTGGCTCACTTTACTGATAGAGTTAATTATCTTTCCAACATTAGCACATCAGCAAATCGGCACACCAGCAAATCCTTTCAGTGAAGTTATCCGTCATCATCGTCAACTACAACGTTGAACATTTTCTGGAGCAATGCCTGCACAGTGTGCGGAAAGCCTCGAAGAACCTGTCGGTGGAGATTTTTGTTGTCGACAATAATTCCGTTGACGGATCGGTGGCTTTGGTGAAAGCGAAATTTCCGGAGGTGAAACTGATTGCGAACAAGGAAAATCTGGGTTTTGCAAAAGCCAACAACCAGGCGATGCGGATCGCGAGCGGCGAATATTTTTTGCTGTTGAATCCGGATACCGTTGTGGAAGAAACCACCTTCGACAAGGTGGTTGCATTCATGGATGCACATGCGGACGCTGGCGGATTGGGTGTGCAGATGATTGACGGAAAAGGGAATTTCCTTCCCGAATCGAAACGCGGATTGCCCACTCCGGCAGTTGCATTTTACAAGATATTCGGTTTTTCAAAACTGTTCCCGAAATCAAAAAAGTTCGGGCGTTACCATTTGGGATTCCTGGACAAGGACAAAACCCATGAGGTGGAAATACTTTCGGGTGCGTTCATGCTGCTGCGGAAAGCGGCGTTGGACAAAGTGGGATTGCTCGATGAAGAATATTTCATGTACGGCGAAGACATTGACCTTTCGTACCGGATAGTTTTGGGCGGTTACAAGAATTATTATTTCCACGACACACGCATCATCCATTACAAAGGCGAGAGCACGAAAAAAAGCAGCGTGAATTACGTCTTCGTTTTTTATCGCGCGATGGTGATTTTTGCACGCAAACATTTTTCCGCGAAGAATGCAAAACTGTTTTCTTTCCTCATCAACATTGCGATTTATTTGCGTGCCGGCGTTGCCATTTTCATCCGATTCCTCAAGGCGATTGCATTGCCCGCTTTCGATGCGGCCATTCTCATTGGCGGACACTATTTCATCACGTCCTATTACGCCGCCAATTTCAAATTCGGTGCCGGCGGTGGCGCTTACAAACCCGAACAGGTAAATATCCTGTTGCCGATTTACAATTTCCTTTGGCTGCTTTCCATTTATTTCAGCGGCGGTTATGACAAACCCATTCGTCTCCTGAAAATCATTCGCGGAATATTTTTCGGAACGGCAATCATTCTCATCGGTTATGCATTGCTTCCCGAAGAATGGCGTTTCTCCCGTGCGCTGATTCTATTCGGTGCCGCTTGGGCACTTGCAAGTCTGTTGATGACGAGATTGTTTTTCTCGCTTGCCGGAATCAAGAGCATGCGCATAGACAGCGGACATGCGCAACGTATCGCGATTGTGGGCAGCACGGATGAGTGCAGGCGCGTGAAAGGATTATTGAATCAGACAGGAGCGAATACAAGTTTTATCGGATTCGTGAGTGCAACGGATGACGATGTGAATGATCCAGCTTTTCTCGGACGCTTCGGGCAGTTGCATGACATCGTTACAATTTATTCCATTGACGAAGTCATTTTCTGCGCGAAAGATTTGCCTTCGCACGAAATCATCGATCGCATGGCACAGCTCGGCGACAGCAGGAAAGTGAGTTACAAAATTGCACCGCCCGAAAGTTTATCCATCATCGGCAGCAATTCCATTGACACAGCAGGCGACCTTTATGTGATTGACATCAACTCCGTAAGCAAACCGGTGAACCGCAGGAATAAACGCGTGGTTGACATTTGCATTTCGTTGACCTTGCTCCCACTCTTTCCATTGCTGATGTGGATCATGAAAAAACCGATCGGGTTTGTAGGGAATATTTTCTCCGTTTTATTCGGAATGAATTCGTGGGTGGGATACGCACCGGCGAATGATAACAATATTCATCTGCCGAAAATCCGTCATGGCGTCTTGAATCCTGCCGATGTATTGCCAACCGAACAGCGCACAGGAATAATTTGTGGCAGATTGAATTTGCTTTACGCGAAGGATTATCAGGTGGGAAATGACTTGAATGTGATCAGGAAAGCTTTTCGCGAGTTGGGGAAATGATTTCAGATGTGCTGACTCCTCATTTTGATTTTGTTCGGAAAAGAAAAAGTCTCAAAGGATATTTCCAATGAGACTTTTGTTTTTTACAGACTTATTTATTCGATCTGAAATCTGAAACTTGAAATCAATTCACCGCCACTTGTTTTCTGTGGATTCCGCATCCACTGGAAACCGTGTTCTTGGTTGTGATTTCTTTTCCGGTTGAAAGTGCAGTCATCGCATCGGAAAGGTATTTTACTTTCACAGTGGTTGCGTCTTTCGGGCTGTCGTCAATCGCTCCATGATAAACCAATTTGTTGTCCTTGTCGAAAAGGAAACTTTC
>CAYMZV010000428.1:0-3246 GCA_964394965.1 uncultured Chryseobacterium sp.
AACTCTTTCGTAACTTCGTCTCTTCGACACAAACCCAATTCACATGAAACGGATTTTCATTTTGCTTTTTTTGTCATCGACGGTTTTTGCTTCCGCCCAATCGCGCAAGGCACTCCTTTCCGCTGCACTGAAAAACTCCAACGCAAGCGACACTTCATTTGTCTTGCGTGATTCTGTTGTTTCCCATCTTTATTATGATGCCGAATCCGATTCGATGTTGATCGCCGATTTGAAGGCGCAAAAAGTGATTACACCTGCGGATGCGGATTACATGAGAGCGCAATTGAAAAATCTCAAACCGCATCTTTGGTCGGCCGATTCAATTCCGCATTCGAACATTGTTCCATCTTCCAAAACTCCGGCGGCCGGATTGAGTTTCAAAAAATCCGTGAAGGCATGGGGAGATTATTTCCAGTTTTACAAAACCGGTTATTATGAAGTTTCCGAACCGGTTTTTTCCAAGGACGGGAATCTTGCAATCGTGTATGTGAGTTTTCAGTGCGGTTCGAATTGTGGAAATGGCGGAGCATCGGTTTACAAGTATGACAACGGACAATGGAAACCGATCAAGAATTGTTTTTCCTGGCAGAAGCAGCCTAACTGAGCCACAGGTTATCCTGATGTACGCAGATTGAAAATCAGGATTCCCGATTGAGGAATTTTTTCATCTCCGTTTTCAATTTGGCGGGGAAAGTTTTTTCAACTACAATTTTTTCACAGCCATTGAATTTTGCGAATGCCTTCAGCGTAATTGCAAATGAATGGAGGAATTCATCCATGTCCTTGGGTGGATTTTCCAGATATAAACGCTTCACATGAAAAATGCCTGTTGCACGGTCCGCTTTCGGATCGAATTTGCCGATGAATTCATTTCCATATAAAATCGGCAAACAGAAATATCCGAATTTGCGTTTCGATTCGGGCAAATAACATTCCAATTGATAATCATAGTCGAAAAGTTTCAACAAACGCTCGCGACGGATAATGGCATTGTCGAAAGGGGAGAGAATAATTGTGGATTTGTGGATTGCCGATTGCCGACTTGAAAATGACAATTCGTTATCCGCGAATCGGTAATAAATCTCATTGACGGAATCTATCCTGGCTTCGGAAATTTCCCCTTCATTCAAAAACTTTTTCAGCATTTTTTCCACTGGAACTTTCATGCCTGTTCTCAGATGTGTCATGTCTTTGTGCGAAGCGATTCCGTGTGCGCGCAAAGTGGAACGGATCAAATATCCTGCAAATTCATCTTGTGTGGGAAGAGTTGTGTTTATTCCCGCTGGCAAAATGCGTTCCGAGAGATCATACACTTTCTGGAATCCTTTTCTTTCGACCACCATCAGTTTTCCATTCTGGAATAATTGTTCGAGTGCAATCTTCGCCGGTTTCCAATCGAACCAACTTCCCCTTGTCTTGTCCGTTTCAAAATCTTTCGCCTGCAAGGCTCCTTCCGCTTTTATCTTGTCCAAAACATACTTGTGCATTTTTTTGTCCTTCTCGAACCAATGGGCTTTCCCCTTTATGAAATCATTTTTCCGAATCAGGCTGAAACGGAAATCCTCCATCGGCAAATAGGCTGCGGCATGACTCCAGTATTCGAAAATCCTTTTTTCCCTCATCAGGTCATTCAGGAAATTTTCCTCGTGTGAGCGAGTGCGTGTGTGGATGATGTGGTGATGCGCACGTGCAACAACCGACAAGGTATCCAACTGCACGTAACCGAGATGAAGAATTGCATTGAACGTTGCCGTTTTTCCCTTTCCGAAATTCTTGTCGCCGGCTAATCCTTGTGAGGCAAGCGCAATACTTGTTGCTTCTTCTTTGGAAAGAATCGTTCTCTTTTTCACAGCTGTTTCATTGGATGATTGGGTGACTAAGTTAATTAGGGTAATTGAGTGATTAAGTTAGTTAAGGTGATTGAGTGATTAAGGTGATTGGGTAACTAAGTTAATTAAGGTAATTGAGTGATTGGGGTAATTAAGGTGATTGGGGATGTGAATTTTTGAACGTTACATTTTTTTTCCAAATTCCCCAATCACCCAGTTACCTCAGTTACCCAATTCCCGATTTCACACTAACTTTAAGACAAATATATTTCACATGAAAAGAATCCTTTCTTCCGCATTTTTTCTTTCCATCACGATTCATCTTTCCGCCGGCGCAGGGTTTTTCAATACGCTTTTCGGTGACGGTGACCAGCAGTTTGTTTGTTATTCGCGCATTCACCGGAATTATTATCTCGTCATTTTTGGAATTGTTGTGGCACTCGGAATTCTCGCGTGGAGCCGTTACCGTTTGAAAAAAAGATCGGCGGAGAAATTGCTCGAACAGAAAAATGTAATTGAAGAACAGAACAAGGATATTCTCGCGAGCATCCGTTACGCGAGCCGCATGCAGGATGCATTGAAACCGGAACAGGACCTTGTCAACAAAATCCTTCCCGAAAGTTTTTTCTTCCTGCGTCCGAGAGACATTGTCAGTGGCGATTTTTATTTTGTGGAGGAAAACAAGGGGAAGGTTGTCATTGCCGCAGTTGACTGTACGGGACATGGAGTGCCAGGTGCGTTTCTGACCTTCATTGGAAACAATGCGTTGCGCAAGGCAATTGAAAATGCCGGATTGGAAAATCCATCACGCTTGCTGGAGGTTATGAATGCGGAAGTGAAGCAGACGCTTGGACAACAACGTTCGCAGAATGAATTGAATGATGGAATGGAAGTTGGACTTTGTGTTTTCGATCCTGTCAATGGGAATCTTGATTTTGTGGGAGCGGGAATGCCGTTGCTGGTTTTCAAGAATGGAACGATGGAAGAAATAAAAGCGGTGAAATGTACGGTGGGTTCCATTCAGTCACACATTACCGAAACGCCTCCGACACACCGGATCCAATTGGCGAAAGGAGATTCATTTTACATCGGCAGCGATGGAATTGCAGATCAGTTCGGTGGCGGCGATGGGAAAAAATTCCGCCGGGAACAATTGCGGAAATTATTGACAGAGATACAAAAGGACAATATGAAAGAGCAATCCAGAATTGTCGAGCAAAGGTTATCCGAATGGATGAAAGGACACGAACAAACGGATGATATGCTTTTGATCGGTGTGCGGATGAAATAAAAAAAGCGGACCGTTCAGGATCCGCTTTCAAAACAGTTGGGTGAATTCAATCAATGTGCAACAACAATATTTCCTGTTTTGTTTTCCGTTCCCATTGTGAACTTGTAAGTGTATATTCCATTTGCA
>CAYMZV010000429.1:0-3231 GCA_964394965.1 uncultured Chryseobacterium sp.
GTAACCGTTACGGCAGCCCCACCCCTTTCCGTTTCCAACGACACAACATTTTGCGCAGGAGGAAACGCCACCCTGTTTGCAAGCGGGGCAACAACCTATACCTGGATGCCGGGAAATCTTTCCGGATCGTCGATCAGCGTAAACCCAACAACGACAACCACCTATACCGTCACGGGAAACAATGGCAATTGCATCAGTCAAGACTCTGTTACCGTTACCGTGAGCCCCCCTCCGGTTGCCTTTGCCGGACCGGACTTTTCCATTTGCAATGGAACACAAGCGACATTGGGCGTTGCAACTTCGGGGGCAACTTACCTTTGGCAACCGTCGACAGGAATTGTCGGAAGCAATACATTGCAAAACATAACCATTGATCCATCAACGAATACCTCTTATACGGTAACCGTCACTTCTGCGACAGGATGTTTTTCCACCGACGTGGTAAATGTTACGGTGAATCCGGCTCCAAACGTATTTGCAACAAGTCCGGACAATTCGATTTGCATTGGCTCGAGCACAACGGTCAATGGGGGCGGAGCATTGTCCTATCAATGGATTCCCGCTGTTGGATTGGGCTCTCCGAACTCGGCATCCACAAGCGCAAATCCTTCCAACACGACGACTTATCAGGTTGTGGGAACAGATGCAAACGGCTGCAAAGACACGGCATCGATAACGGTTGTCGTAAATCCATTGCCATCAATTTACATGACATCCACGCCAACGGAATGTGGAGATACAACCGGCACAATCGATTTCGGTGGAATTGTTGCGGGAACCGGACCGTTTACCTATCAGATCGGTGCGCAAACCTATTCGCAACTTCCGATCAATAATCTCAATTCCGGAAATTACAATGTGACGATCACCGATGCCAATGGCTGCATTTCAACAACAACAGTAAATGTCGGAATGGTCAACACTTCTTTTGTTGTTGCCTCAGCCAACCCAACTTTCGGCGTTTATCCGCTTCCCGTCAGTTTCAGCGGATCGGGAAGTCCGGGATTGGATAATTGGCATTGGGATTTTGGCGACGCAGTAGGAAGCGGAACGGGACAAACGACGTCTTACACTTATCCGAGTGCGGGCACTTATCCTGTTGTGCTGACGGCGTGGAATGATGCTTTTGGCTGTGCTGTTTATGATACGATCCTGATTACGGTTGTGGAACAAGCGACAATCACATTGCCGAATGTATTTACACCGAATGGGGATGGAACAAATGACGGATTTGCCGCAACGGTCAGTGGCGTGAAAGACATCAAGGTTGAAATTTTCAATCGATGGGGTGGACATGTTTTTGATGGATCGCAAACGGGATTGGCGCCAACCCCATTGCAAGTGGAATTGTGGGATGGAAAAGCCAAGGGCGGCGGAGTGGTTGATGACGGCGTATATTATTATGTTGTTACCGCAACCGGATATGACGGAAAAGACTATCCGATGAAAGGGTTTGTCCAGATCATCAAATCGAAACCATAGGAAAACAGATTAAAGGTCCGCTTTCGGCGGACCTTTTTTTTGAAACAAACTTTCAAAAAGTTTTGAAAGTTCAAAAACAAGGATTACTTTTGGTTCATGAAAATCAATGAGGCAAAAGGGAAGTTTGTGCAGGCGTGGGGAACGCTGGGCTCCAATTGGGGAATCAGCAGGACGATGGCGCAGATTCACGCCTTGTTGCTGGTTGCGCCTGACGCGTTGAGCGCGGAAGAGGTGATGGAGGAGTTGAGCATTTCGCGCGGAAACGCCAATTTGAATCTTCGTGCGCTGATGGATTGGGGATTGGTCCACAAGGAATTGCGCGCCGGCGAAAGAAAAGAGTTTTTCATTGCAGAAAAGGACATCTGGAAAGTTTTCCGTCAGGTTGCAAAAGAACGCCGTAAGCGAGAACTCGAGCCGATGATCCGCGTGCTGGAGTCGTTGCGTGAAATAGAATCGTCAGGAAAAAAAATGGAAGAGAAGGCGTTTTCACAATCCATCGAGGGTATTTACAAATTCGCCACGAAAGCCGACAAGACGCTTGACCGGTTGGTGCGCGCCGATGAGAATTGGTTTTTGGGCGCGGTATTGAAATTGGCCAAATAAAAAATTTTGAAAACAACTTTCAATAATTATTGAAAGTTCAAAAAGATAGAAATCATGTACAACGCACAGGCTTACATCATTTATCTCGCATTGGCCCTTGTTTCGGTGTTGGTGGTGGGGCGGAAGTTGTTTGTCAATGGCAGGTTCTATCTCGTGGAAATTTTTCACGATGAAAAGATAGCGGATGCGGCGAATCGTTTTTTGATCACGGGTTATTGCCTTGTCAATGTGGGCGGAGCGTTCAACTGTTTGCACAGGGTCGCCGGATTCGAAACGATGATGCAGGCAATGGAATATGTTTTTCTCAATCAGGGAAAATTATTGTTGCTCATCGGTACCTGGCATTGCGTCAACCTTTGTCTTCTTCCTTTGTTAAAACCCATTCTCAAGCTCCATCACCATCATTCAAAAGAAAGTCAACTGAAGTCTAACCGTTAAAACATTTCACTCATGAACCTCATCGTTACAGCGTACAGCATTTACATTCCCATCATGATTGCACTCACCATCTGGGTTGCAATGACCATCCACAAAAACACAAGCGCGTTTCTTTCCGACATTTTTCCCGAACACGAAAAGGTGGCGACTGCCGTAAACAATTTGTTGCAAGTCGGTTTTTATCTCATCTCTCTCGGCTTCGGCTTTCTCTGTCTGCAGATAAAATATTCGGGAAGCGTTTATGGCAACGAATATGAAAAAGCGAAACTCCTTTTCATGACTACCAACAAGGATCTCGTGGAAGAGTTGGCATCAAAACTCGGAGGCTTCACCCTGTTCGTTGGTTTTCTCCTTTTCATGAACCTGCTTATCATGTTGGGTTTGAGAAAAGGAACGCGCAATGCAAAAATCCGTGAAGAGCAAATGAGGATTTACAAACAACTGCACGCCCAGGCGAATCAGGCCCACGCATAAAGACAACGAAAGCTTTTTGAAAAAAAACGATGAATTCCACGGCATCACATAAAGCAATCATTTACGACGGCGAATGTCCGCTCTGCGACGCCTACACGCGCACGTTCGTGAAAATGGGAATTCTGAAAAACGAGGAGCGTATTCCATTCTCGGAATTGAAAAATCAGGAATTCATTTCGAGAATGGATGTTTCGCGCCAGGGAAACGAAATTCCGCTTGTCGATCTCAACGGAG
>CAYMZV010000430.1:0-3228 GCA_964394965.1 uncultured Chryseobacterium sp.
ACGGCATCGCGAGAAGAAGTTGGGCGAGAAACAAGGAAGCGATGTTTGCGATCGAACGCGAAATGTTGCGCACTCCCTTGTTGCAAGTGACCATGCCGAATATCGTGGATGACGAATTGCTGGAAAATTATTGATTGCAGTTACCGATTTTGCCAATGACAATTGCCGGAAATTCTGAAATGGATGATAAAAAGGATATTGAAACCCTTTTGAAAGAGATTGAAAAATCCCTTGACATTCATTTTGAAAAAAACGAGTTGAAGCATGTGCAGACTTTCGGCGAACTCTGCGACATGGTCATTACCAAAATAAATTTGCCGGATATCAATGATTCGAAAAACCAGCAGGCATTTTACAAATTGAGGAATGCGATTTCTGTGGTGAAAGGCATTGACAGGAAAGAGATTCAACCCGAAACGAAACTTGCCGATTTATTTCCAAGGCACGGAAGGAAAAAAATAATCCGTGAATTGCAATTTGAAATCGGATTCAACTTGAAAGTCCTGCGTCCCTATCTGATCATCGAGGCGATTCTGATTTTCATGCTGTTCGGTTCCATCATCGGATTATTCTTCAACCTGATTCATGGACTGGAAATTCTCGGACTGTCGATTGTACTGACAAACATTGCGTTTACAACCGGGAAAGAATTCAATTGCGAAACGGTAGGCGACCTTGCAAAAAAAATCACCAAAGACAATGCACGGAAAGCGAAAGGGGAAATCGAAACGATGAATCCGGAAGAAGTGGTTCACCATTTGGAACTGATATTCGAAGGATATTTTCCGGAGTCGGAAGAGATTACGCGCGAGACAAGATTCTGAAACATTCCAAAACAAGATATCCCCGAACTGAAGTCCGGGGATATCTTGTTTGTGACAATAAAATTATTTTCCCTTAATGGGAAACGGTGATTCTCTTGGTGGTTGTAAATGTTCCTGAAGAAACGCGGAAGAAATAAACACCGTTGGCAAGTGCAGCCGTATTGTAAGAATCATTTACGCTGCTGACATTTCCAAAATCAATGCCATCGATTTTTTCACCGACAAGATTATACACTTCAAGTATCACATCCGCTTTTTGTCCCAATGTCACTGCAACCTGAAGATGATCTTGAGCCGGATTCGGGAAAAGGTTGACGGAGAAATTCGGATCCGTGACAGTTGCAATTCCCACACCGTTCACCACAGCGATTGTAACAGTTGTTGTTGTCGTGCATCCGTTCGCATCCGTAATCGTACAAGTATAAGTTCCCGGAGCAAGTCCGCTTGCAGTTGCGGAAGTTCCTCCTGTTGGCGCCCACGAGTAAGTGTAAGGTGCAGTTCCACCGCCGGCGGTCACAGTTGCAGTTCCATCATTCGAAACCGCTGTGCTTGCGTCTGTATGAGTCGATGTTGCAGTGAGTGCGCTTGGTTGTGTGATATCAACACTTGTTGTTGCACTGCATCCCGTTGAGTCGGTAACTGTAATGCTGTAAGTTCCTGCGCACAAACTCGTACACGACATTGTTGTGCATCCGGAAGTCCAACTCCACGACAATGGTCCTGTTCCGCCTGTTGCAGTAACTGTTGCCGCGCCATTGCAATCTCCAAAACACGACGGTGAATTATTTTGTGCAACAACAGGAACAATTTGTGAAGGCGAGGTGATGCAAATTGTATTGGTAACCATGCATCCGTTTGCATCGGTAACGGTTACCGTGTAACAGCCCGATGTAATATTGTTGAGCGTGTCAATGGTGACTGAACTTGGAGACCACAAATAAGTATAGGGAGCGGATCCACCGGTAGGCGTTACGGCAACCCATCCATTGGATGAACCGAAGCAGGAAGTATTCTGTGAAGACGGATTCGAAGCGATGGCAGGAGGATTGCCGATCACAACAGTCAGCATATTCGTACAACCATTCGCATCGGTGATTGTGCAAATGTAGGTTCCCGCACTCAAGCCGGTTGCTGTTGCTGCAGTTCCACCCATTGGCGACCAACTGTAAGTGTATCCCGGTGTTCCGCCTGTTGCGACAACAGTTGCGCTTCCATCGTTGCCTCCGTTACAGGTTGGCATTACCGATGTGGAAGTTGCCGTAATAGCTGATGGGTCAACGATTGAGATCACGGGATTCGCCATACATCCATTCGCATCGGTAACTGTCAACGTATAAGTTCCGGCACAAAGGTTTGAAAGCGGAGTGAAAGTATAAGGCGATGTTCCTCCAGTTGGATTTGCTGTGGCCGTTGCCGAACATTGCCCATTGCAAAGGTTTTGCGTGGAAGTTGCATTGGCTTGCAAAACGGTGGGCTGGGTAATGATCGCCTGTTGTGTTGTAGTACAACTATTTGCGTCAGTGATTGTGCAAGTGTAGGTTCCTGCTGCAAGTCCGCTTGCCGTTGCGGCATTTCCACCCGAAGGCGACCATGCATAAGTATAAGGCGATGTTCCTCCGGTCACATTCGAAACCGTTGCTGAACCATTTGATCCGCCATTGCAGGAAATGTTTACAGAGGAAATCGATGATGTTAAAGCTGTAGGTTGTGTGATTGTAATAACACTGGTAGAAGTGCAATTCACAAAATCAGTGACCGTGCAAGTATATGTTCCTGCAGCAAGTCCTGTTGCCGTTGCAGCATTTCCACCCGAAGGCGACCATGCATAAGTGTAAGGCGATGTTCCTCCGGTTGCAGTGACTGTTGCAGAACCGTTTGATCCGCCATTGCACGAAACGTTTACTTGGGTTGCTGTTACTGCCAACAAGGTTCCTGTGTATCCGATATTGGGCGAATAACTTCCCGATCCATTGATCGTACCGTAATCGCAGCGGATTCTTCCCGCCGAACCGATTCCACCGACTCCGTAATAAGGAGGTCCTGCAATTGTCGATGAACCACCCGCTCCAGCATTTGCCGATACAATTCCATTATTTGTGATTGTTCCATTTGTTCCCAACCAAATTGATCCGCCTGATCCACCTGCACCGCTTCCACAATTTCCAGTTCCGTCTGAACCGCCATTTCCACCATTCGCAGTAAGCATTCCAGTTGCGCTGATTGTTATTGATCCACAAGCCTGGATCATGACGATTCCGCCGCCGCCGCCGCCGCTTCCACAATTATTTCCACCCGATCCACCGCCACCACCTGATCCACCGAATGTCGGAGAAAGATTTGCTGTTCCGTAAGTCGGTCCTCCAAATCCACCGCCACCGCCAGAGTTGGCACCCACTATAGAAAA
>CAYMZV010000431.1:0-3220 GCA_964394965.1 uncultured Chryseobacterium sp.
AAAAGCCATTAATAAATCAGCGACCAAGTGACTCCTGCGGTTATCAAGACTTCAGAATGGTTATTGATATGCCGATTTCCGAACAAGGTGAACGTTGTCCATTCAAAAAGTTCTGTCATTACATCCGATTTCGGTTCAATCAATTTCCAGGACGAAAGGATTCCAATCAACAGGAACAGAACCAACATGGCAAACAAATAAGTCGGATATAAACGAAGGATTCTCGACACAAACAGTTTCACCCAATCCATCGGATTATTCCTGTTGTCAATCAGTTTTGAAAAAAACAAAAAGGAGGTGATCATGAAAAACAGGGAGACGCTGGTTTTTCCGAAATGATCGAAAAGCGGAAGGGGAGGATCAGTCCAGTTTTTTGTCTTGAAATAATAAAACCAAATCGCCGCATGATGCAGAAAAACAAACAGCGCAAGGTATCCGCGCATGCCATCGATCGAGTTGTATTTTACAGTCAGGGGATTTTTCTTCGAAAAAGACAGTAACAATTTTGTTGTAAGCAAGGCGAATCCAATGATGACAAAGGCAAAAACATAAACGAAACAAAGTGAGTCCCAAGAATTCATAAACCGATCAGTAGAAATGGATGCCCGAATTTGCGAATTAAATCATGTTAAAGTTTTATCCGGATGAATTTTCATTTCGTCATTCCGTGTTCAAAATCCGGTCTTCTTTTTTTAACAATTTGTCTCGGAAATCTGAGCCTATTCCTTATCTTCGTTAACCCCTCTAAACAAAATAATTCAACACTGATATGTCTGCTCCCGTGACCGATCAACGTGCAAAAGCCGGAGCTGTTCCCGTTTCTGTCGCACTGAAAGCTTTCGAGCTCATGTGCACCGCAAAGGCGATGACGGAAATTTATGAGGCGAACCGCGAAATCACAGCCAAATATGTTCATGCCACTTCGCGCGGACATGAAGCTGTTCAATTGGCGCTTGGCCTGCAACTGAAAAAGCAGGATTTCCTTTCCGCTTATTATCGCGACGACAGCATTCTTCTTGGAATCGGAATGTCGCCGTTTGAGTTGATGTTGCAGCTGATGGCAAAACGCGATGATCCTTTTTCAGGTGGACGGACTTATTATTGCCATCCGAGTTTGCGTCGAGACGATATGCCTAAAATCCCAATGCAAAGTTCAGCAACCGGAATGCAGGCGATTCCGAGTACGGGTGTTGCCATGGGATTGAAATATCTCGAGCAGGAAAAACTTTCCGACGATTTTGCAGGTGAGAATCCATTGATGGTTTGTTCGCTTGGTGATGCCTGCATAACCGAAGGGGAAGTTTCCGAAGCGTTTCAAATGGCGGTGCTGAAAAAATTACCGATACTTTATTTGGTGCAGGACAATGAGTGGGATATTTCGGCGAAAGCCAAAGAGACACGCGCGCAGGATGCGTCAGAATATGCGAGAGGTTTCAAGGGATTGGAAGTGCGCACGATCGACGGAACGGATTTCATGCGCAGTTATGAAACCATCCGCGATGTGATTGCCATTATCAGAAAAGAACGTCGACCGTTTTTGATTCATGCGAAAGTTCCATTGCTGAATCACCACACTTCCGGTGTAAGAAAAGAATGGTACCGCGATGATTTGGAAGAGGCGATGCGAAAGGATCCGTTTCCGAAATTGAAGAACCAATTGCTCGTGAATGGAATCGATGCAAAGGATCTGGAAGAAATAAATTCTCGCGCAATAGAAAAAGTTGCGGCCGATTACCATAAAGCACTTGCATCGGAAGATCCACGTCCGGAAGATTTGTTCACGCATGATTTTGCTCCGACACCGGTCACTGAAGAAAAAGGGATCCGTGAACCGGAAGGAAAAGAAAAAACGGTGATGGTGGATTGTGCGCTTTTTGCAGTGCAGGAAATTCTCGCCAAGCATCCGGAAGCCTTGTTGTATGGACAGGATGTTGGAGGAAGATTGGGTGGTGTTTTCCGTGAAGCGGCAACACTCGCACAAAAATTCGGTGACAACCGCGTTTTCAATACACCGATTCAGGAAGCGTTTATCATAGGGAGTACAGTGGGCATGTCGGCGGCAGGTTGCAAACCGATTGTGGAAGTTCAATTTGCCGATTATATCTGGCCGGGATTGAACCAGCTTTTCACCGAAGTGAGTCGCTCGAATTATTTGTCGAATGGAAAATGGCCGGTGAGTTGTGTCATTCGAGTTCCGATAGGTGCGTACGGAAGTGGTGGACCTTATCACAGTTCAAGTGTGGAATCGGTGCTTGCAAATATCCGTGGAATAAAAATCGCGTATCCGAGTACAGGCGCTGACCTGAAAGGATTATTGAAATCGGCATTTTACGATCCGAATCCGGTTGTGATGTTGGAGCATAAGGGATTGTATTGGTCAAAAATAAAAGGAACGGAAGAGGCGAAAACGATTGAGCCGGACGAAAATTACATCATCCCATTCGGAAAAGCGCGTATGGTGCAGGAAGTTGAAAGTGCAAAAGACAAAACAACATTGACTGTAATCACTTACGGCATGGGAGTTTATTGGGCGAAAAACGCTTCGAAAAATTTCCCCGGCAGAATCGAGATCATTGATTTGCGCACACTTGTTCCATTGGACGAAGAGGCGATTTTCAAATCCGTGCGCAAACATTCGCGTTGCATGGTTGTCACCGAAGAACCGCTCAACAACGGATTCGCACAAGCCATTGCCGGAAGGATTTCACGTTTCTGTTTCGAATCGTTGGATGCACCGGTGGAAATTATCGGTGCGGAAAATCTCCCAGCGATTCCTCTCAATTCCACTCTGGAATTCACGATGCTTCCCAATGCCGATAAGGTTTCGGTGGCAATGGAAAAGCTGTTGTCGTATTGATGAAGTCCTTCGCATTTTCCGTGGCAATAAATCTCATTTGAAATTTTCCCCGTGCTGAACAACATTCGCATTGACAAGAAATTCTGGATCAATTTGGTTTGTTTCATCCTCGGTGGAATACTGCTGATTCATCTCTATATCAAATACCGCGTAGCTCCCGATCTGGATTTTTCGGAATTGAAATTGAAAACGACAGAAGGGAAATCCATTGACATTTCCGATTACCGGGGCAAAGTTGTCTTCCTGAATTTCTGGCAAACCTGGTGCGGACCCTGTCGCGAAGAAATGCCATCGATCGAATATGCGAAGGAAAATATCGACAGCACCAAAATCGTTTTTTTTGCAATCTCAGACGAAAACGCA
>CAYMZV010000432.1:0-3216 GCA_964394965.1 uncultured Chryseobacterium sp.
TTGCGTCACCGTTGTTTCCACCGAAACAGAGCACATTGGTGGAAGCGGTAATCGATGCGCTAGGAGAACCGGCATTCGGCACATTGGTTGTGGCAGTGGAAACGCATCCATTTGCATCAGTTACAGTAACTGTGTATCCACCTGCCGCAAGACCTGTTGCATTGGCTGTGTTTCCGCCTGTCGGAGCCCAAGAATAAGTATAGGCAGGTGTGCCACCTGAAGCAATAACCGAAGCTGACCCGTTGGCATTTCCGCAAGTGGATTGTATGAATGAAGTGGTAAGGGAAATCGCGGTTGGTTGTGTTACTGTTGTAATTGCAGTAGTGATACATCCATTTGCGTCTGTAATTGTGCATGTATATGTTCCAGCGATCAATCCGGATGCGCTCGCAGTATTTCCTCCTGAAGGTGCCCATGAATAGCTGTATCCTGCAGTTCCACCGGAAGCGGTTGCAGTCGCTGTTCCCGTATTTCCTCCATTGCAAAGAACAGGGGTTGAAGTTGCTGTTGCTGTCAATGCGGTTGGTTGGGTAACTGTTGTTGTTGCGGTTGTTATGCAACCATTTGCATCTGTAACGGTACAGGTATAGGTTCCAGCCGAAAGATTCGGCGCTGTGGTCCCTGTTCCACCGGAAGGAGTCCAATTGTAAATATATGTAGCTACCCCGCCTGAAGCGGTGACAGTTGCACTTCCCGTATTTCCCCCATTGCAAAGAACCGAAGTTGATGAAGCGGTTGCAGTGAGGACGGGAGGTTGGGTAATGGTTGTCGATGCAGTCGTTGTACAACCATTTGCATCGGTAACGGTAACGGTATATGAGCCTGCTGTCAACGCGGTTCCTGTTGCCGTGTTTCCTCCTGAAGGTGTCCAAGCATAAGTGTATGGTCCGGTTCCACCTGTTGTCGTTACAGTTGAACTTCCATTGTTTCCCCCGAAGCAGGAAACATTTACAGAAGATACAATTGATGCGGTAGGGGAACCCGCATTGACAATAGTGACAGTCGATGTGATGGAACAGCCATTGGCATCGGTAATAGTGCAGGTATATGAACCCGCAGCCAATCCCGTTGCTGTGGCCGCATTTCCGCCCGAAGGGGCCCACGAATAAGTATAAGGACCTGTGCCTCCCGTCGGGGTTACGGTTGCCGTTCCATTGGGGTTGCCACAGGTTGCCGTCGTGATTGTGCTCGTTGCGGTGATGGCGGTTGGCTGGGTTATGGTGAAAAGTTGTGTTATGGTACAACCATTGGCATCGGTGACGGTACAGGTGTAGGAACCAGCAGCCAGTCCGGTCGCCGTTGCCGCATTTCCACCTGAAGGCGTCCATGCATAGGTGTAAGGTGCTGTTCCACCGGAAGCATTCACCGTAGCGGAGCCGTTTGTGCCGCCGTTACACAATTCATTCACGTGCGATTGGGTTGCGCTCAAGGCAGTCGGCTGTGTAACCGTTGCAGTTGCCGTTGTCACACAACCGTGGGAATCCGTAACGGTACAAGTATAAGTCGCTGCAGTCAGGTTGGAAGCTGTTGTTCCTGTGCCACCCGAAGGGGTCCAGTTGTATGTGTAAGGACCCGTTCCACCTGAAGCGGTTACGGTTGCACTGCCTGTATTTCCGCCATTGCAAAGCACAGGCGTTGAAGTTGCCGAGGCGGTGAGGGCTGTAGGTTGTATGATTGTCACCGATGCAGTTGTTGTGCAACCATTTGCATCCGTAACGGTAACGGTGTATGATCCTGCTGCAAGTGAAGTTCCGGTTGCAGCGTTTCCGCCGGTAGGTGACCACGAATAAGTGAAGGGACCGGTTCCACCCGCCACGGTTACTGTTGCAGTTCCATTGTTTCCGCCCGAACACGAAACGTTTGTGGAAGCTGAAATTGTTGCAGTCGGCCCGCCTGTGTTTGCAACATTGACCGTTGCCGTTGCCGTACAACCGTGTGAATCGGTAACGGTAACGGTATAGGAACCTGCCAACAGTCCTGAAGCGGTTGCTGCATTTCCACCCGAAGGCGCCCATGCGTATGTGTATGGACCGGTTCCGCCGCCGGCGGTGACTGTTGCGCTGCCGTTGGGGTTACCACAGGTTGCCGCGATTGATGTTGCACTTGCCGTAACCGCACTTGGTGCAGTAATGGTGAAGAGTTGTGTTATGGTACAACCGTGTGCATCCGTAATCGTACAGGTGTAATTACCCGCTGTAATTGCCGTCGAAGTTGCCGCATTTCCACCCGATGGAGTCCATGCATAAGTGTATGGTCCCGTTCCGCCTGAAACAACAACAGTTCCGGTTCCGGTTCCCCCGTTGCAGAGAGGATTGACATGGGACTGGGTTGCTGTCAGGGCCGTGGGTGCGGTAATTGTGAAAAGTTGTGTTGTGGTACAACCGTGCGCATCGGTGATGGTGCAGGTGTAATTCCCTGCGGCGACCGCCGTTGATGTTGCCGCATTCCCGCCCGAAGGTGTCCATGCATAGGTATACGGTCCCGTTCCTCCCGAAGCGACTACGGTCATCGTTCCCGTACCGCCGTTACAGAGTGGATTCGCCTGCGACTGTGTGGCAGTCAATGCAGTCGGTTGGTTGATGGTAACCGTCGCTATTGTCGAACATCCGTTGGCATCCGTTACGGTGACAGTGTATGTGTTTGCCGTGAGTCCTGAAGCCGTTGCCGCATTCCCGCCTGAAGGTGTCCATGCGTAGGTATACGGCCCTGTCCCGCCCGAAGCCGTAACCGTTGCACTTCCGTTGTTGCCTCCGAAACAGGAAACGTTAACGGATGTCGAAATAGTCGCCGTGGGTGATCCGGCATTGGTAATGGTGACGATCTTGGTAATGGTGCATCCGTGTGCATCGGTGATGGTACAGGTATACGAACCGGCGGCAAGTCCCGTTGCAGTAGCCGCATTTCCACCTGAAGGAGACCAGGAATAGGTATAGGGACCGGTTCCACCCGAAGGTGTTACCGTCGCGCTTCCATTTGGATTACCACAGGTGGCAAGGGTTGTCGTTGATGTTGCTGTAATGGCGGTGGGTGCTGTAAGCGTGAAGAGTTGTGTTGTGGTACAACCATGCGCATCGGTTATGGTGCAGGTGTAATTCCCTGCGGCGACGGCGGTCGATGTTGCTGCGTTTCCGCCGGAAGGTGTCCACGCATAGGTGTAGGGCCCCGTTCCGCCAGATGCGACAACGGTCATCGTTCCCGTACCGCCGTTGCAGAGCG
>CAYMZV010000433.1:0-3186 GCA_964394965.1 uncultured Chryseobacterium sp.
TGGGAAGGCGCTCGTAGAATTTGGAGATTTCAATCTGCTCGCGATTTTCAAAAACCTCTTCGAGGTTATCGGTATGCGTTGCAAATTCATTCAGTTTGCCTGTCAACTCTTCCTTGAGTTCGGCACTGATCTGATTGGCGCGCTTGGAAATAATCGCAACACTTTCGTAAATGTTACCAGTTGGCTCATCCAGTTTGCGAACATCACGTGTTACTGTTGTAGAATCGGCGTTAGATTTTTTGAAGTCAACCATTGGCTTTAGTTATATGAATTGATTAGTTAGTCTGATTTATCTGTTTTTGCTTTTGGATTTTCGCTTGAAGTTTCAATGACTTATCGAGTGTAGTTTTCACTTCGCCGGTCCATTCGCTTACAGTATATAATTTCATGAAATCATTGCAGGCTGCAATCGCGTCCTGAATTCGGGCCTCCTTTTTGGTATCGACGCTATTGACCGCAAGGTAATACTTTGCTTCAAGAGAATAATAATTTGCATCTTCTTTGTATTGTGTATCGGGATAATCATGGAGCAAAAGGTCGAAAGCTGTAATCGCCGCCTTGTAATCCTCAATGTCATAATACATTTTCGCATTCATGTATGCCTTTTTCTCCAGCTTGGCGTGCAGGTTATCGACCAGCTTGTTGCATTCATGGATGTGTGCGGTATCGGTAGGGAAAACGGAAATGAAATATTGGAATTCCTCAATCGCAGAATAAGTGTCTTCCTGATCAAGACTCCAGGGAGGCGAAATCTGATAATGGCAATAGGCACTCATGTATAAACATTCGGAAGCTCGTGAACTGGTCGGGTATGTACGGAAATAGGTTTTGAACAGATAACCGGCCATGATATAATCCTGCATGTTGTAATCGCAATAGGCCAAATAATAAGCGACATTTTCCGATTTTTCGGTATTTCGCCACACGGAATACAATTCATCAAAAAGCAATTGTGCCTTCACATAATCCTTCTTGTTGTAATAATCAATGGCCATGTCATACTTCTTGGGCAGGTCCTGACTCTTCTGCAACTTGCTGAAATCATTGCAACCCAATGCCAAAGCTCCAATGAAAATGACGACTAAAATGAAATGCTTGCCCATAATTGAGGGTGCAAAAATAGGCTTTTTCCCTGAATTCATGCGTTTTCCGAGCAACGCTGAAGTGCGGCCCTGTCCAAAAGACGGACTTTTTTCCCTTCAGTTGCCAATAACCCCTCTTCTTTCAGACTATTTAACAAACGGATGGTTGTCTCGGTGGCGGTTCCCACCAGTCCGGCAAGTTCTTCCCGTGTCAATGAAACCGCAATGGTTTTTCCATCTTCCTTGAATCCATACGTATCGGCAAGCAAAAGCAGCACTTCAGCAATCCGCGATTTGACCGGCTTCCGGGCAAGTCCGGCCAAATGATGTTCGGCATGACGCAGTTCGGCAGTGAGCAATTTGATGATGGCATGGGAAAATGCAGCGTTCTTGTCAAGGATGGAAAAAAAAGTTTCTTTGGGAATGAACCAGCATTCCGAATCTTCCAGCGCTGCGCCTGTGCAGGAATAGGTGTCGCTCCCCAGCAGTGCACGATAGCCCATGAGATCGCGGGGTTTCGCGAGATGGATGATTTGGTCGCGCCCCTGTGCATCGGTGGTGAATAATTTTATTTTTCCCTCGCTCAGGAAAAACACACCCGAAGGGTTTTTCCCTTCAAGAAAAACAGCTTCTCCCTTTTTCACCTTTCGGATTTGTTTTGTCCGTTCCAGCAAGGTAAGTTCTTCCTCGGTGAGGATTTTTGAAAAGTCGATGGTCACGGATCAAAGGTAATGCTGTAAAAACAAAAACGCTATCCTTTTGAGACAGCGTTTTAATTTGATTTGAAAGGCTTGAAAGTTGTATTATTTCACTACCTGTTTCACCAGATCGGCGGCATCCTGCAAGAGGATGGCGGAGAAAACCTTCAAACCGGAATCAGTGATTATCTTTTGCGCCTCCACGGCATTTGTTCCCTGTAAACGGACAATGATCGGAACGGAAATATTGCCGATGTTTTTGTAAGCGTCCACAATTCCCTGCGCAACGCGGTCGCAACGCACAATGCCACCGAAAATATTTACAAGAATCGCTTTCACATTCTTATCGCGGAGAATGATGCGGAATGCCTGTTCCACCCTCGCCGCATTTGCTGTTCCACCGACATCGAGAAAATTCGCAGGATCAAATCCAGCCAACTTGATGATATCCATGGTTGCCATTGCAAGTCCGGCGCCATTTACCATGCACCCCACATTGCCATCGAGCTTCACATAATTCAAACCGAAACTTCCCGCTTCCACTTCCGTAGGATCCTCTTCGGTCGTATCGCGCATTTCAGCAATATCGGGATGACGGAACAAAGCATTTCCATCGATAGTTACCTTGGAATCGACAGCAATGATTTTCGCATCGGATGTTTTGAGAACGGGATTTATTTCAAACATGCTTGCGTCAATGGCATCGTAAGTATTGTAAATGGCGCGGATGAATTTCAACATGTTCTTGAAAGCGTCACCCGACAAACCGAGATTGAATGCGATGCGGCGGCACTGAAAATCGCGCAAGCCAACACGTGGGTCAATTTCTTCAGTGAAAATCAATTCCGGAGTTTCTTCGGCTACACCTTCGATATCCATTCCACCCTGTGGGGAATACATGATGATGGTTCTTCCCTTTGCACGATTCAACAGAACGCTCATATAAAACTCGGCAGGTTTTTCTGCACCGGGATAATAAACATCCTGCGCGATCAAAACCTTGTTTACCTTTTTCCCTTTTTCGCCCGTCTGTTTTGTAACGAGATAATGCCCGAGAATATTCGTTGAAAATGTTTTTACGTCGTCCAATGATTTTGCAAGAACAACACCACGCTGTTCCGTTCCCGCAATTTTCCCTTTTCCTCGTCCGCCAGCATGAATCTGCGATTTCACCACCCACCAGCCTGTTCCCGTCTGTTTGGTCAGTTCCTGTGCAGCGGCAACAGCGGCTTCGGGTGTGTCGGCTACAATTCCTTCCTGAATGGGTACACCGAATTTCTTGAGAATGGATTTTCCTTGGTATTCGTGGAGATTCATGGTATGTTTTTTTATGAAAGACAAATATATCGGGAATCGGCAATTCCCGATATATTTGTCTTTCATAAAAAAACATACCATGAATCTCC
>CAYMZV010000434.1:0-3175 GCA_964394965.1 uncultured Chryseobacterium sp.
TTGCTGTTCCCGAAATGACAACGGCATGAAGTGTCGTTGTCAATGGGAGAAGAAAGAGCAAATGCAGGAAAACAACACGGACTATTTTATAGTTCGCGATTTTCATGAAAATAAATTGAATGGTTGAATGCAATGCAAAAATTCATGCAGACAGGATCTGTCTGTTGAACCTGATCATGCAGAATGATTATTGAAAAAGTTCTGCAATTAATTCAGCATTGCCAAGGCGGGGGAGAAGTGACGAAAAGAAAAACCGGTGAAGGCAATTCATGTTTCAATTGCACAATCACGTCGGTGAAGTTTTTCGGCGAACGGATTTTTTCGGAAGATGCTTTCAAATGGAAAATATTCCCTTCCGAATTTTTTCCGGAATTATCCTGATCCTGTTTCCCGTTTTTTTGCATGTCGAGATGCAGGTGATATTTCCCATTCTCGAAATGTACGGTGGCAAGATGTTCGCTTTTCCAGAATGTGTGGGCGAGTGCATCGTTGATGCAAGGCATCAGCGGACGAATGAGCGCAGCCATGTAAAAGACAAGTAAAAATGTTGCGATCTCTTTTCTCATTTCAATTCGGCTTAATCCAATTTACGTAATCGGTTTACCAATGGATTTTCACCAGTTTGGAAAAAATGTCCGTTCGATTGTCCAGTAAAGGGCGATGATTGCAATCACAGCCGAGATGGGAGTTACGATCCTGTTTTTGTACCACGGTTTTTTTGAAAACCACATTCCAAGAAATAACCATGCGGCAAGAATGATTGTGATTTGTCCAAGCTCCACACCCACATTGAACGTGACAAGTCCCGTTACAAATTCTTTTTTTGGTAATCCGAGTCCGATCAATGCGCTTGCAAATCCCATCCCGTGAATCAATCCGAAAATGAAAACGATAACGATCCTCGATGGTTTTAATTTATCCGTCAGGATGTTTTCCACAGCCACGAAAAAGATGGAGAGCGCGATGACGGGTTCAATGATGTAGGAGGGTGGAGTGATCAATCCATACATCGCCAGGCCGAGTGTGATGGAATGTGCAACGGTAAATGCAGTGGCTTGCCAGAGAACGGATTTGAGTTTTGGATTGAGAAGAAAAATGCACATCACAAAAAGAATGTGATCGAGACCAAGTGGAAGAATGTGTGTGTAACCGAGTTTCAAATAGATCCAAGCGACATCCGTCCGGGAAAGTTTACTCAGGTCGGCAGCAATCGCATGTGCAGAAACGGATGATGAAATGAAAAGCCCGCAAAACAGCAGCAGAAAAAAAGAAAGATAGTTGCGATGGGGTTTTTGACTCAACATAAAATCAATTGATGTTCAAATAGTTTTTCGCTTCTTTTTTCAACATTGGATCAAGGAATGGATTCAGTTGCAATGCCTTTTTTATGAGTGACATTCCATAGTCGTTTTCCTTTGCTTTTATCTTGATCAGTCCGGCGCGGCAAAGCAAAACCGGATTCTGTGAATGTGTACGCAAGGCTACGCTGATGTATTTATTCGCTTCCGGATATTCGCCTCTTTTGTAATGCACCCACGCCATCATTTCACACACATCAATATTTTCAGGTCGGCGTTGGTACTCGGTTTCTGCATGCAATAATGCATTGTCCAAATCTCCCGCCTTGATATACGCATACGCAAGTTCGCGATCGGCATAATGTCCATGTCCGGCAGTGCCTTCCACATTTGCATTCGGTGTGAGCATGTCGATCACTTTTTTCGCACACTCGTCCGATTTGTCTTTTTCATTGTTGAGCAAATAAAGGTCAGTGAGTTCATCGTAAAAGGAATATTCGGTAATGAGCGTGTTCGCCTTTTCATAATCGGCAATCGCTTCCTTGTAATTTCCCCTTTCTTTTGCAACGTGTCCAAGTCCTGCAATGGCAAATGGATAATCCGGACGTTCCTGCAATGCGATCCGATATTCCATTTCCGCACTGTCGAGACAGCCTGTGTTTTCATAAAGGTGCCCGAGAATGATTCTTGTCCATTCACTTTGTTCGAGTCCGGGATATCCTGCTGACACGGCAAGTTTCATGGCTGAAATTGCACCGGGCATGTCACCGTAAATTTCACGCAAATAGGAAACGCGGGAATACGAACGGAGATCGGGACGAATGGAAATCATCTTGTCTGCCATCTTTACCGCTTCATCATAATTTCCAAGTTCGAGATTTGCATCGCACAGGAGACCATAAATGAATGCACTGTATTGATTCAACGTGCGAGCCTGATCGGCAACAACCATTGCATCTGCGAAATGATGTTGTGAAAGGAGAACTGTGGCTTTGCAACAAAGCGCATCAAAATTTTGCGGTTGGTTTTGCAGGATCTGATCCAACAGGTCAAGCGCCGCCTTGTCGTAGTATGCATGATCACCCGTTACGCGCGACTCCTGAATATACGCCTGCGAGAGACTCAACATCGCCTTGTAATTTGCCGGATTGTCTTTCAGCTGTTGCAATAAACCGTCAATGGCTTTTTTTGAATTCAACCATTCGTCCGATAATGCATAGGTTCCAATCGGTTCCTTGTAAGAGGGAATTCCTCCGGATTTATTTTTTTTGGAAAAAACAAGAATCACTCCGAAGAAAAGCAATGTACCTATTACAAGTGCAGTGTATAGATTTTTCCTCGTCACTTTCATAAAAATGGTTTCCGGTAAAAGTATAAAAGAAGAAAAACCGGATAAAGGCTATCCGGTTTTTCTTCAAGAGATAAAATTATTTTGCAACGGTCACTTTCATCGACTGCACAAGATCCCCATCACTGTAAAGCGACGCAACATAAACGCCATTGGCAACCCCTTCAACATTCCATTGCACCTCATAAGTTCCGTCCTGTTTCATTTCATTGTTCACGACAGTCGCAACTTTATTTCCGGCGATGTCATAAATCTGCAATTGAATTCTGGAAGGTGAAGAGATGTGGTATTTGAAAGTTGTAGTGGTAACAGCAGGGTTCGGGTAATTTTGTGCCATCACACTTCCCGGCGCACCCACATCCATTCCGAATCCATGAATTCCGGTAATGACCGCAGGCGATCCGCCGCAATGCCCGTATCCACTCCACGGTGCCTGTACATACGGGAACGTGGTTTTGAATGTAGTATCATTGCTTTCCACTCCTGTTGTGTAATTCAATACACCAAGCAAATCCGGAGTAACAGGATT
>CAYMZV010000435.1:0-3162 GCA_964394965.1 uncultured Chryseobacterium sp.
GATGATTTCGTTTTTCATAACAGGAATGTTTTGAAACGCATTGGCGGAAACAGGGGTTTTTAAAATCGAAAATGCGGGAATGAAAATGGACGCGATTTGCGGAACGGGCTGGGCATTGACAATCCTGTTCGCCATGGTGTTCATGAAAATAAACCGTATCGATTACATTGGACATCTTGCCGTTCTCGAAATCATCGGCGTTCTTGTACTTCTCCCTTCCATCATCATTTCCCCGCTCATCGGATTTTCAGGATTTGTGTTTTGTCTTATGTCGGTACTGTTCAGCAGCGCGGTGATGTTGCGCGGGCATATCGGGCGCGTGCGTACGCTTGGCCTATCAAACCGGTGGACTGCAATCTGGTTTTTCTCGTTGCAGGCCACCGCAATTTTCTGGATACTTGAATTTTCACTTTTAAAATGAAACAACATGGCTTTTCTCAAGAATATCCCGATCCATTACAAAGGGGAGTTGCATAACATTCGCCTGATTAATTTCTGGATCGATAAAAAAGAAGTTTCGGAATTCGTTCCCGAACAATTGAAGGTCCGAGATTTCAACGGACGCGCACTCATTTCAATGGTGAATGTTGAATTGAAAAAAATGCACCCGACATTTCTTCCCGAAGCCGCACATTTCGAATATCGCCATGTTGCCTTTCGGCTCTTGCTGGACGATTCCGAATTCAATGGCAAAGTGCCAAAAGGAATTTATTTTTTCCGTTCGTTCACCGACAAAACACACATTGTATTGGGAGGAAAACTGTTGACAAATTATAATCTTGAAAAAGCGGAAATTAATTGCCTCGACCGGATGATGGAATTGAAGCGGGGAGAAAAATATTTCAACTACGCGCTCGATTTGGAATCAACGGCAAATCATGGAAAGGAACAATTCGAAACAATCGGAAACATCGACCGGGCCTATTCGGTTTCCGGCGAAAAAGTGAAAATGATTCGCATACTGAGGGAAAAATGGCCGATCCGTCCGGTGAATTGTTATTTGATGGAAACGAATTTTTTCAAAACGGCAGCATTCGCGTCCGCCTATGTGGTGGATGAAACCATCCATTACCAATGGCTTTCGGCAACAACAATCCAACAATGTGCATAGGAATTTCCAAAAATGGAAAGTTGTATTATTTTACAACCTTGTAAACTCTTTTCGAGCCGTTTTCAAAAGTCACTTCGAGCATATAGACGCCATCCGCCCACGATTCGGTTTCGATTCCGAATGATGGTGTTGTAGAAACAAGAACGATTCTTCCGGAAGCATCGCGTATGGTTACCGACTTCGGCCGCAACCGTGGATTTGTACTGGTTACAAACAACGGTCCTGATGCGGGAACCGGATAACAGCGCACACCTTCATCCAAATCATATTCCGGACCGAGCCCGCTGATGGTATCAATTACATAAACAGTTGCCGTCAAGGAATCGTATGTGCTGAAATTCGGGTTGTAGCAGACAGGCCAAATCACGATCGTATTATTTCCAATCCGGAAATGTCCGCCCATCTGGCTGTCGAGAAAATTAATTCCGAAAAAGACAGGCAAGGTATCTCCCGGAAGCAGATTGATCGAATCAAACGGAGGAAAAGAAATCGGGACATGCCCATTTGTCGTATCGATATATCCAACCAATTGCACCGTGTCCTGGACGAGTGGTGTCAATGAATAATTTTTCAAAATCGCGCCGACTTGCTGAAGCGTTCCCGAATAAACAGTATCGGGCATTCCCAAAAAGCCATGATAGTCAAATCCGATTCCGTTTTGCGCACGAAGTCCTGCGCCGGTGCGCGACAAGCCCGAGCAGGTAAGTATCATCAGTGCGATGATCAACCGGGGGATGGAGCGTTTCAACATAGGTTTCATTTGCAGCTTGAATTGATTGCCAAACAAAAATAGCTCCGATTATTGGAAAAAACAGGTAAATTTGGATAAATCTTACGCGTTCAGTTTTATGAAAATCCTGCAGCAAATCATCGGAATGATGAACAAGGAAGAGATTCGTCACTTGAAATTGTTCATGGGAAGAACGAATTCGGGAGAGGAGCGGAAAGACATTGAGCTGTACGATTACATCCGACAGCACAACGAGGAATACGACGAAACAAAAATCCAGCAGAAACTGTATGGTCCGCGCGACAAGAACGCGCTGTACCGATTGAAAAACCGTTTGCTCGAGGATATCGGGAAAAGCCTGATGTTGCAATACATTGATGAAAGCGATTTCAACCAAGTCGTGCATCAGCTTTTATTGGCGCGGTTTTTCCTTTCCAAAACGCAATCACAAATCGCATTTCATTATTTGGGACGTGCGGAAAAAAAAGCGGCGCTTGCGGAAAGTCCGGAATTATTGGATTTGGTTTACGGGGAATATGTCCGCTTTTCACAGGAAACACTTGAAATAAATCCGAGCGAATACATCCGCAAAAGAAAAACCAACCGCGAACAATTGAATCGCCTGCAGGAAATCGACGACGTACTTGCTGAAGTGGTTTATAAAATCCGCACGACACAGAATTTTACCGGACAGGATTACCGCATCATTGAAACGCTCAGGAAAAAAGTGAGTGAATTTTCCAAACAGAAAGCGAAACGCAACAGCATTTTGTTGCGCTTCAAGATTTACCAATCGCTCAGCAGGATCCTTTTGCAGAAACAGGATTTTGTTTTGCTTGAAAAATACCTGGAACAGACTTTCGAGGAATTCACGAAAGAGGATTTGTTCAACCGGAACAATCACGATACAAAACTGCAGCTGCTCACTTATCTTGCCAACGCACAATATAAAAACCTGAAGAACGAACAGTCCATTGCCACCGCAGCGCGGTTGAAAAGTGCGATGGGAGAATTCGGCGGAATACTTCACGACAAATATTTGCTTTTTTATTACAACATCCTTGCAAACAATTATTCCGACAAGAACAAGGAAAAGGCAATCGAGATTCTCAACGAAGCGGCGAACAATGCGGTCATAAAAAAACTGCCGTATTACATCACACTCATGCTGCACCTCACCGTTGTTTATTTTGATAACGGTAATTACAAGCAGGCGATCCGCACATTGATCAAGCTCACGATGGAACCCGCATTCGCCGGACTCGATAAAGTGCTGCTGATGAAAATTGCAGTTGCGGAATTGATCATCCGTTATGAACTG
>CAYMZV010000436.1:0-3151 GCA_964394965.1 uncultured Chryseobacterium sp.
ATTGTCAATGCTTGAATCAGCAAATTCATTTTCCTCTAACTTTGATTTTACTTTCTAGCCTTTCAAGTCTCACATCTCAAGTCTTCCGTGAAATGTCGCTTCCCCAATTGAATTTTCCCTCTTACGGATTCCGTTTCCAGGAAAACAACTCACGTCCGGAGATTTTTGATGACGTGAGGAAAAGTTGGGTGGCGTTAACGCCGGAAGAGTGGGTGAGACAACATGCGGTGAAATGGTTGGTGGAGGAAAAAAAATATCCGGCTTCGCTGATGGCCATCGAAAAATCGATTTCTGTGAATGGATTGACAAAACGTTGCGACATAGTTGCCTTTGACCGAAATGCGAAACCCTTGTTGATTGTGGAATGCAAATCGACTGATGTGGAAATCACGCAAGCGATTTTTGACCAAGCTGCACGTTACAATATGACATTGAATGCCGATTTGTTTTTGCTGACCAATGGATTGCGGCATTTTTGCTGTCAGGCGGACCATGAAAATAAAAGTTATGTTTTCCTGAAAGAGCTTCCTGTGTATTGACCATTGCCGGACAGGATTTCGTTCCCTTAAACGCGTAAGTTTTGGACCAAATCCCGATTTGATTTCCAGAATGTTATCATTACATTCGTACTTCTTAATCCACTCAACATCAACCGACCTAATCGAATTTCATGAAAAGGATCATTACTTTATCCATTGCCGTTGCATTTGCTGCGAACCTATTTGCACATGCATCAAGCGCATCCGGGAATAAATCATTTGTACCAGCGTTCACACAACATTATACACCGGTGAGCACGTTGCACCCTGATGATTATATGTCGAACACAATGATCCTGAAAGTGCGGCAGGAATACAGACCGGCCTGCACCAATGAGCAGATTGCGATTCCCGCGATTGTCAATTATTTCATGAGTATTGGAGTGGACAATGTGCGTAAAATCTACCCGCTCAAGAAAGCACCGGAAACAGCGAAAAACAAATGGGGTGCGCCGATGATCGACCTTTCCCTCATTTATGAAGTGCATTTTACGAGCGCCATGATGCTCGACAATGCAATCGGAAAACTTTTCAATCTCGGATATTTCGAATATGTGGAGCCGCATTACATTCCTAAAGTTTGTTTGGTTCCGAACGATCCATTGGGAACCAATGCATCACAATATCATATTTATAAAGTGCATGCTGCCGGTGCAACACAAAGCGGTTGGGACATCAGTACAGGAAGCACTTCCATGACAATAGGCATTGTTGATACAGGAACAGAATTGACACACCAAGATCTCGTCAATCAAATCCAGCACAATCTCGCTGATCCGATCAATGGCATTGATGATGATGGTGATGGATATATTGACAACTATAATGGTTGGGATTTGGGATCCAGCACAACAGGTGACAACGATCCAACATGGCAAGGCAATGCACATGGCGTGGCTACGAGTGGCGATGCTGCTGAACAATGCAACAATAGCACAGGTGGATGTGGAACCGCTTTCAATTGCAGGTTTCTCCCTGTAAAAATCGCTGATGCTACAGGTGCTCTTGTCGCTTCTTACGAAGGGATTACCTATGCTGCCGATCATGGTTGCAAAATCATCAGCTGCTCATGGGGTGGTGTTGGAGGTGGATCTTATGGACAGGGAATCATTGATTATGCAACGAACAATCAGGATGCACTTGTGATTGCGGCAGCCGGAAACAATGGAATCGATGAAGCGTTTTATCCTGCGGCTTATGATAAGGTTTTGAGTGTTGCCGCAACAGATAACAACGATGCGCATGCAAGTTTCACCGATTACAATTATACCGTTGACATTTGTGCGCCAGGCGTAAATGTGAATTCAACATGGACAAGCAATTCCTATACGGCAAATAGTGGAACATCCATGGCAACTCCTGTTACTGCAGGTTGTGCCGCCATTGTCCGTTCCTATTATCCGACTTACACAGCGATGCAGACTTATGAGCGTTTGAAACAAACCGCAGACGATATTTATTCTGTTGCGGCAAACAGTTCTGCAACCTACACCGACAAATTGGGTGCGGGTCGCGTGAATCTGTATCGTGCATTGACTGATCCATCAGGTCCTGCTGTTATTTATGACAGCATTGCCTATACAGACAATAATGACAATGCTTTTGTTGCAGGCGATACGGTTCGCATTACAGGCAACTACAACAATTACCTCGCACCAACAGTAAACCTCAACGCTACACTTTCCGTTGTATCGGGAGGATCTTACGTTACACTTCTTCATAGCACGCATCCTGTAGGTGTACTTGGAACTTTAGGTGTTGCGAGTCAAAGCGGCGATCCTTTCCAAGTGAAAATCCTTCCAACGGCACCTGTCAATCAGCAGATCGATTTCAAATTGACAATGACAGACGGGGCTTATACAGTCAATCAGTATTTCTCGTTGATTGTGAATGTGGATTACATCAATGTCACTGTCAACGATGTTTGGTCGACAATCACTTCAAAAGGATTGATCGGTTACAATCAGCCAAACCAATTGCAGGGCTTGGGATTCGATTACATCCCATTCAGTACAGGAACACTGATGTATGAATCCAGTTTAATGGTCGGATCAAATGCAGGAGCGAAAGTGAGTGACATGGTTCGTGGAGCGACAGCCGGAAATACGGACGTGGATTTTGCAGATAATTATACGGTCCGCAATGTGCCGAATGTAGTTTCCGATTTTGATCTTGACGGTAAATTCAACGATGGTGTTTCCACAGGAGGACCATTGCCGATTACCGTTCATCAGAAATCATACGCGTGGACGCAAGCGCCTCACCGGAAATACATCATTGTACAATACACCATTGCAAATACAGGAGCGGTTTCTTTGCCGTCCGTTTATGCTGGAATTTTCTCCGATTGGGATATTGATGCAACAACCTATTCCGTAAACAAAGTGGATTTCGATGCCACCAACAGGATGGGTTATGCATATTGTACAAATACGAATGGGATTTATTGTGGAATAGAGTTGCTCACCAATTCGGCTCCGGTTGTACATTATGGAATTGACAATATCAGCGGTGGCGGTGGTGGTGTAAATATTTACGATGGCTTTTCTACAGCTGAAAAATATACAACACTCTCCACCAACAGACCTCAGGCCGGTGTAAACGGAAATGGA
>CAYMZV010000437.1:0-3134 GCA_964394965.1 uncultured Chryseobacterium sp.
TCACTCAACTGGATGTTCTCGATTGTCTTTCTCATTGGCATTGGCAACTCCTTGTGCATCCGATGCAGGAACAATGAAACTTGATCTGTCAATTGGTCAAGCGAATTCGAGCCTTTCAGGATAATCCTGTTTGCAAAACGGTTCAACCGCGTTTTTTCCTTTTTATTCAAATCCTTTGCCGAATAAACGATCACCGCCGTTTGCGGATCCGCTTTATCCATTTCAAGTTCCTTGATGATGTCCAATCCTTGCGCATCGGGCAAAATCAGATCGAGGATGATGCAGTCAAATGTTTTTTCACGGATGAGATTGATTGCCTCCTTCGCTGTTTTTGCTGTGGCAATTTCAACATCGCTGCCTTGTATCTGATCTGCAACAAGTGTCAATTCCAATTCATTGTCGTCGACAATCAAGAGATTTTTTATTTTCCCATTTGCAAAATCGCGCACATCATCGAACAAATTCCTCAGGGATTCATCCTTGATCGGTTTTACCAAAAAGTTTCTCGCCCCCCTTTTCAATCCCGTATTCCTTTCGTCATCACCGGAAATGATGTAAACGGGAATATGACGAAGGCTCAAATCATTTTTCAACCGATCCAAAACCCTCCAGCCATTTGTATCCGGCATGTTGAGATCCATCGTGACTGCAACAGGGTGAAACTGATTGAGGAAATCCACCACTTCACTTCCCTTCGTTGTCACCACTCCCTTGAATCCATTCTCACGCGTTTTATCCAAAAGGATTTTTGCAAATCGCAAATCATCTTCCACTATCAACAGCACTTTATCTTCCGGCTTGATGTCTGCCCTGTCATCTTCCGCTTCGTTCACAAAAAACAATTCAACACTCGATTTCTGCTGAATGGAAATGGGCGAGGATTTGAATCCACTTTTCAAGACAGGGGTTTCCTCTTCCCTTGCCGCCACATCTTCCATTTCAGGCGGTGAAAAATTCAGAGGCAAGAACAATGTGAATTTGCTTCCTTGGTCAACTTCGCTTTCCAATTCGATTGTTCCACCCAACAAATCGGAAAGCCCGCGGCTGATGGATAAGCCCAAACCCGTTCCGCCATATTTCCGGCTTGTTGAACCTTCAGCCTGTTGAAATGCCTCGAAAATTATATTCTGTTTTTCTTTCGAGATTCCAATGCCCGTATCTGAAATTTCAAATGCAATTACGGTTTCCGCATTGTCGAGACTGATGCTTTGTGTTTTCCAATTCCTGTTTGCCTTGTAAATGCGCAGCTGGACTTCGCCTTTCTCCGTAAACTTGAATGAATTGGACAACAGGTTTTTCAAAATCTGATTCAAGCGTTGTGGATCCGTATCAATGAATTCCGGAAGATTTTCATCCGTTTCAATAGTAAACTTGAGATGTTTCGCCGCAGAAATATGCTTGAACGTCGATTCCACAAATTTGCTGATCTCGGCAAAACTGATTGTCGTGTAGTCAATTGAAATGTAACCGGATTCAATCTTTGACAGATCAAGAATATCGTTGATCAATTGGATGAGGTCATCACCGCATGCGTTGATTGTCTTGGCGAATTGAATTTGTTTTTCCGTCAGGTTTCCATCGTGGTTTTCAATCAATTCATGCGCGAGAATCTGCAAACTGTTCAACGGTGTCCTCAATTCATGCGACATGTTTGCAAGGAATTCCGATTTGTATTTTGACGTCAAGGTCAACTGCGCCGCTTTTTCCTCGAGTGATTTCCGTGCTTCCTCCACCTCCTTGTTTTTCGCTTCCACTTCCTCTTTTTGGTTCGCCAGCAGAATCGCTTTCTCTTCCAGTTCCTCATTCGTATTGCGCAATACTTCCTGTTGGCTTTTCAATTCGCTTGCCAACGATTGCGATTGCACCAACAATTCTTCCGTTCTCGAATTCGATTCGATCGTATTCAAGACGATACCGATACTTTCCGTCAAGCCTTCGAGAAAGTCCTGATGGGTTTGGCTGAAATAATCGAACGATGCCAATTCAATGACCGCTTTCAAGCGACCTTCAAAAAGAACCGGCAGAACAATAATGTTAAGAGGTTTGGATTCTCCGAGTCCCGAATTGATTTGAATGTAATCATCGGGAACGTGTGTCAATAGAATCCGTTCCTTTTCCAGGGCGCATTGACCGATCAGTCCTTCTCCCATTGCAAATTCGGTAGGCGCATTTTTCCTTTTCCGGAATGCATAGGAAGCGATGAGTTTCAATTTCGAATCCAAGAATTCCTCGTCTTCATGCATAATGTAAAATAATCCGTGCTGCGCGGTAACGACTTGCGCCAACTCGGAAAGAATTCTTTTGGTAACGGAATTCAATTCTTTCTGCCCTTGCAGCATCTGCGTGAATTTCGCAAGATTCGATTTCAACCAATCCTGTTCCTGGTTTCTCAGTGTAGTTGCCTTGAGATTTGCAATCATCTGGTTGATGGTATCTTTCAAGGCTTCCACTTCACCTTTCGCCTCGACACCGATTGATCGTGTCAAGTCACCTTGCGTAACGGCAGAAGCAACTTCTGAAATCGCGCGCACCTGTGTAGTAAGATTCGCCGCAAGTTGATTTACGTTTTCAGTAAGATTCTTCCATGTTCCCGAAGCACCTGGAACGTTTGCCTGTCCGCCCAATTTCCCTTCCGCTCCCACTTCACGCGCAACAGTTGTTACCTGATCGGAGAAAGTAGCCAACGTATCAATCATCTCATTGATCGTATCTGTCAATTGCGCAACTTCACCTTTCGCTTGAATGGATAATTTCTGTTTCAGATTTCCTTTCGCAACGGAAGTCACGACTTTTGCAATACCGCGCACTTGTCCAGTCAAGTTGGACGCCATCAGATTCACACTGTCCGTTAAATCTTTCCACGTTCCTGCAACACCTTTCACTTCCGATTGTCCACCCAATTTCCCTTCCGTTCCCACTTCACGTGCAACACGCGTCACTTCAGAGGCAAATGAATTCAATTGCTCCACCATGATATTGATGGTGTTTTTCAAATCAAAAATCTCCCCTTTCACATCCACCGTAATTGTTTTCGAAAGGTCACCGCTCGCCACCGCTTTTGTCACCTCCGCAATATTCGGGTCTTGCGCCGTAAGATTTCCCGCCATTTGATTCACCGAATCCGTCAAGTCTTT
>CAYMZV010000438.1:0-3129 GCA_964394965.1 uncultured Chryseobacterium sp.
GACATTGGAGGTTGATGCAACTTCAGTAGCAGATTACACTGAAAAAATAAATGATGCGGGTTTGATGGATGCGTTTGCATTTTCCTGCGCCATCGGCAAAAAAAGTGACCGGCTTTGGCAATTGCCGCAACACAACGTTCAATACTGGTATGGCTCCTTTATTCTCGTCACCGGAAATACAAAAGAAAAAAACGGGAAACACGAAAGGAAGCGAAGAATGTTTTTCATCACCAAAGAGAATCTTGATAACATTCCCACACACTGAAACCAATTCACGAATATGACAACACTCTCTTTTATCGGTTTGCTTTTATTGGGAATCATCGCAGGTTATTGCAGCGGACTTGTCGGCATTGGCGGAGGTGTAATCATTGTTCCCGCGCTCATCTTATTTTTCGGGTTCACACAACATCAGGCACAAGGAACCACACTCGCATTGCTTATTCCGCCGATAGGGATTTTTGCCGTCTGGAATTATTACGAGAAAGGATATGTGGATATCAAAACAGCAGCGATCATTTGTCTCGGATTTGTTGTTGGAGGTTATTTGGGAAGCAGGACCGCAGTTGTCTTGTCGGCAGGATTGCTTCGCCGGCTTTTCGCCGCTCTCCTGGTCATATTAGGAATCAAATTGTTTCTCAGTCAGAACTAATACGCATTAGATTTTTTTAATGTTTACAATGCCATTTCTTAATTAAAGGTTATTATTAATTTACAAAATCCCGCTATTTTAAAACCAGGCATCTCTTAATTGTAAATAAATGGGAAATAAACAGGAGATGATCGGTATTGGATCGGAGGGAAGCGGTTTTTTCGAAAAATCGTTCAGTCGATACGTTAACGCAATGGATGTGTTTTATTTACAATATCATTCACATTAATATGTAATTAATTGATAGTCAGGATTAATCGCAATCGTCTAAATGATTTCTAATTCGTTATTAACACAAACATAACCTGTGTGTAATGCCAGTGTAATGTAATGGGAGTTCCTTCGCCGCGTAAAGTATTTGTAAAACATCAACAACCAACACTTAACGCTATGCGGATGATTACCCAAATCAACACAAAGAAAATTTTCACGGGACTTGCTCTCCTTGTTATCGGAGCAGCTTACGCTCAAGACAACTCCGACTTTAAACCATCCGGAAATCTCTGGGGATACATGTTCGGGGATTACGCTTACAAAACACACAACGACACTTTGAGCAGGGGTGGTGGAAACGTGCAATACAAAACGCCCGCTTCATTGAGCAGTGGCAATACCGTTTCTGCAAGCAATCCGGCTCCTGCCAATATGCAGACAAATGCTTTTCAAATCAGACGTGTGTATTTGGGTTATGATTACCAATTCGCTCCGAACCTTTCTGCGAATCTGGTTTTGGCGCATGAGCAAAATGTGGATGGAACAGGAAACAATACCATGTTCCTGAAATATGCAAACATCAAATGGTCGAACATTTTCAAGGGAAGCGATTTGGTGATCGGACAATATCAAACGGCATCTTTCGCAACGCCATTCGGCACCGAGCCTTTGTGGGGATACCGTTCCGTTGAACGAACAATCATGGATATGCACAACACGGATGCTTCTTCCGATCTCGGATTTTCATTGCAGGGAAAAGCATGGTCGGCAGGTCCCGATTCCATCAAGCCAACCATTATCGGTTACGCACTTCAGGTGGGTAATGGAAGCAGCGCAAAACCCGAATCGGATATTTTCAAAAAATTCAGGGGCAATTTGTACGTGTCTACGTTGGGACAAAAATTGACAGTCGGATTGTACGGTGACTATGTTCCAACAGGATTGGTTCCGCATTACCACACTTCCAACATGACCATGAAAGTATATGCATCCTTCAAGACTGAAAAATTCAGGGTCGGTGCGGAAGTGTTCCAACAAACCAATCACAATTCGGACATCTTCAAGGTGGCTGATGGAAATGGAAGCATTGCAGCAGCACAAAATGATACCGCTACCGGTGTGCAAATGGGATGGTCTGTATTTGCATCTGCAAGCATCATTAAAAACAAGCTCAACATTTTTGCGAGATACGATATGTACAATCCCGACACAAAATGGAACAAGAGCAATGTTTATTCCGCTGTCGCAAGTGGAATCAAGGGAAGCAACTTGACCACTGCAACTTTCTACACACAAAGTTTCCTCACTGCAGGTCTCGATTGGACACCGAACAAAAGATTCCACATCATGCCGAACATCTGGTTGAACCAATACAAAACCATGTCAGGCACAAATGGTCCATCGGCAACAGGCGGTGATTTGTCTAAACGTGTAAAAAGCGATAACGACATGGTGTATCGCGTAACATTCTATTTCCTTTTCAACGGTGCGAAAAAAGTCAGCAATAACGGAATGTATTGAGAATGGGAAGAAAGACAAAAGGAACGATTCCAATTGTCTTTTTTGACGCAAGACTTATCCTCGGGTTAACATTGGCTTAATAGTAAAAGGGGAGTTTTGCAGCGTAATCAAAAAACAAAAGTTAACAGTCAGTCCAAACAAAAAAAGAAACACTCTGTTATGAAATATTTAAAATCACTGGCCGTCCTCGGTCTTTCTTCCGCACTCATTCTTTCTTCCTGTGGATCAGGTGGAGACAAATCCGGCAATGATTCGGCTGCAGGAAAAACGCAAACTGTTTCCGAAATTCTCGGAGCTGGAGCAACCTTCCCTTATCCTTTGTATTCCAAAATGTTTGACGAATACAACAAGAAAACAAACATCAAGATCAATTACCAGTCCATCGGTTCAGGTGGTGGTATAAAACAACTTCAGGCAAAGACGGTTGACTTCGGAGCTTCCGATGCACCGATGAGCGACGATGATCTTTCAAAGTCGCCTGCTGCCATCATGCACATTCCAACCTGTTTGGGTGCTGTTGTGGTAACCTATAATATCGATGGTGCGCCGAAATTGAAATTTTCACCGGAAGTTCTTGCCGATATTTTCCTCGGTAAAATCAAAAAGTGGAATGACGCTAAAATAAAAGCGGACAATCCGGATGTGAAACTCCCTTCGATGGACATTACGGTTGTTCACCGTTCGGATGGAAGCGGAACAACTTACGTGTTCTCCGACTACCTCAGCAAAGTGAGTCCCGATTT
>CAYMZV010000439.1:0-3118 GCA_964394965.1 uncultured Chryseobacterium sp.
AAAACGATGCTCAGCAAATCGGGAGTGAAACCCGGCCACGGTGCATCGGAAATGGTGAGGATCGATCCATCAATGAACGTATCGATTTCATAGGATTCCTGCGAGGGAATGAATAAATCATCACCGCGCAATTCCATTTTTATCCCGAGGCGCTGAAACACACTTGGAATGACACCGAGACTTTGGTATCCCACATTCTTGATCGTGATTTCCGATTGTGTCATTGCGGCAAGTCCGATAAAACTTCCCACTTCAATCATGTCGGGAAGCAAACGATGTTCAGTTCCCTTGAGATAATCAACGCCTTCAATCGTCAACAGGTTAGAACCGACACCTGAAATTTTTGCGCCCATGCTGTTGAGCATTTTGCACAATTGCTGCAAATAAGGTTCACAAGCCGCATTGTAGATTGTCGTCACCCCTTTAGCCATAGAGGCTGCCATCACAATGTTTGCAGTTCCTGTCACCGACGCTTCGTCGAGCAGCATGTAAGCGCCCTGCAAACGTTTCGCCTCCACCTTATAAAATTCATTGTCGGCATCATACGTGAATTTTGCGCCGAGATTTTCGAAACCGATGAAATGCGTATCCAATCTCCTTCTTCCGATTTTATCGCCACCGGGTTTCGGAATGTAGCCGCGGCCAAAACGTGTGAGCAGCGGACCGACGATCATGATGGAGCCGCGGAGTGCGCCGCCTTTGGTTTTGAAAGCTTCGGAATTGATATAATCGATATCGACCTGATCGGCCTGGAAAGAATATTGTTCGTGTCCGGTTTTTTCCACTTTCACACCTAGATCACGCATGAGGTCAATCAGCTTATTGACATCAATGATATCGGGAATGTTTGAGATGGTGATTTTTTCGGGAGTGAGGAGAACGGCGGAAATGATTTGCAGCGCTTCGTTCTTCGCACCTTGGGGAATCAATTCTCCCTTGAGGCGTTTGCCTCCGATGATTTCAAATGCACTCATAGAGGAGTGGTCGGTTATCAGTAATCTGTTATCGGTTGTCGGCAAAATTTGCAATTGACAACCGATAACGGACAACTTCTTTTACCGTTTTTTCTTTTTGTGAATATTGTTTTTCTTTTTTCCGTTGTTGTGCTGCATTTGGTTTTGCGGAATGGCGTTTTTCGGAAGGATTTCGCTGGTGTGAAGGAAGCGGAATTGATCGCTCACTTTCAATTTTCCACCCGAAAGGTTTTCCAACTGTTCAACAATGAGCTGATCATTCACCGAATCGCGGTTCCAATTGAGGTAATGGCGCTTCATCAATTGTGCCAGCTGATCGGTAAAAATTTCGCGTGCCTTGTCGTCCTTTTCCGCCATTGCCTTTTGCAAAAGGTCTTCGAGAATCTTGCCGTAATGCTTGAAACGGATATTGCTTTGCGGATACGGAACAATTTCGGGTTTCGATTTGATCATTTCCGGTTCCGGTTTCGGATAAGGCCCGTCGACATCCAATTTGAAATTGGAAATGATGTGCAGATGATCCCAAAGCTTATGTTCGTAATCGGCGTATTCTTTCATTTGCGGATTGAGAATTGCCATCACGCGGACGATCGATCGTGCACAACGGTTTCTTTCTTCACGGTCGGTGAGGGTAAGGCAATATTCAATCATGCGATGCACATTTCTTCCGTATTCCGCGATTGTCATTACGGGAAGACTTGTGTTGTATTCCATACCTGTGGTATTGGAAATTCCTGGTTTTGTCATTTCTGAAAAATTGTTTGGGGAATCCTAAATGGATTGAAACAAATGTACGGTTTTTTATCTCATTTTGGGAGGTGCGGATGGCAGGTACAAATTACAAATCCGAGAGAAGTGGAAGAGTGCATCAGTTTCAATTTTCATGTTTATACTCCATAATTTGACAATTCCTTTAAAAATCTGCGCAATTCGCGTAATCTGTGGCTATACATTAAGTGCCGCAGATTACGCGAATTGCGCGGATTAAAAATGAATGGACTTGCTTATGAAATAATGATCGTTCATGCTTACTAAAATTGAAACTGATATACTTCTGAAAATAAATCGGGGTGAACGATGTAAACAGCCCTGATTGAAGCGGAAAGCCCGGACTCCCGAATTTTCGGGAGGAGGACTTGCAGCGGAAAGCAGGAACAGGCTTTCCAGACCGGGAAAAATTTCCGCTCCAAAAAAATCGCCATGAACCCATTGACATTTACCAATGACTATTGACTAATTTCGTGTCATGCGGGCTTTTGTTTTTTATTTGACGCTTCCACTCATTTATCTGGTTTCCATCCTTCCGTTTCCATTGCTGTACGGGTTTTCGGATTTCATTTATTTCATCCTGTATTACCTGATGGGTTACCGGAAAAAAATCGTGTGGGAAAACCTGAAAAATTCCTTTCCGGAAAAAACGGATGCGGAGATTTTCGTGTTGCGGAAAAAATTCTATCATTATCTCTGCGACCTGTTCATCGAATCATTCAAGACGTTGACGATTCGCGAAAAAACGATGCTGAAACATTGCGCGATTAAAAAATCGGCGGGAGAATTGCTGGATCAATTGTATGCGGAAAACAGGAATATCATCCTGGTGATGGGACATTTCGGAAATTGGGAATGGGCGGGCAACACTTTTTCGCTGACACGCAAGCACCAGCTGTATGTGATTTACCATCCGTTGAAAAACAAGTATTACAACAAGCTCATCATCGACATGCGTTTGCGTTTCGGAACAAAACTGATAAAGATGCAGGATACGATGCGCGACATGCTTGCGTTGCGTGAAGGTCCGCGCAGTGCGACCGCTTTCATTTCCGATCAAACACCACATCCCGACCGCGCGCACTGGATGAATTTCCTGAATCAGGACACGCCTGTTTTCACGGGAACGGAAAAATTCTCGAAGAAATTGAATTATCCGGTGGTGTATGTTTCAGTAAAAAGGTTGAAGCGCGGTTATTATGAAATCGATTGCGAATTGCTTTTCAAGGAACCGAAAGGCATTCCCGAAAATGAGATTACGGAGCGGCATACAAAAAGGCTGGAAGAGGATATCCGTGCACTTCCGTTTACCTGGCTGTGGTCGCACCGGAGATGGAAACATAAAAGAAAAAAAGAGGGAATGGGAGATTGAGGGA
>CAYMZV010000440.1:0-3107 GCA_964394965.1 uncultured Chryseobacterium sp.
AAGGAACACTGCCGCATCTGCCACTTGATGTTGAGCGATTTCTCGACTTCGTTTTCCGTATTTCTCACTTCAACCCTGTACGGCGTGGTGGGAGGCTTGATGAAAATATTCTTGACCAAATCCATGATCACATCTTTCAGATGGAATTTCGGACTCTTGATATTTCCCGTTATCGGGATTTCATAATCAATGACGTTTCCTCGGTCACGGACAAATGCCATGACAAGCGGAAGCGGAATCCATCTCGAATCTTTTTTCCGTATCCGTTTTGACACACGCGGATCAATGACGAGCATGTGATTGGTGCTTTGTATGAATCCATTTCTCACTTTCCAGCTTCCATTCAATTCCAGTGTTCCCCTGTCAAGTGGAAATGATGTGTAGGAAATCAGATAGGGATTGAACATCGTCAGTGGGAATTTCTGAAAGTGATAATCCATGTCAAAATCGCTGCTGTCATTTGGATTGATGCTCAAGAAGACAGAAGCATTCCCATAAGGTTGAACAGATGATTTGAAATTCAATTCAACCCTCTTGTGGTTTTTGTCAATGGAATCGGCGGTGACAAAAAGCGGGCTAGCCGCCAAGGAGAATTTTTCATTCAGTGTATAATCGTTATACAACATGTTGCCGTTGGAAATGGCAAGTCGCTTGATCTGGTAATAACTCGAAAAGAAATTCTTGGAAAGCAACTTGATGTATTTCCCGATTTCCAGGACAAGGTTGAACTGCGCGGGATCATTTTGCGCTGCGGAAACGAGTGCACCTTCCTTGCCGAACATCACCTCGACATTGTCCAGATAATCGTACGCTTCATATTTGAAATAAGGATGCGAGAGCAATAATGAATCGAAGAGGTATTGGTGGTTCTTCGGACTCAACTGATTGATGTCGACGACCAATTTATCGAAAGACGCATAATCATCAACGCTGTCTTTTCCGAAATGGAATTGATTGATGACCACTTTCCCTTTTGCAATGAGATCCTGCGAGTCTTCAAAATTTCCCGTGGCTTTCAAATCGGCATCAAGCATCGCCCTGAAATTTCCCGAGTTGGATAGATTTTTCAGATACTGATTGATGAAATTCAAATCGAATTTCTGGATAACGGCGGCGAGACGGTAATTGAGGTTTTTGGTATTGATCGTAAAATCACCTTTCATGTTGCCGTTGCCGATTCCGGAAAGGAAGGAAAATTGTCCGGCAATTGTATCGGAGTTCCATTGAATGCCCGAACTTTTGAGATTCAGTTTTGTGATGAGGAGATTGATCGGCGTTATCGCTTCCTGATAATGCAGTTCACCGTTATTGATGGTGATACTGAGAATGCTGAAATGGGTCGGTTCTTTCTTTGGCAAGGAAGTATCGCCGGAAAATTTTGCGATGAGATCATCCAAGTTCAGGTTTGTCCTGTTCTGGATAATTGTTCCCCGTGGATTGTCCAATGTCAATTGGCTGATTTCGTAATTTTTTGAGAATAATCGATGCACTGAAAAATTCGCCCCCACCCCACTCGCCGAAAAGAAAACACTGTCACTTTTCGATTCATAGATTTTAAGGTTGCTGAAATAAACATATCCCGTAAACGGATTCACATAAGCCCAATCCATTTTGATTTCCCTGCCTGTATATTCCACATCATACTTTTCTATCAAATATTTTGTCAGCGGTGAAATGAAAATGATCACAAGAACAGGAATGATGACAAAAGCCAACACCAGCACCCGGATTATTTTTTTCAATTTGCTACTTTTCTTTTTCATGATTGTAAACTTGTTGTACCGATTAACCGTCCCATCCGTAAACAACAAACCCCAACTCTTGAGTTGAGGTTTGCATTCATTGTGTCGCTCTTATGTGTGTTATATAACTTTCGTTATCGTTATATTGTTCACCCATTCTGTTCTAAAAGAAACATCATTTTCATTTGGGTCGAAAGCAATTGAAGCCTATTATTTTTTCTCTTGGGACGTTTCCAATTCCATTACCGTATCCTTTTGGGTTGAGTTGATCAATTGGATGTCACAGATTATTTTTATTTCCTCACCGACCATCATGCCACCCGCATTCAATGCCGTATTCCAATTCAAGTCCCAATCCTTTCGGTTTATTTTTCCTGTAACGGTAAAACCGGCTCTTTCATTTCCCCAAGGATCGGTAATGATTCCGCCAAACACAACATTGAATTTTATGTTTTTGGAAATTCCTTTTATGGAAAGTTCGCCCCACATTTCATGATTCCCTGCTGCATCCGCTTTCGAAATCGTTTCCGCCTTGAATGTTATTTCCTTGGTCTTCATCACATCGAAAAAATCCGGACTCTTCAAGTGTTCGTCGCGTTTTTCATCACCGGTATTGACAGACGACGGATCAATCCATAAATCAATCATGGCCGTTGTAAAATCCAATCCATTGGTATGGATATCGGCATCGAATTTTCGGAATGTACCTCTGACATTTGAAATCATCAGGTGTTTTACCTTGAATGCGATTTCACTGTGCGCGGGGTCGATGGACCATTTTGTTTCTTTTTTCATTGGACTGTTTTTAAAATGATTTTTGGTCGGGTTATTATTTCTTCTTGCTGGCTGGCGTAAAATCCTTTTTCAGCGATTTCCCCAAATCAGACAGGTCATTGCTGAATTCGTCAGCTGATTTATCCATACGGGTTTCAAAATTTTTCCAGCTTTCAGAGGCATCTTCCTTGTAATCGTTCATTGTCGCTTTCAAGTCCGCTTCCCTTTTCTGAAGCTTATCCAATCGCGCCTCATCGGTGGTTTTTTCAGTTTTCTTTTCTTTCGCAATCATCGCTTCATAATTGGCCATGTCCTGCTCATCCTGTGCAATCTGTACATTCCATTCGACTTTCGCTTTTTCATATTCAGAGACCGAATCTTTTTTCGCCTGGTCCAATTTTGCCTGGGCGTCACTTACATTCTGCTGCGCATCATTTACGTTTTGGCGGGCATCTTCCACTTTTGCAGCGGAAGATTGGCAACCGATAAAAATGTTTCCTGTTGTAAAAAACAGTATCGCTATTGGGAAAAATAATTTTTTCATCTTGGATTTAATTTGTTTGGTTATGCCTTTGAATATTTGAAATAGGC
>CAYMZV010000441.1:0-3080 GCA_964394965.1 uncultured Chryseobacterium sp.
AAAACAAAAGTCAAATTCAAAAACACCAAAAGTCCAAATGAAACACCAAGAAAAGAAGATGTCTTGGTGGCATCCTTTCATTGGTAATCAGTAATCCGACAATCTGTAATTATTTTTCTATTCCTCCACTTCCTTATCCAAATGCTGTTGCACAATGTCAATCGCATTTGTAATCACGTCGCTCAATGCGGTGATGAATGTTCCCTCTTTCGCAATGGAAATCGCATGCTTGATCGCATCCGTTTCTTTCGGGATCACTTCGTAAGTGACATGCTTGTTTTGTGAAGTGATTCCCTCCACAATCAATTTGATGATTTCCTCTTCTGTCCGCCCACGCAAATGTTTTTCCTGGCGGATGATGATGTGGTCAAACATCCTTGCAGCAATCACAGCACACTCCTTGATGTCGCCGTCACGCCGGTCACCGACACCGGCGATGATTCCCACCTTGTGATCCGATTTTATGCTGTGCAGGAAATCCTCGATGCCGAGATAACCCGCTGGATTGTGAGCGAAGTCAATCATCACCTTGAATTTCTTGAAATTGAAAATGTTCATCCGTCCCGGGGTTTGTGCTGCACCCGGAATGAAAGTTGCCAGCGACAATTTGATGTCTTCCGTTTTGAATCCCCACAAATAACTTGCGAGTGTTGCGGCCAGAACATTTGCAATCATGAATTTCGCCTTGCCGTTCAATGTCAATGGAACATGAGTCGCTTTTTCAACGCGTATTTTCCAATCGCCTTTCTTGATGGTGATGAAACCGTTTTCATAAACCGCGGCAATGCCGCCTTTTCTGCAATGGTTCACAATCACGTCACAATGTTCATTCATGCTGAAGTACGCCACTTTGCAATCGAGATCTTTCGCAATCGTCACGCAATTTTCATCTTCCGCATTCAGCACCGCCCAACCGTCTTCCTTCACGCTGTTCACCACCACCGCTTTCACACGCGACAAATCTTTCAGGTCGTTGATGTCGCTGATGCCCAAATGATCTTCCTGAATGTTCGTGATGATTCCAATATCGCAACGTGAAAATCCCAAACCCGCGCGCAAGATTCCGCCGCGTGCCGTTTCCAAAACTGCAAATTCAACAGTGGGATCTTTCAGGATGAATTCGGTGCTCATCGGTCCGGTAGTATCCCCTTTTTCGAGCATGTGATTCTGCACATAAATTCCATCGGAAGTGGTGAAGCCGACTTTATAACCGTTGTTTTTTACGATGTGTGCAATCAATCTTGTCGTTGTTGTTTTTCCATTTGTTCCCGTCACCGCAATGATGGGAATGCGCGATGGTTTTCCCGGAGGATACAGCATGTCGATGACCGGTGCTGCAACATTTCTCGGCAAACCTTCGGAAGGGGCGAGGTGCATCCGGAATCCGGGCGCAGCATTCACTTCGAGAATGACGCCACCATTTTCTTTCAACGGTTGTGTCATGTTTTTTGCCATGATGTCGATTCCGCAAACGTCCAATCCGATGACGCGTGAAATGCGTTCGGCGAGAAAAATATTTTCCGGATGCATCATTTCAGTCACGTCGATGGAAGTTCCTCCCGTACTGAGATTGGCGGTTGATTTCAGATAAACAATTTCTTTTGCAGGAGGAATGCTTTCGAGCGTGTAGTTTTTCTTCTGTAACAAATCGAGCGTGTCGCGATCGACGGTGATTTCCGTCAACACATTTTCATGGCCGTAACCCCTTCTCGGATCCTTATTCGTTTCATCAATCAATTGCTGAATGGAACTTTTTCCATCCGCCACCACATGGGCGGGAACACGTTGCGCAGCTGCGACCACTTTATTGTCAATGACCAAAACACGGAAATCGAATCCGGTGATGTATTTCTCCACAATTATTTTCCGCGAATATTTTTTTGCGAATGCCATTCCTTCCAAGGCATCTTCCCATTTGTTGACGTTGATGGAAACTCCCTTGCCATGATTTCCATCGAGCGGTTTCAACACAATGGGAAATCCGATCCGGTCAATGGTTCTTTTCAAATCCTCCTCATCCACGCAGATATCACCTTTTGCAACGGGAATATTTGCATCATACAACATTCGTTTTGTTTCCTCCTTGTTGCAGGCAATGTCAACCGCAATGTTACTCGTCTTGCAAGTGATCGTCGCCTGAAAACGCATTTGATTCACACCGTATCCCAATTGCACCAATGAGTTTGTTCCGAGACGAATCCACGGAATATCGCGTGCGACAGCTTCATCGACAATGCTTCCCGTGCTTGGCCCGAGACGAACCTCTTCACGGATCTCACGCATCATTTTCAAATCGGCTTGCAAATCATACACTTCATTTTTCACCAGTGCCTGCGCAATATTCACGGCAGATTCCGCTGCAAAAATCCCGACTTTCTCTTCCACATAACTGAAAACCACATTATAGATTCCAGGCGTTTTTGTTTCGCGCGTCCTGCCGAATCCGGTTTCCATTCCTGCGAGCGATTGTGTTTCGAGTGCGATGTGTTCGATCACGTGCCCCATCCATGTGCCGCGTTCCACACGCAGGAAAAATCCGCCACGCACTTCTTCCGAGCAGCGGTGCTCGATCATCGAAGGGAACATGGCCTCCAAACGTTCGCGGAATCCCGGAATTTTATTCGTGGGAAGTTCTTCGAGTTCTTCCAGATCCAATCGCATCTGGATTAATTTTTTTCTCGAAACGCTCCAGATGTTCGGTCCGCGCAAGGCTTGTATGTGTAGGATTTTCAAGGGAATGATTTTTAGTGATCAATGACTGTAAGATAAAGTTTATATTTTTCAGATGGAAGTATTTTATTGGGCTCCGGTCACCCTGATCGTCTTTGCGGATCATCTATCCTTGAAAGGAGGGTAGCTGTTGAATCATGATTAAAGTTTTTTGAATGAATAATCACCCATTGGATTTTGATAACTATACCAAAACGCCTGTCATAATATTGCTTTTTACAATAATTTTATGTTATGAATCCTAAAGGAAAATTGGTTGTTATCGGTGGTGCCGTTGACAAGGGAAGTTTTACGGAGAAGAATTTCGACAAGCAGGTTGAGAAGAACCTGAATTTTTTCGAGACGGGAAT
>CAYMZV010000442.1:0-3073 GCA_964394965.1 uncultured Chryseobacterium sp.
AGGATTCGGTGCAAGGATCCTGACGATCGCCTTCATCACCATAATAATAATCGTCATCGTAATAATCACCGCCATAATATCCATAACCACCCGCATCATCATTGTCATCATCATCCTTGTCTGCAAATTGTCCGTTGTCCGTTTGATCTGTCGGTTCCACTTTCACGGTGTCTTTCGGACAATTGTAAACGGCATAATCTTTCTTGAAACCGATCGACACCCTGTAAATCGCACCGGGTTCGGTCTTGATCAGATCGCCCATGTCGAGTGAATAATTGCACCAACGTCCATAATCCGATTTGCTTTTCACATTGAGGTCGATCTTTTTCTTCACCACCACTTTTCCCACGCGATACAATTCTTCACTTCCATCCAATGCATTCACCTGCAGGAATTGCGGAATGTTGTTTTCATAAATGCGGACGATTTTCACATCCACCGATTTCAAACTCACGGCCTGGAAAGGAAACAATAATCCGTTTCCGCTGTTGGGAAGAATCATTCCCTTGCCCACCAATTTCACTTCGGGTTTCAATTCCTCGAACGTGAGCATTTGTGTGAACGCATGCGGAAGCGAAAATCCCGCAATGTTTTTCACTCCCTGATTTACAGAAATGGAATAGTCGCCGCTGAGTTGTGTTTCGGGATAAACCTTTACATCGTTATCCTCCACGGTAAAACGCAAAGAGGAACTTGCATCCTTCAACGTAATCAATCCATCGAGATTCTGTTTGTCCTTGATCGGATCGGAAAATTCCACCACCACACATTGCTCCTGCCCCTGCTCGACACGCACTTCCGTCACCTTGAAATCTTTCAGCGACGGGATGATTATTTTCTGTGAATTGTGAACATCCAATCCCAACTCTTTTCCGTCCCACGCCAACTCAACTTCACTTTCCTTTTCACCGCGTTCAATGCTGTCGATGGTAAAACGGTGTGTGGCATTGTCACTTTCATTTTCCCATCTCACAAAAAGATTTCTTCCATTTTGTTTTGCCGTCAACAGCAACGCCACAGTTTTCGGATCGGCGGCATCGGCTGTGATCAAGGTGCCACTCAACTGCTGCAGGCGCATTGTTTTTTTGTCCGTCGTTTTCATTCCTTCCACGGCAACCGACAATCCCTGTTTCATGGTACGGAAACTGAATTTCATTGTCGCAAGATTTGCAGGAACGTCAGGCAAAATCTTGTTGAGATAAAACTCAACATTGTAATTCACATTCGACGGTAATCTTTTGTCGGGACGGAATTCCAATGTTCGTGTATCGAGCCAATATGTTTTCCCTTCAATGCCCGGATCGAAAGAGAAATAAACATCGTCAATCGGTTTGTCGAGTGTGATCGGTCCGGTGTAATCCGCTGCGAGACTGATGCGGATGAACGATTCATTTGAAATTGTTCCCGATGTGTAGGCCGAGATGTAAGCGCCGAAAGCGGGATCGACTTTTGTGATTTCGACAGCGGAATTGCTGCGTTGCGAAATGAAAGGGATGGCGACCATTGTCAGTATGACAATTGAGGCGAGGGCGAGAAGGATTCTTTTGGACATTTTCAATGGTTATTTGGTACAACGAAGCTATACCATTGGCGGGAGATGTAACATGACTGTTGGCTGTTTTTATTATCTGTTAATAATCGGCGGACAATTGTAGGGGTGATAGTGATTGGTTATTAGCGAATGGTTAACAGTGATTAATGGATTCGGGGTTGGTTAAACATTAAATCACATTGACAGTCATAAAAAAAGGGAGGCCATCCGCATTGGACAGCCTCTCTTGCATTTTAAAAAATTATTGAAGGATTTGATTTCTGATATGGTCTAGTTATTCTTAACCACCTTGAAAACCTTTGTTCCTGTTTCATCCACCATTTGCAAAGAATAAATTCCACTTGCCAATCCGGATGTTTCAAGATCGATTTTTGTTCCGTTCGCTATTTTGCTCAACACGATTCTTCCTTCGGAATCATACATGTTGATGGTAACGTTACCGGAATTCGCACGTGAAATGCTGAGTACCGTTGAGAATGGATTCGGGAAAACAGAAACATTGCCATTCGAAACGGCTTCCTGGATTCCGGTACAAGCATTGACAACAATGGTATGCGTTGCAGAAGCGGAACAGCCATTCACATCGGTGAATGAATAAGTGATCACTTGCGATCCGACTCCTGCGGTGGCAGGTGTGAATACACCCGTGGTTACACCCGGTCCAGAGTAAGTTCCTCCAGCAGGAGCACCACCCGAAAGTGTTGAAGCTCCATCGCTGAGACAAACTGAATTCAGTGATGAGGTGTAAGTGACATTCGGCAGCGGATTGACGGTGAGTGTTTCATTGGTGGAATCCACACAACCCGCAGAAGAAGTTGCAACAATGGTGTACGTTGTTGTGGCTGTCGGCGAAGCTACCACTGTAGATCCGGTTGAAGGATTCAAGCTTGAAGAAGGTGTCCAGTTGATCGATGCGATGTTGCTGCCGGTTGCAAAAAGTTGTGTTGAATCGCCCAAGCAAATTGCAGGCTGGCCTTGCGCAACAATCGTTGGAAGCGGATTTACCGTCAAACAATTGCTTGCTGTGGATACGCAATTGTTTGCGTCGGTAACGCTGAGTGTATAACAGGTTGTTGTGGTTGGACACAAAATCAACGAAGTACCGATGTTGCTCGGTGACCATTGATATTGATAGGCAGGTGTTCCTCCGGTTACATTCGAGGTAACCGTATCGCATACGCCGGCACAAACTGCTGTTGAAGTTGATGTCAAGGAAACGGTTGGTGATGGCAGCAATGTCACCGTATAATTTGCAGTGTTTGTGCAACCCAATGCAGTGGTTCCAACAACGGTATAAGTTGTCGTGGCGGATGGAACATCGGTGAAAACCGTTCCTGTTCCATTGCCCGGATTCCAAGTGTAAGTGTCGGCACCACTCGCCGTGAGTGTCAATTGAGTAACGGCATTATCGCAAACAGAAGAATAACTTCCGGATACGGTAACTGTCGGATTCGATACAACCGTCAATGTAACCGTTGTTGTATTGACACAAGTGTTCGCATCGGTTCCGGTTACCGTGTA
>CAYMZV010000443.1:0-3067 GCA_964394965.1 uncultured Chryseobacterium sp.
AGTGAACAGATGCCGATGATTTTATCCTGCCCATTTTCCCCTTTGTAGGCAAAATCACTTGAATACTTGAATCTCGTCTTGAGTCCGAGATATTCCGAAACACGGATAACGCTTTGGGCTGCGAGTTCATCGATTTTCACATACTCCTTTTGATGAAGAATGTCATTGAGCAATTCAAATGCATCATTGAAATGGACAGCTTTTTTGTAATTGAATTCAAGTGTCCTGATGAAATCCTTTCTCCACTCGGGATAACGGGATATTTCCACTTCGTTGATGAGTTTATTCTGACTGACTTTTTGCAATGGGATCGTGAAAGGCTGGGGTTTGTTGTATTGAAGCAGGTTGTTCCTGTTTATCCAACCCTTTTTGATGAAGTTCACATCATTGAAAAAAACAAAAGAATCCACGGCATTCACCAATTGGAAATACCCGATATAAGGGAAAAAATAAGGTTGCATGACCGCCACTTTCATGATCAGGCATTTCGATTGATGATGGTGCAAATCCGGTCAATATCTTTTGTTGCAAGATCATGGAAGAGGGGAAGGGCAAGAACCCTTCGGCTTACACTTTCGGAAACCGGACACGCATCGCCATGCAAAAATGGAAGCGTATTCAACGAAGGGTAAAAATATCTTCTGGTATTGATGCTTTCCTTTTCCAGCGCCGACTTTACATTCAGAAGAGTTTTTTCATTTTCGAAAATGACAGGGAAATAGGCATAATTATACTCGAATTCAAGGATAGAATGCGGACGCGAAATTTTTTTGAAATCCAAACGGTTGTTGTAATCGCTGAAAACCCTTTTCCTGTTTTCAATTATTTGTGCAACATGAGGCAAAACACAAAGTCCCATTGCAGCATGGAATTCCGAATTTTTTCCATTGATCCCGATTGAAAAATAATCATCTGCACGATGACCGAACATGTGGTAAAGTCGGATTTTATCCGCCAATTCTTTTTCATTGCAGATGACCGCTCCACCTTCTCCGGTATGAAAAATCTTGGTGGCATGAAAGCTGCAAGTGCTCACATCACCATAATCAAGCAGGCTGCGGTTTTTATATTTCACGCCGAATGCATGCGCTGCATCGTAAATGATTTTCAGGTTATGCTTTTTCCCGATTTTTTCAAGTGCTTCCACATCGCAGGGATAACCGTAGACATGAACGGCAAGGATTGCCTGTGTCCGTTCGGTTATCTTTTCTTCGATTTTGGCGGCGTCAATGCAAAAGTCATCCGCCCTTATGTCTGCAAAAACAGGAGTGCAATTTTCCCATAAAATCGAATTGGTGGTTGCCACATACGAAAACGGTGTCGTGATTACCTCACCGGTGATTTCCAGGGCCTTCAATGCAAATTGAATGGCAATGGTTCCATTGTTGCAAAAAAGCAAATGTTCGGTACCTAAAAATGAATTCAGGTTTTGCTCCAACTCCCTGGAAAGTGGGCCGCTGTTTGTCAGCCAACTTCTTTCCCAGATCCCTTCAAGGTATTTTGTGTAATCCTCGAGCTTGGGCAAAAATGTTTTGGTAACGTTTATCATTTCCTGACAATATACAAAACCGATTTCGGGTGAAAGCCTTTTCGACCGAAAGTTTCTTCGCGGAAATAAGAAATGCCTGTCGGTTTGGGCTTGAAGAGGAATGGGTACGGATTTTTATCCGGAGATACCGAATAATTTACCGAAGCCATGCGTGACATTTCCCGAAAACGGTTTTTTACGCTCTTGGGAATGACCGTTTCAATTGAATGGCATTCTCTTTTTTGCATTTTCACTGCCCGGATTTATTCAGCCACGGGAATCCATTTTCTTGCGGCTCTTTCCCAAGGAATTTGCACATCTTTCCATAGGCTTCCCCATCCGAAAGATTTATTTCAAGAAAATTGGAATTGAATTTGAAATAATCACGTACATCGGCATTATGACGATTATAATAATCAATCAAAGCGGATTTGTCATAAGGGTCATTATCGGTGATGTTATACAGCGCCTTTTGCGCTTCCCAAATGAATCCGGGATAACGGTATTGCGATTTCATCAAATCCTCCTTGGTTGGAACTTTTCCATTGGCAAATAATTTGCCATGATACCTCACCACAGAATCATACCATTGATCGGCATTGTCGCGGATGGAGAGTATGAATTTTGCTTCGGGAAAATGCTCATGAAGAATTATATAGGTAAATGGAAAACTGAATGGTGCATCCTGAAAGGCATCAGCCTTGTAACAAAGGCGTAAAATGGGTTTGTAATCCCTGGAAATATAGGATTTCAACAAATGCTCGCCTTCAGCTTGATTTCCCATTCGGTAACCGAGGCGCCTCAGCGATTTTTCGATTGATGTCGTGCCCGTCTTGTTAAGTCCAATGCAAAAAACCTTTTGTTCCCTTAAGAGTTTGTACCGAAGTTTTCCCAAAATGAAACGTACCATTTTCAGTAGAATAATTTACTTTCGTAAAGATAATGAAACCAACTTCCCCGTTTCGCCGGTATTGCCACGCCTGTTCATTGGGCTGATAATTTTAGTTTAAAATGCCAGAAAGAATACTCATCACCGGTGTTGCCGGTTTCATCGGATCAAATCTGTTGGATTGCCTTTTGGATAAAACAGATTGGGAAATTGACGGCATCGATAACCTTTCCACCGGATCGAAAGAAAACATAAATCACCATTATGGGAATGGACGTTTCCGATTCATTGAAAACGATCTGAATACAATCCGGTCACTGAAGCCTTATCGCCATGTTTTCCATCTCGCAGCCTTGCCGCGTATACAACCCAGCTTTGAATTGGTGAACGAACACATTACGGCGAATGTATTGAATGCAACTTATCTTCTTCAATTGATGATTCGCGAAAATCATTTCCCGCGTTTCATTTATAGCGGATCGAGTGCGATTTATGGAACACCCCGTCAAATTCCGACAACTGAAAGTGAAAAAATCGATTGCCTCAGCCCTTATGCATTCCAGAAATTCGAGGTGGAACGTTATCTCGAATTATTTGCAACACGGTATCCGCTTGACTATGTTACCTTGAGATATTTCAATCCTTATGGA
>CAYMZV010000444.1:0-3057 GCA_964394965.1 uncultured Chryseobacterium sp.
CGGGTCGTTGTACATCAGTATGGCAATGCGTGGATCATAACCGCTCATTTTCCCTATCGCAGTTCCTTCAACGCGTGCAGAGCAACTCAAATGACTGCAGCATTTGTAAGCGAACCAACCGGTAAAACTTCCGGAATTTCCCCAAGCATAACCCTCATTGTTCGTTGATGTCTTGATGTTGCCGTAAGCGGAAAATCCCCATGAAAAGGAATTGCTCACACCCGTGTACGCAACGCTCGGAAGCAAATCAAAAGTGCCCGTTCCGATTTGCATCGGATAAGCGAGCACCTGATTTTCACCGGACATTGTCTCCCCTTTGGCAGAAATGCTTCCGGTGGGAATACTCAATCCCATTCCGAAAATGAGGCGACGGTTGCAACCACGCAGCACATTATAAAGTGCGTAGATTTTCGTGTCGCCCAATCCGGAAGATTTTGACGAGGTGGGCATGTTCGCAGTATTCATGGTCATTCCCGGCATATTCATCATCATGTTCATCGGCATCATATCCATTGACATGTCATTGGCAACATAATTCAACATGCCCATGACTGTCAACTTGCTTGTCACACCATACATTCCCATGAGCATGTGCATTTGCATCGTCATCTTGTTCGGAGCCATTACATAATTCTGGTAAACCTGCTCGTCACTCACTTTCTCGGCGCCCATCAGGTTTCCATGCATCTGCATATTCATATAGGAATAGGTCAGCGACCATTCTCCCTTTCGGTGAATGTGATCGGTCATGACACCGATCGGACTGTGTCCATCGGGACGGCAGCAGGAAAAAGCCGCTGGTCCCTTGACAATTTTAACTGAATCGGCAATTTGGCCGGAAGCATTTGGAGCAAACCAATTGAATACGGCAACCAACACAGCCACCAACAATGTTCTGGAATTGTTCATGGTAAAAATGTTTTGATGAATGATCCTCAATGGTCATTTACGACCAAAGGCATGAAAAGGATTTCACGCGTGGCTATCGCATCTGCTTTTAAAGCAAATGGAAAAGACAATCAACAAACGGTTGGTGGATGGAAAATTCCGTCGCGCAGTGGAGAATTGAATTTCTGCGCAGGGTTTGAAAATAATATTTCCTGATTGAAATAAGAAGTGAGATTGTCTCCGAGGGGAACTTCACACATCAAAACAATATGGTCAAGATTTTTGAGCGAAGACGGCAAACCGGAATCCTGTTTCTGTTCGTCCCTTTGCATCTGTTTGCGAAGGAGACATTTACCGCAACAATGTTTTTCAGGCGTTCCCCTGTTTTCACAAAGGTTTTTCGCGATGTAATCCTGATTGATTTTGAATGACGTGAAAATAATCGTCTTGCTGAAGGTTTGCATCAGCATAACTAAAATCAATAGCGTTGAAACGATTCCGCGCATCTACCAAAGATAATCATAAAGTTCGAAAGTTAAAAGACCAAAAAAAAACGCTTTGCAGAAAGGGAATTCCCTGCAAAAATGTTCACTTTAAAATTTTACAACTTTTCAACCGAAGTATCACGTGGATCGGTTTGGAAATCCATTTTTGACAAAACCATATAACGATCCATCGCGGAACAGGGAATGATATTTCATTATCTTGGTCAATCTCATTTTCATTGCTAAAAGGTTTACGTCGTGAAAAAATCCTTCAAATTCATCGGGATTATTCTTTTGCTGATGGTGACATTTATTTTCATCCGCACGTTCCTTTTTACATCGAAGCAAGACAGCATTGAAACGTTGAAAACAATCGCTGTCGTCAATGACGATGTACTTGACCGTCTTTCATCTGCCATAAAATTCCAAACCGTTTCGCAGGATGAAGCGGGGAAATTCGATGACAGTTCTTCCCTCCATCAATTCGAAAGATTTCTCACTTCCTCTTTTCCATTGACAGATTCCCTGCTCGAAAAAAAAGTGATCAATGGTTTCAGTTTGTTGTATACTTGGAAAGGAAGCGATCCAACCTTGAAACCGATCATCCTCACGGCACACATGGATGTCGTTCCGATCGGTGATGAAAAGGATTGGACAGTTCCTCCATTCAGCGGAATGATCAGGGACGGTTTTGTGTGGGGAAGGGGTTCGCTTGATGACAAGGGAAGTGTGATGGGAATTTTGGAATCGGTGGAAATGCTGTTGAAGGAAAATTTCCATCCGAAGCGCACATTGCTTCTTGCTTTCGGTCACGACGAGGAAGTGGGTGGGGAAAACGGCGCTGTGCAAATTGCAGATTATTTGCAGCAACAGAATGTTTCTGCGGAAATGTTGGTGGATGAAGGAATGGTGATCACGAAAAATATTGTTCCAGGAATTGAAAAACCGGTTGCCTTGATCGGCGTCTCTGAAAAGGGATATGTTTCATTGCAATTGTCAGTTGATTTTTCGGGTGGACATTCTTCCATGCCGGGAAAGGAAACCTCAATCGGAATTCTTTCCGAAGCGATTTCACGCTTGCAGGAAAATCCCTTTCCCGCACACATCAGCGAACCTGTTGATCTTTTCTTGAATGAGGTCGGTCCTGAAATGCCTTTTTTTTCGAAGATGGCTTTTGCAAACCGTTGGTTGTTTGAAAACGTCATCATTCATAAATATGAAAAATCGAATTCGGGAAATGCGACGGTGAGAACAACCATGGCACCCACAATTTTTCACGCAGGCGTGAAGGACAATGTGCTTCCCGCTTCAGCAACGGCAACCATCAATTTCAGGATTCTCCCTGGAGAAACGGTTCAATCGGTGAAAGATTATGTTGCCAAAACCATCAACGATGATCGCGTGAAAATTTCGCAAGTCGGTCATGCGCAGGAACCGTCACCCATTTCCCCGACTGACAATTCCTCTTTCTCGACACTTGAAAAAACAATCCGCCAAATTTTTCCGGACATCATTACCACACCTTCCCTCATGGTTGGCGCAAGTGATTCTAGGCATTACACTTCCGTTTGTAAAAACATTTATCGCTTTCTTCCTGTGCAATTCGAATCGGAAGATCTTGAACGCATTCATGGAAACAATGAACGCATTTCAACGGAGGCGTACAAAAACTCCATCCGTTTCT
>CAYMZV010000445.1:0-3046 GCA_964394965.1 uncultured Chryseobacterium sp.
TAGGCTCATTGCAAAGACAACAAACAACAGATCAATTCCCAAAAAGGCAAGTGCCGGATAAATGAGGAATCCTGCAATCAGCATTATTCCACCGAACAATTCAATGAGCGAAGAAATGACGGTGATTGTTTTTACCAATGCAACAGGAAGTCTTGTGAGATGCAATGCGTCCTCCACACCCTCTTCCGTTTTTTTCAATCCGAGACCGAACACCTTGTCATAACCCTGCATGAAAAATAAAATCCCCAATACAATCCGCGAGAAGAGCAAGGCGATGTCGACTTTATATTGCAGAAAAAAATTCATGTCGGTGGATTGAAAAATTTATTCGTGTTCGTGAATGTCTTCCGGTTCTGGAGATGGAACATGTTCGGACATTTCCTTTCCCAAGGCGTTTTGGCGATTCAATGTATAATCGTAGGTCGAGGAAGTCAGCAACCAATTGTCTCCCGAGCGACGGAAAATCTGCACTGCGAGACCGAATTTTTCCAACAATTTTTTTTCGATTGTCCCGACTTTGTCTTCGCCGGAAAAAACGAGTTCGCCTTCATTGTGCAATTTCCGCAAGCTTTTCAGTTGTTTCGTTTCATCGACAATCTGTTGAAGCGGATTCAAATTCGTGTTTCCTTTTGTTGCCGAAAAAAATGTCAGGCGAAGGAAAGGGAATTGTGCAGAGAATTCCTTTTTCAGTTCCCCGATTGTCCGTTCATCGCCGATTTCCAATTTCAAGTTCATTTTTACAATTGTTTTTTTAAAAGAATTTCGTCGACGGGGCGAATGTCGACGAAACAAGAGATTCATACCACCTACCCGCTCCGCGAAAAAGGAGAACCTTTTTACACGTACACCCCGATGGCATAATGAATCCGTATTTTCAAACCGGCATTTTTTTCACTTTGCCGGTTGTTTGATTCCTGATACGAAGATGAAGTGGAAAAGAAAAACTATTCATGAGCATACTCAATCCGGAAACTGATTTTCATCATCAACTCATTTTCACACTGCGCTCGGGCAATGCAAGAATGGGACAATTCGAGGAGTAAGTCAATTCACTGCTAATGCTGTGATGAAATAAATTCTTGAACCAAGGCAATTGGTGCGGAACAACGGCAATCCAATCGGCGGAAACTTCCTTGGCGGTTTTTGAAATGGCGTGGACAACATCACCGTCGCTCGGGAAATGCCACGTGTGCGAAAAATTTTTCAAACGTTCTTCCAGCCTTATTCCCAACTGGCTTTCGCTCACATTGCCTGCATATTCCTTTTCCACTGCATTTAGAATATGCAATCCCGCGTGAAAATGCGTGGCGAGATCGGCAAGCAAATCGAATTCTTGCCACTCGCTTTTCGAATGCAAATCCGTCGCGAAAAGAAAAATGTGCGGTCGGCTGTATGCAATGTTCGACGGAACAATCAATATCGGAAATTCATTCTGGTGCAAGAGTGAAGTGGAAACGCTTCCGAGCACACGCCCTATTTTATTCCGGTGTTCCATTCCCATTATGATCAAGCCCACTTTATTTTCTCTTGCACAATTCGCAATCTCTTCCGAAGCGAATCCCGGCTTCTGTTCTGTCTCCACATGGACGCCCCATTTTTTTTGCAAGCGTTTCGCTTCGGTGTGCAAGGTGTACAATGCAGATTTTTCCAATTCATCCAATGAAATCGGAACGGAGAATGATTCGGACGACATGACCGGTATGGACCAGGAATGGAAGAGGATCAGCGGTGAGGAGGTGATTTTTGAAAGTTGCGCAGCATAATCGGCCGCATTTTTTGCCGATTCGGAAAAATCTGTTGTGATCAGGATCGTTTTCATTTTGCGGATTTCATTTATGGTGGATGCGAAGGAGACGCGGGAAAAGATATTCCTCCTCAACGAAAAAGGCGCGGTTGAAATCCTGCTCCAAATCGTGCAGCTGCGCGTAGGCAAGCTTGTGTGAAGGGGAGGAGTTGATTTGACATTGGTAATCGTTCGTGGCTTTGCGGATGAGCTGAAGCTGGTTTTTCAACCAATTGTGTTCCTTCTTCAATTCAACAATGAATTCAGCGACATTTTTTTTCTCGCTCTCGACACTCTCTTTTTTTCTTGCGATGGAAATCAGCGGGAATAAAAACCGTTCCTCTTTTCCAACATGTTCAAGAAATTTTTCATTTATGGATTTCAATGTAGCCAATGTGAATTCCAGCTCCTCATTTTCAGGCTCGCACCTATCGGCGGTTGCCAATTGCATGTTCACCGTTTCCAATTTCTCCCTCATCCCTGCATGGAATTCAGTTGAAATCAGATGAAGGAGGTCACTTCCGTTCAGTTTCTCAAACTCCCGACTGTTCATTATTCGTTTCATAACTTGTATGGACAAAGGTAAGTCCGACATTTTTTGCCGAATATGATTACCCTCAGTTATGGCGTTGAATTTGGTCAACATGGAAAAGGTGGGATCCATAAAAACGTGTTTTTCCTGTGTACAGATCATTCGGTGGACTTTTCGCGGTGGAAAAATTCCAATCGGAACTTTTTCCCTCTCAATTATACGATCAACTTCACTGCGCGAGGAAATCTGTTCGATGGTTTGCCGTTTTCATTCGATTCTTTGCAATTTCCAAAACCTGTTGATTTGGATTTGATCTTATCTTTCGAAGCGTAAATGGAAATGCTTACTGACGATATTGAAATTTTTAAAATCCTTGCAGCAGCGGACAGGGAAAATTTTGATCCATTGAAAAACCAAGTGCTGAAATTTTCTTTCAATGAAACGTGGAATCTTTTTCTTTTCAGTGCATCCGGCAGATTCAAGGGATGCCGTTTATACATTTTGGAAAACATCTCGCTGGAAATCGCCTTGCATGAAAAACTGCTTCCTGAATTGCTTTCGCTTCCCGATCATCCGGAATATTTTTTCCTGAAAAATGAAGCATTGCAAATTGTGGAAACATTGATCGGCAACAGAAAAAACGATTCGTTGTTTTTCGACGCGCATTGATCTTTCTTTTTGTGATGTGTGTCGGGCAAATTCATTTACTTATCAAGAATCCCGAACCCTGA
>CAYMZV010000446.1:0-3044 GCA_964394965.1 uncultured Chryseobacterium sp.
AGAAGGGATTCATCCGTTACACGATCCATCTGCCTGAAATCGGCCGACGGATCCAGTTTGAAAACACCGGTCAGGCATTTCAGGAAAGTGACATTGTCCAATTTCATCACCGAAACCAAATCGGATTGACTGTAACCGAAGAGCACCAATTTGTTTCTGGAGAATTTATATCCGTGATAGTTCAGTGGGGAAACCCAGAATTCAATATCCAACGATTCGGGAGTAACCGATTCTGTGACATTCCCTTTTTGTGCAGCCGTATCAGTTGTCTTTTTGTTTTCAAAACTGACAATCGGGTAGGCTTGTTCACCCAACATTTCGTCTTCGCGAACCACAATGTTGCCATCGGAATTGTTGCCCACATAAACGTAAGGTGATTTTGCTGTGTCGTTATGTATTGCGATTTTTTCGGTGGCAGGATCGGTTGAATCGGAAATCCTGATTTCCTTTTTATGCGGTTTGGCTTTCGGTTTTTGCGAATCGATTTTCACATCGGGAACATCGAGATCGTTTTTATCGTTTTTTTCGGTGAGCGATTTGTAAAACGACAATTGCTTCACGTAATCATCAAGTTTCAATAAAAAAAATCCACCGCCGAGAACAAGTCCGAGCAACAGACCCAGAAAAAAAACTTGCAGCTTATCGCGGAAAAAAGCGAAACGGGAGCGGACTTTCATTAGGGAATTATGGTTGGGAAATCGGATGTGAAATTAGTGAAAAAACGGTTGTCGCTTGTCAGTTGTCGGTTGTGGGTTGTTGTTGACAATTATTTTTCGAGAGGCACAAAGTATTCCTTCGGAGGATTAGGTATAGCCGGAGCCCTTTTCCCGTTTCATCGGGGTTTGCAGGAAATGCACACGCTGGAATTGAAAGCAAGCTGGAACACGCGGGAATGAGATTGATTTTTTGGATCGGCGAATCACCTTTCCCTAAATGATGTTAAATCCGAAAAAAGGGAATACTTTCTCTTGCATTTTACTGTTTCTATTTCAGAAATTTGTGTGAAACATTAACCAAAATAAAATTCACAATATGAAAAAGATTCTGAGCGTTTTCGCTATCGCCGCATTGGGTGGAGCCTCCGCCCTCGGTCTTAACCATTTGTTTGTCAAACCGAATACTTCGGTGGTTGCCAATGCGCAACCGGTGCACTTTGCAAATTATTCCAGCAGTGGAGGTCCTGTCGATTTCCGTGAAGCCGCAGAAGCCACAGTGCCGGGCGTTGTGCACGTGATGACGAAATTCACGACGCAACAAACGTATTACGATCCATTCCAGGGATTTTTCGGAGGGGGAAATGGGATTCAGGTGGTGCCGCAACAGCAGCAGGCATCGGGTTCGGGCGTAATCATTTCGAGTGATGGATATATTGTTACGAATTACCACGTAGTTGAAAATGCGGATGAAGTGAGTGTGACGTTGAATGACAAACGCACGTATGATGCAAAAGTGATTGGGACGGATCCCAATACGGATTTGGCTGTGATAAAAATCGAGGAGAAAAACCTGCCTTTCATTTCTTATGGAAATTCGGATGATGTGAAAGTGGGCGAGTGGGTGCTTGCAGTTGGAAACCCTTTCAATCTTACGTCAACCGTAACGGCGGGAATTGTAAGTGCCAAAGCGAGAAACATCAATTTGATTTCATCCAATGGAAGCGGATCGGGTGCGGTGGAATCTTTCATTCAAACCGATGCTGCAGTCAATCCTGGAAATTCGGGTGGTGCATTGGTGAATACAAGTGGACAGCTCATTGGAATCAACTCGGCGATTGCTTCGAGTACAGGAACATTTTCAGGTTATTCGTTTGCGATTCCGGTGAATCTTGTTCAAAAAATTGTCGCCGATTTGATGGAATATGGAACGGTTCAGCGTGGTTATCTCGGTGTGAATATCAAGGATGTTGATGCGGATTTGGTGAAAGAAAAAAATCTGGACAAGCTGCAAGGTGTTTATGTTGAAAGTGTGATTGATGGAGGTTCAGCTTCTGATGGAGGGCTTGAAGCCGGTGATGTAATTACAAAAGTGGGAGATGTTGAAGTGAACAATGTTCCCGAATTGCAGGAACAGATCAATCGTTTCCGTCCCGGAGACAAGGTTGTGATCACATACACACGTGGATCAAAAGAAAAATCAACGACGATTGTTTTGAAAAACAAGGACAACACCGATTCGCTGATAAAAAAAGACGACAAGGCTGATGAAGCGCAAACATTGGGTGCAACATTTGAAACGATCGCTCCGGAAGACATGAAGCGATTGAACATCACGAATGGTTTGCGTGTGAGCAAACTCGATGCGGGGAAATTGCGCAATGCGGGAATCCGGGAAGGGTTCATCATCACAACTGTTGACAAGAATCCGGTGAGTACACCCGATGAATTGAAACAGGTATTGGATAACAAGAAAGGGGGGATATTAATTGAAGGCGTTTATCCGAATGGGTCACGGGCTTATTATGCATTTGGCATGTAAAACATTTGTCGATCGGATTTTACCATTCATCGATTGCTATGATGCATTAGCTCAATTTTCCGAACAGGTTAACGTTTTGTTATAAAAAGATTACCGACAACGCTTGTATTGCGACGCTGCAGGTCGTACCTTTGCGGCGGAATGTTGGAATACAACAATTTTTGCTCTCAATCGTTCTAATTACAGAACAAAAAATTAACCTAAATGAGACAATTAAAAATCACCAAATCGATCACCAACCGCGAAAGCGCATCCCTTGACAAATATCTGCAAGAGATTGGTCGTGAGGATCTTATTACTGCTGAAGAAGAGGTGGTCTTGGCGAAGAAAATCCGTGATGGGGATGAACGTGCGTTAGCCAAAATGGTGAAAGCCAATCTCCGTTTCGTTGTATCAGTTGCCAAGCAATACCAAAATCAGGGTTTAAGTCTTCCGGATTTAATCAATGAAGGAAACCTCGGTTTGATCAAGGCGGCTCGCCGTTTCGATGAAACACGTGGATTCAAATTCATCTCCTATGCTGTTTGGTGGATTCGTCAATCCATTCTTCAGGCTCTGGCTGAACAGTC
>CAYMZV010000447.1:0-3035 GCA_964394965.1 uncultured Chryseobacterium sp.
AAAAGGTTGGTTGTGTGAAGTCGAAGATCGTGTTGTCGGATTTTCCAATGTCGACTTACAGGAAAAAAATATCTGGGCGCTATTTGTGCTCCCTGAATTTGAAGGAAAAGGCATCGGCAAAAAATTGCATGACCTGATGCTCGATTGGTATTTTTCAAAAACAACGGAAAACGTTTGGCTGGGAACAAGTCCCGATACAAGGGCGGAAATCTTTTACAGGAAAAACGGATGGACAGCAATCGGGAAAAGACCGAATGGTGAATTGCACTTTGAGATGGCGTTTGAAAATTGGAAAAAATAATCTGTCATTGCCTCTTGCCATGTCGCCCGTTTCGAATCTCATGTCTACCTTTATCCCGTGAATAAATCGGATTGTTTCATGCTTGGTTATGTGCAACGGATTTCCGGTGTGAAAGGGGAAATTGTGTTGGAAATCGATGTGGATGATCCGGGCCGTTATAAAAAACTCGATGCCATTTTCGGCGATGTGAATGGTTCGCTTGTTCCGTTTTTTGTGAAAGGAACGAAGTTGAATGGCAATTCGTTGACACTTGCGCTCGAGGGAATTGAAAAACCCGATGATGCGAAAATGCTCGTGGGTTGTACAATCTATCTTCCGCTTTCCGCCTTGCCGCCGTTGGGGGAAAAACGTTTTTACAATCATGAGATCGTCGGATTCGAAGTGGTCGATGAACGATACGGCGTGGTTGGAATTGCAGAAGAGGTGCTGGAACGGTTGATGCAGCCTGTGCTTAAGATACGCAGTGGAAAAGCGGAAGTGATGATTCCGATTACAAATGATGCCGTGAAAAAAGTGGATCGCACCGAGAGGAAATTGTATGTAACGTCGCCCGAAGGCCTGATTGAAATTTATCTGTCGCCGACCAATGATATTCCAGATGATATCTGATGAATGATTGATGGTGTGCAGATTGGAAATTTATAAAGCATTCCCGAAGAAGCCCCCTTTCATTTCCATTCTCAATCGTTAATCGTTAATTATTGATCATTTTTTCGTAGTTTAGACATAGAACGTTTTATGTCGAGTAACAGTTTTGCTTTCAAACAATTTACGATTCATCAGGAAAAGTGTGCCATGAAAGTGGGCACCGACGCAGTGTTGCTGGGTGCGTGGGCGAAAACGTATGGCGTGCGACGTGTGCTTGACATAGGTACAGGTACGGGCGTGATTGCGCTGATGCTTGCACAAAGGTGCGGTGGACAGATTGACGCGATTGACATTGACGAACAGACAGCCGAAGAGGCGAAAGAAAATGTAAGGAATTCCCCTTGGCACAATCGCGTACATGTTCAAAATGTTTCGTTGCAGGATTTTGTGCGCATGCATCCCGGAAACCTGGAAGACAAGTATGAATTGATTGTGAGCAATCCGCCTTACTTCAACGATGCCCTTCCTTCGGTTGAGGAGTCGCGGTTGCGGGCGCGGCATACGGTCATGCTTCCGTTTGCGGATTTGATACATGCGGCTACCCAGCTGCTTTCGAAGGATGGAAAATTCTACGTGATACTTCCCGCAAAGGAAGGTGAACAATTCCGTGAAATGGCAGAAGTCAAAGGACTGCATTTGAGAAGATTGACACGGGTGAAAACCACACCTGAAAAAGCGGAAAAGAGGTTGCTGATGCAATTCGGTTTTACGGCAAAACCCCAGGTTTCGGAATCGGTCCTGGTTATTGAAAAGGACAACTTGAATGCGCAACATTATACGGAAGAGTACGTTGAATTGACGAAAGAGTATTATTTGTATTTCTAGATTTTCGATTTGTCGATTTCCGATTGTATCTTGATTTTATAAAAAAGCAAAACCCTCTGAATAGCCCTGACTGGCGTGGAAAGCCCGAAGCGAGATGGCTTTGCGCGGTGACGGACTTGGAACAGAAGGCAGGAAAAGTGATTCTGGAAAGATGTGATTTCTCCGCTCCAAAACCTTGAGTTGCCAGCTGCCAATAGCGTTAAACCTAATATTATTTCAAAATTTATTTGCAGAAACTATATTATTGTAACTTATTGATTTTCAATATTAATAACTGAAAAATCCGTCTTGTTGGTGCAAAAATATTAGGCATTGTTAATAAATATTATGATTGAAATGTTGGGCGTATTACCCAAAGCTCTAATTTTGTTTCAATTCAATTAAGTTCTAATTATTTATAAACGCGCAAAATTTTACGTTATGAGCAAAGAAAAAGAAGTAAACAAGGAAAAGCTGAAAGCCCTCCAATTGACAATTGACAAATTGGAAAAAACTTACGGCAAAGGAACAATCATGAAAATGGGAGACAGTCCGGTGGAACATCTGGAAGTCATTCCAACCGGTTCACTGACACTCGATATTGCGCTTGGAGTTGGTGGATACCCGAAGGGCCGCGTCATTGAAATATATGGACCGGAATCTTCAGGAAAAACGACACTTGCCATCCATGCAATTGCGGAAGTGCAAAAAGCGGGAGGCATTGCAGCCTTCATTGATGCGGAACATGCATTCGACCGTTTTTATGCTGCCAAACTCGGTGTTGACATCGACAGTCTGTTGATCTCTCAACCTGACAATGGGGAACAGGCACTTGAAATAACAGAAAACCTGATCCGCTCCGGTGCGATCGACATTATAGTAATTGACTCGGTAGCGGCTCTCACTCCAAAAGCTGAAATCGAAGGCGAAATGGGTGAATCGAAAATGGGACTGCAGGCGCGTTTGATGTCGCAAGCATTGCGCAAACTCACGGGAACAATTTCCAAGACAGGCTGCTGTTGCATTTTCATCAATCAGCTCCGTGAAAAAATCGGTGTGATGTTTGGAAATCCGGAAACGACAACCGGTGGAAACGCCTTGAAATTTTATGCCTCTGTCCGTTTGGATATTCGCCGTTCGACACAATTGAAAGAAGGTGAAGTGGTCATGGGAAATCGTACACGCGTGAAAGTGGTGAAAAACAAGGTTGCGCCTCCATTCCGTCTCGCAGAGTTCGACATCCTTTACGGTGAAGGAATTTCCCGTCTAGGAGAAGTGATTG
>CAYMZV010000448.1:0-3033 GCA_964394965.1 uncultured Chryseobacterium sp.
TGTCTATTTTTTCGAAGGAAGCCTTTACATCTCGAAAGTGAAATCCATCCGCGAAAGAAAATCCTTTTATCACGAAAAAACATTGGGATTCGAAATGCCGAAATGGAAATCGCTTGAGGTGGATGATATCGTTGATTTCATTGCCATCGAATCGCTGATGAAAGCACATAAGGAAGGAATTTTCAAATAAAAAACTGACAACCGATAACCGAAAACTGTCAATAGAAATGAATTACTCAGAACGCTTGCATAATGTCATTCCCGGTGGTGCACACACGTACAGTCGCGGTGATGACCAATTTCCCTCGAATGCCCCGCAGATTCTCGCACGTGGAAAAGGCGCGTATGTATGGGATCCGGACGGGAATAAATTTTTGGATTATGGAATGGGTTTGCGTTCGGTAACTGTCGGTTACGATTACGATGAGATTTCCGAAGCGGGGATTGCCGAAATAAGAAAAGGGAACAATCTCCCGCGTGCCTGCCTCACCGAACTGGAAGCTGCCGAATTGATGGTGAGTCTTTTTCCTTGGGCGCAGATGGTGAAATTTGCCAAGAACGGTTCTGTTGTAACGACCGCTGCGATCAAGCTTTCGCGTGCATACACAGGACGCAAATTGGTAGCCGTATGTTCCGACCATCCGTTTTTCACTTACGATGATTGGTTTATCGGAACAACACCTGTTGAAAAGGGAATTCCACAGGAGACGAAATCGCTCAGTTTGAAATTCCGTTACAATGATATCGCTTCGGTTGAAAAATTGTTCAACGAACATCCGGGTGAAATCGCCTGTGTGATATTGGAGCCGGCAACTTTCATTTCACCGTGCAAGGGAGATGGAAAAATAATTCCCGAAAGAAAAAATTGTGCATCGAACGATCTCAACTTCCTGCATCAGGTAAAAGCGTTGTGCAAAAAAAATGGCGCCATTTTTATTCTGGATGAAATGATTACCGGTTTCCGTTGGGACTTGCATGGTGCGATGAGCATTTATGACATTGAACCCGATCTCGCCACATTCGGAAAAGGAATGGCGAATGGATTTGCATTGGCCGCTTTGGTTGGTAGAAGGGAAATCATGGATCTTGGCGGTATTCTCAAGGAAGGTCAGGAACGTGTGTTTCTCATTTCCACCACTCACGGTTCCGAAATGTCGGCTTTCGGTGCGTTCATTAAAACAGTCGAAGTGTACAAACGGCTTGATGTTGTTTCCCATCTTTGGGATTATGGAAATAAGTTGACGACGGGATTGAATGACATTGCAAAAAATCTCGGCATTGAAAAACATTTCAGTGTGGAAGGATTCGGTTGTTCGCCCAATTATTTTACGCGTGACAAGGACGGTGCGATTTCACTTCCGTTGAGAACACTTTTTTCACAGGAGATGATCAAACAGGGTGTCATGATCGCTTGGATTGCGCTTTGTTATTCGCATGGACAAACGGAACTTGATCTCACGCTTTCCGCTGCAGAAAAGGCGTTGAAAGTTTACAAGGCTGCATTGAATGACGGTCTGGATAAATACCTTGTCGGTCCGGCTGTAAAACCTGTCTTCCGAAAATTCAATTGAGATTGCAGAAAAAATGAATTGGTAGGTGTTAGAAATCGAAAAACAATAAAATGCTGAACGGAAAAGTAATTGTTGTAACGGGTGGTGCAGGGCTGATCGGTCGCGCCTTTTGTGAAGCCATTTGCGCTGCGCACGGAACTGTCATCATTGCTGAAAATGATGAGAAGGCGGGCAAGGCGCTTGCGGCTGATTTGTATGCACGCTTTGAACAAAGGGCGATCTACATGCCGGTCGATGTCACTTCCGATGCATCCATCCAAGTGTTGATTGAAAGGGTGAACAATGAATTCGGATACATCGATGCACTCGTGAACAATGCCTATCCGCGCAACAAAAATTATGGAAAACCATTCGAGGAAGTGACCTATCACGATTTTGTGGAAAACGTCGGTCTGCATGTCGGCGGATATTTTCTCACCTCAAAACATTTCCTGAGTTATTTTTCCAAACAGAAGCAAGGAAACATCATCAACATGGGTTCGATTTACGGAGTGGTTCCTCCGCGCTTTGAAATTTACGAAGGAACGGCGATGACGATGCCTGTTGAATATGCCGTAATCAAATCGGGTATCATTCACATGACAAAATACATTACCCGTTATTATAAGGGATTGAATATCCGCTGCAATGCAATCAGTCCGGGTGGCGTTTTTGCCAATCAACCCGAATCCTTTCTCGAGCGCTATGCCGCATTGGCAACCAACAAGGGAATGCTGGATGCAAAAGACCTTTGCGGCACATTGGTTTTTTTACTTTCCGACGCTTCGCAATTTGTCAACGGACAGAATATCGTTGTGGATGATGGATGGAGTTTGTAGTGAGCAACTTTTTTATCCGTTCCATCTTCAATTTATTTGTAGGCTGTGCAATTGTCTACGAAAACCTCTTCAATCAATTCGCATGCTCCCAAAAACGCCTTGTGAATATCAGGAGGAGCCTTGTCTGCATGTTTACGCATGAAATCCGTAGAATACCAGAATTTTATTTTCTCATTGGCATAAAGCAATGACAAATAAAAACACGCGGCGGAAAACAAACAGAAAACATGTTCGATTTTTTTCTTCCATAAGGTAAAGAGGACTTCCGCGCACACCATGCTCATGCTCGATTGGTTGAGCAATGTGTATTGGTATCCCAGCGAATCAAAATGTTTTATGGTAGCCGTCAATGATTCTTCCGACTGCATGGGATGCGGCTTGAGCAGGTAATGGAATTTTTCCGGATAGGGCAGTTGGGCAAAAATGCGATCCATATATTCTCCCCAAAAGGTTGGTTTCACATAATAAATGTCAACAGCTTCAAGCACTACGAAAACGCATGGCTTATCCGGAATGTCCAATTGTTCAAAATGGATTTTTTCGCTGAGACGCAAAATGTTTTCATCGGCAATGATTGGGAAATCCGATGTGCCGGGAATTTGCCGGACCCTATCGGTTGGGAGATTCCTTTTTTGCAAATAACG
>CAYMZV010000449.1:0-3029 GCA_964394965.1 uncultured Chryseobacterium sp.
TCACTTGTGCAATCAACGATTTATAACACAGCCGGAAGTTATCCTGCCATCCTTTATGTTGTTGGCGGCGGTTGCGATCTGTTTGATTCCGCATTTGTAAATATCACTGTCAATGCAAATCCAAACGTTTCGGTTACGGCAACTCAAACTTCTGTTTGTACGGGAGGCAACACAACGCTCACAGCGAGCGGCGCTTCCTCTTATGTGTGGAGTCCGTCGACAGGATTGAGTTCTACGAATACCGCGTCAACGGTTTCCACCCCTCCGAATTCAATTACCTATAATGTGCAGGGAACCGCGGCAAACGGATGTACTGGAAATACATCGATACAGATTGATGTGTTGGCACCTCCGGTTGCGATTGACACGGTCAGTCCTACTACAGTCTGTGTCGGTCAACCTGTTGTATTCGACGGATCGAACAGTACCGATGCAACAACTTTTGCATGGACATTCCCAAGCGGAAATCCAGGATCATCCAATTCTTCAAGCTGTACAGTTACGTATGCAACAGCCGGAAATTATACGGCAACATTGGTAGTGACAAATGCTTGCGGAACCAATACCGTTACAACAACACAAGTTGCAGTTGGATGTACTGGAATTGATCCGATAGCCGCTACCGATCCTTATGCATTCTACAATGCGGAACAGCATCAACTTGAAGTTCAGCTTCCGGTTTCTTCGGATGAATATGCATTGACTGTTTTCAATAGCCTCGGACAGGTTGTAAAAACAGTTGCAACGAAAAACACCAAGGAATTGGTTTCAACCGAATCATTCGCAACAGGTGTGTACACTTTGCGAGTGACAAATGCGAATACAAGTTACTCTATGAAGTTTGTGAAAAATTAATTTTCGGAATTCCCCGAATGAAAAGTCCCGGTCAAATCGATCGGGACTTTTCATTCGGAGTTGCGAATACTAAAAAGCATTGATGAGAATTTCCATCCTGATTTCATTCCTGTTTTTTTCATTCCGGGTATTTTCCCAATTTGAAACCCAAACGCCCACAGTAATCGGTCTTGATTCTTTCAAGGGAAAATTTTCACGGGTTGACATGAAAAGATATCCGCTCAATGATACATTGACTTTGGAGGAAAAAAATATTCCCGACGAAATCCTTACGGTCGCGTTCACGCCGTCAGGGAAAAAATCCTGCGTCCGTTATGCTTACAAAAACAATGAAGACGGTTCGATTGATACTTTCTACTATGGAAAGAACGGGAAATTGAAGGAAGAATATGATCTTTCCAATCTGGGAGAAGGCGAAGATCATTTTTATCGTGCCGATGGAAAAGAAATCAGAACGGTTCATTTTGTGCCCGAATGTGATGCCGGTTACGATGTGTTGAAGTATGATCGAAAGGGAAACCTGATCAGGCTCAATCAGGTCGGCATGTATTCCAATTCAACAGTCATGTATTTCCATTATGACAAGTCGGGGAGAATGTTCATGATGGAAAATGATTATCATATCGATTTGGGGAATGGTGATGTGCTTCGGAAAGATTCGGTTTACAAGACTTTTGACAGCAATGGGAACTTGACAGACCAAAAAGGTTTTACGGTTGATTATTCCAAAGCAATACGAGGGAAATATCCCGAACGTACAATCAAGATGGATTACGAAACAACTTATGCCTATAATGAAAGCGGGAAGATTGCAACCATCGCAACCGTTGATTCCACGGAACAAACAAAAAGAATAAATCAATACAAATTTTCTACCGATGGATTATTGCTGTCGGAATTGGATATCGACATGAAAAGGGAGGGTAGTGATACGCTGGTTGATTCTTCGCTTGTGACATTCACTTATGATTCGCATCAATTCATGAAAACCCAAACTGTAAAGACCGGGCAGCGGACTTTTGCAAGCAGTTATGCTGTCGAATATAACAGTGATGGAAATCCGGTCAGCTGTGTTGAATATCTGGACGACAGAAAAACGGCTTTGTATAAATGGGAATATTCGAAATGAAAGTAATGCGTTCGCTACTTGATTTCGAAATCCAACAGTTTCTCATTCTCCAGGTAAGCTTCCAATCGATCACCGATTTTTATAGGACCAACGCCTTCCGGAGTTCCCGTAAAAATATAATCACCGATTTTAAGCGTGAAAAATTGTGACGCATAGGAAATGATCTGATCGAAAGTGAAAAGCAAGTCTTTTGTATTTCCTTGCTGAGCCTTTTTGCCGTTGATGTCGAGATGGAAATTTATGTCATCCAATTTTTTGAAATGTGATTTTGGAATAAAATTTCCAATGGCAGCCGAGTAATCAAACGCTTTGGCTTTTTCCCAGGGCAATCCTTCCTTCTTGCATTTCAATTGCAAATCGCGCGCAGTGAAATCGATTCCGATTCCGATCTCGTCATAATAACGATTGGCAAAAACAGGCTCGATGCTTTTTCCCATTTTCGAGATTTTCAAAACGATTTCGACTTCATGGTGAATCTCCTTCGAGAATTCCGGATAATAAAAAGGAAGATTGTTCCGCAGCAAGGCGGTTTCGGGTTTGATGAAAAGAACAGGCTCGGATGGAACAGGGGAGTTCATTTCCTTTGCGTGTTCAGCGTAGTTTCTTCCGATGCAGATGAATTTCATTTGAGTGATTGGTTATTGGTTATTTGCGATTAGTGTTGGGTTCGGAGATGAAAAATAGTTGTACGAAATGCGAAGGTTTGCGAATCTACGAACTACGAATGATTTTATGGACTGACACAGTCTGAATGGTCGCAATAAAGCAGTATGGCATCAATGTCTTGGTGAGTCAATGTATTCCTGAAAATAGGTTGATGCGCTTTCCCGTTTTCCTCAAAAATCCTAGTTGCATATTCATCGCCACTTTTTATGACTGAATCGGCATTACTGATAAAACCGTACGCCCAATCTTTACTTGGAATTCTACTGAGTACGCCGAGCAAACCCGGACCTGTTGATTTTTTTGTAGATACATTATGGCAGGAAGAACAATATTTCATGAATAGCATTTCCCCATGGCGATCTTCGGTAGCAACCGCAAC
>CAYMZV010000450.1:0-3023 GCA_964394965.1 uncultured Chryseobacterium sp.
AATGGTTTTGTTTATGGCGCTACAATGGATTTAGGCAAGGACAAAGGCAAAGGGAGAAGAGGGCAATCCTCCGGAATCAAAAAGTAAAAATGGAATCGGCTATGGACACAGGACAGCAACTTCCTGATACAGTTGCAGCCCGGCATGACTTTCTATGTCGGATATCAGAAGAAGGTTTTCGGCATCCGCATTTTTTACCAATGGGAATTCGTAAAGGGATTGATGGATGGACTTGACCATTGGATGTTCGGTTATCCCTTGAACGGGACGCCTGCCTTGCCTGTTGGGCAGGAAACAAAATTCAGCAATGCAGGAATCGCATTGACCATTTCACTCGGAAAGAATTGATCGCGATGAGAAAAATACAGCTTCTTTTATTTCCGATTTTCCTCTGTGCAACATTATCCGCGCAAAGCATGATTTCCTTTTTTGGCGAGGTTGGTTATAATGCAGGATTCATGCATTCAAAACAGTTGCCCATTTTTTACAATGGATATAACACTTACTTCCAGAACTCAGGTCTGTCAAAAAAATTCGATACGGGAAAAGCAATCGGGATGATGAATGGTGAATTTTATGATTTTGGGATTGGCATCGGAACGGATTCCAAATTCATTATCGGACTGCAGGGATTTTTGTTGAAATCAAAACCGAATCAAGTTCGATTTACGGTAAATGACGGACGCGACATTTCCGTTGGAATGCGAATGACGAATGTAGAAATCGGTTACAGGATTTCTTCCAGCGATAAACTCTTTTTCCAGCTCCATGCCAATCTGGGTTTTGGAACCTACTCTGTTTATTCGGCATACGTTTGTCCTGACGGATCGAAAAGTTTTGGCAGCGAACACGTAATGAATGGAATCTATAGCGATTTCACTGGAGAAGCGGGTGGCGGATTTGAATTCGGTTTTAAACTGTTGCCTTGCACGTATCTTGTTTTCCATTGCGATTATTACAAAAGTTTGGTGTCGAAAAAAAATGGTCAATATCATGATTTCCAGGATTTGTCTTTAACAAAATCAAACATCACTGAAAATTATCTCCCGGTTGATTACAGTGCTTATCTCAATCAAAGTCTGCAAGGATCGGAGAACAGCATTTACAATGATATCAAGGGATTCAAACTTTCTGTCGGACTTCAATTCAAGACAAAATGAAAAAGCTGTTGATCTTGATTCCGATTGTTGTTGCAATGATTTTTTTCTCCTGCGACAAGGAAGACGTTAAAATCAAAAGGTTGAATCGCGGAAAAGGAATCTGGCAAATCGAGACGATCGAATATTTCACTTACGATTCATTGGGCGCACATGTGGTCAAGGATACCACCATTGCTCATGCAGGGGAATTGGTTGTGTTCACCACAAAAACACTTGACGGGCTTTATGGTTACCGATTGATGGTTGCCGACATGAATGATGCTTCGGGGAATTTCACAGCCACCTTCCCCGGTGAAATTTATGATGATGGAACAAGGGTTGACATCCGGAATTCCTCTCCCGCTGTTTCTTTTTTATGGACCATCGATAAAAATGAAAACAGGAAACAGGTTTGGTCCACCTATTCCTTGAAACCCGATGGATCCGTATCGGAGAAAATTACAATGACATTGAAAAAAGGGGATTGAAATCCCTTTTACCTTTTTAATCGGCTCATTCAATTTGGAATTCCCGGCGCCAGGCATTTTAAGTTTCACAGGAATTCATATTTGGATTGCCCGATCCATAAAATTATCGCCTGAAACGAAAAAAGACTATTTTTGCTGAAACCATTCCGACCGAACGAAACCTTATGAAACATCGCTTCCAAAACGCATTGCGTATCCTACCCGCTTTCGCAATTGTTCTTGCTTTTAACTCCTGTGGCAATGACGAAAATCCAAAAGGTAACGTAGATTCTACTATCGGTGGAGATTCTTCCCAAACTGTTACGACTGCTACTAATAATGATTTGCCGACAGGCGTTCCTTCTCCAAGTGAAATGTTCGCTTTCATGAAGACAGCCGGCGCTTCAAAAGGTGATGGAAGTCTTTTGAATTCTCCCGACAACGAAAAAAATTATGTCAGCAAAAAAGCCCAATCGTTGAATCTTGGCATATATTCTGCTGATCTGCTGTATTGCTCTACGTTCAATGTCAGCGAAAAAGTGGTTGCATATTTCGGAACATGCATGCGCATGGGCGATAAATTGAAAGTTGCAACCTCGCTTACCGATAAGGACAAGGACAGGATCAGCAAGAATGCCGGTAACGGAGATTCGCTCATTTCAATTTCGAATGATTTGTATTTGTCGTCATTTGAAAACCTGGAGAACAACCAACGCGGCACCGATTTAAGTCTCATGCTCGCCGGTGGATGGGTTGAAAGTCTTTATCTGATGAGCAACATGGTAAAGGATTTTGACAAGGATCAGGCTACTGCAGCGCGAATCGCCGATCAGAAATTGTCGCTTGAAAACCTGATTGAGTTTATGGCCATCAAGGATAATTCAAACGAAGATGTGGTTGCCGTTTCCGATCAACTGAAAGAATTGAAAACGATGATGGATGAAGTAAAAACTTCCGACAATAAAAATGGCGGAATGCAAATGAAAAACGGAAAACGTGTTCTTGGCGGCGGTTCAACAACCACCATCACCAAAGACCAGTTTGACAAAATCAAGGCGAAAATCCTTGAAATCAGAACCAGTTTTGTTAACGCACAATAATCGCTACTCCACCCTTTTCATAACTATAAAACCATGAAAAAGTTGTCAACTTCCCTGATGCTTGCAGCAATGATCAGCATCTCTTTGCCATTAACTTCACAAGCGCCTTGCGTTACTTTCCACCGTCAGGAAGGTTGCAGCCAAGCGTCTGAACCGGGTTTCATTTATAATTCACAATCCAAAAGCGGATTGTTCGCAAAAGGAACAACTTCGAAACTGAAAGCTGTTTTTTATGCCGGCTTCGATTATTCGATTTCACTTTGCGCCGACAAATCATTGGGCGAAGGAATCGGAATGGTTTTGTCCGATGCAAAAAC
>CAYMZV010000451.1:0-3013 GCA_964394965.1 uncultured Chryseobacterium sp.
CGCGATCGAAGAATCAGCGATTTCGGGTACATGCTGCCGTAATATGTCAGGGTAATGAATTCCGACATGATTCGAAAAATAGAAATTAAATGGATGCGCTGATTGCAAATTACCGATTCACATGTTGAAGCATTTGTAATTTACTTGATCACACATTATTTTTCATTCCCGAACGTTACTTTTTATACCCGAAGGCTTTATACTCGTGGCAGGCTTTTTGCCTCTATTATCTAAACAGGAATCTTCGTAACTTTGTAACTCAAATGAAAGCCTTGAAAATCAACCCTCTTGAACGAAGCGTGGCCTTTATCGGCTTGCTCATTTCTTTCTCCCTGCTTTCCATTTCTGCGTTTGCACAAGTGCCGGATGGCGTTTATCCGAATGTGACTGATGCGAAAGGATTGAAACAGGGCGCATGGAAAAAATTGGACGACCAAGGAACATGCGTTTATATTGGCCAGTTCAAGGACGATAAACCTTACGGTGTCTTCACGTATTTCGATACGGACGGGAAGAAAATGACCGAGATGGATTTTCTCAACGGCGGACCGGTTGCCTATGGAAAAATGTTTGGCGTGAATGGAATGCTTCAGGCACAGGGAAAATATTTGAACCAACTGAAAGATTCCCTTTGGACTTTTTATACCGATGATGGACTCTTGCTTTCTGAAGAATGGTATGTGAATGGAAAAAAGGAAGGTAAATCGGTGACATATCATCCCGGCACGAAACAACCGGCGGAAATAGTGAATTATAAAAACGGTCTTGAAGAAGGCCCGTGGGTGCAATATTATCAGGATGGGAAAAAAGAGGGCGAAGGCGTTTATCTCGATGGGAACTATGACGGTAAACAGGTTTGGTATTTCCCGGACGGCAAAATAAACATCATGGGGAATTATCAGCACGCGGTGAAAGATGGGATTTGGGTGTATTATACGGAAGATGCAACTACAGGCTATACGATAAAAGGGAAAGAAACCTGGAAACTCGGAAAATGTGTAAGCGGAGAACAGGTTATCAAAGACGATGATTTCAAAAAACAAGCGGAGGATTCGAGTGATCAGAATCAACAAGGACAAGACCCGAACGACCCACACTGAAAAAAAATGACGTGAGCAAAAAAGGAAAAGTACTTGTAGCAATGAGCGGCGGTATCGACAGTTCGGTAACGGCGCTCATGTTGCATGAAGAAGGGTATGAAGTCATCGGCATCACGATGAAAACGTGGGATTATGCAGCCAGCGGCGGATCAAAAAAAGAGACCGGTTGCTGTTCGCTCGATTCCATCAATGATGCACGCACTCTTGCAGTGAATCTCGGGTTTCCACATTATATCCTCGATATCCGCGCAGAATTCGGTGATCACATCATCAACAATTTTGTGGAGGAATATCTTGCCGGTCGCACACCCAATCCGTGTGTGTTGTGCAATACGCACATCAAGTGGGAGGCATTGCTCAAACGTGCCGATCAGTTGGATTGTGAATTCATTGCCACCGGACATTATGCGCAAGTGAGAAAGGAAAATGAACGTTATGTCATTTCAAAAGGTTTGGATGAATCGAAAGACCAAGCGTATGTTTTGTGGGGATTGTCGCAGGAAAGTTTGAAACGGACAATCTTCCCCTGTGGAAAATTTCGCAAATCGGAAATACGCGACATGGCGATGAAAGCCGGTTATGAAGAGCTTGCGAAAAAAAGCGAGAGCTACGAAATCTGTTTCATCCCGGAGAATGATTACCGTGCATTTTTGAAATATAAGGTTCCGGGACTTGAGGAGAAAGTGGATGGAGGGAATTTCGTTTTATCGGACGGAAAGATTGTGGGCAAGCACCACGGTTATCCGTTTTATACGATAGGCCAACGCAAGGGATTGGAGATTGCATTGGGCGAACCGATGTTCGTTACACAGATCATTCCCGAAACAAATACAGTTGTCATCGGAACAAAAAACGAACTCGACCGTCAGGAAATGTTCATTCGCGATTTCAATCTCGTGAAATATGAAACGCTTCCTGAAAATTTTGTTGCACAAACAAAAGTGCGTTACCACGATCCGGGAACACCTGCGACACTTTCCGTTGAAGAGGGAAAAATAAAGGCATTGTTCCATCGTCCCGTTGCCGGCGTTGCTCCCGGGCAATCGGCAGTTTTTTTCGAAGGCGATGATTTGGTCGGTGGCGGATTTATCGCACGACCGGATTTTTCCGTTTCAAAAAACAAGATTGAAAATAGTTTTTCAGGCAAGGAATGATTTTTCCGATTGACTTTTGGCAATGAGAAAAACCGTTACAAAAAAAATGCTGTTGATTTCATCGCAAGTATTTCTTGCGGTGGCGGCAGTATTTTTTATTTTCCAGAGTTGCAAAAAAGACAAACCCACCACCAACGATGCGGGTTATTCCTATTTCCCGGATAACGTCGGGCATTATTGCATTTACGATGTGGATTCAACCGTGTATGACGATTTCAATCATGACACGGTGAATTACAAATACCAAATCAAGGAAGTCATTGAATCCTATTTCACCGACAATCAGGGACGACAGGCGATGCGGGTGGAACGTTACAAAAGACCCTACATCGATACTGTTCCTTACGACAGTTTGCCATGGACAATCTCGCGCGTGTGGGCGTTCACCCTTACAAACTCATCGGGCGAAAAAACGGAGGAGAATCAGCGTTATGTGCGTTTGGCTTTTGTGCCGCGCGTGGGAAAAACCTGGAATGGAAATGAATTCAATACGCTCGGCGAATGGGATTACAAATATTTATCCGTTGACAATCCATACAGCATCAACAGCATGAATTTCGATTCGACATTGATGGTTCAACAGAAGCTGGATACGAATCTGTTGAATTACCAGAGTTATTCGGAGCGTTATGCCCGTCATGTGGGAATGATTGAGAAGGAAGTGATTGATGTTCGTGACACTTCACTTTGTTGCGGATCCGTTTTGCATCGCATTTACAGCGGTGTCATTTATTCCATCAAATTGGTGGACTGGGGACC
>CAYMZV010000452.1:0-3004 GCA_964394965.1 uncultured Chryseobacterium sp.
AGCGGGAATGGCGGCGATCGGCCCGAAGACACCCGATTTTCATTTGTCAACATACGACAGTGCATTGGTCATTCACGTAACGCAACAAACGCAATACAATGTTTATCGCGTAGGTGTGCGTACGCTGACGAATGATTGGGATTCCGTTTACACATTTACAGGAACACTCGACGATACGATTCATGTTCCACCTGCGGCCTTGTATGATGTGAGCATTGCATCTGTCGATACAAATGGAATCGAAAGTATTTTTTCGCGCGAATACAATACGACACCGGTCGGAATCGAGGAATTGGTTTCGCATCTTCCCGGCGTAACACTTTTGCAAAACCGTCCGAATCCCTTTGACGAAGCGACTTATATTTTATTTCAAGTGGATAAAATGCCAGCGTACGGAAAAGCAGTTATAAAAATCACTGACCTGAATGGAAAACGGTTGCAGGATATTCCCGTTCAACTTCAGATGGGAATGAACGAGGTTTTATACGAACATGGTTACGGTGCAAGTGGAGTGCTGCTTTATTCGCTGGTAATCGATGGGAAAACAATTTCCACAAAGCAGATGGTGTTCGCCAATTGATTTTGGATTTGTGCCGGTTTAACCGGATCGGAAAAATTCAATCCTGTTTTTCTATTTGGGAACCGGAAAAATTCCACTGTGTCTTGAAGAGAATGTCATCTTGCGATAAGCCAATACTCCCCACGATTTCCTTGCCGGCCACAGTTCCAACAATATTTACATAACCTCCCGATGCGCTTGCCGCTTCGCCCCTGAAATCCACTTTGAATTCAATGAAGGGTATGCCATCTTCCCCTTCGGTTGTACTGTAAAAGGTGGATTCATTTGTAATACTGATCGGAATGAAAACCGTGACCGATTTTTTTGCAAGGAAAATGCTCCTGAAAATATTGTCCCTGAAATAAACAGTATCATTTTCAGGCGAGACGGAAATGCTGTCGCCTGTAGCCAGCTTCATCACGATTTGAAAGTGTTTGTTTTCAAGTTGTGATGTATGATTTTCATCCGAGACAAAAGATGTCATCAGCAACAAAAGCAATCCGACGGATATAAAACCGGAAGTGAGTCTCATTGTTTGGTATCTCCCAATTTGCCAATGGCAATCGAATGCCAGCTCAATGTGAAAAGTTGGAAGGTTGAAAACTGTCATTGAAAATTTTTCAACCTTCCAACTTTTCAACTTTCAAACCGACACCATACCGAAGCCAACTGCAATTCAGAATTCAAAACTCAGAATTCAAAATTCCTTAAAGCAGAGTCGCTTCCAAGGTAATTGTCATATTCAACGCTTTGGAAACCGGGCAATTCGCTTTTGCGTCGTTTGCCGCTTCCTGGAATTTCTCATTGGTGATTCCCGGAACTTTTGCCTTGCAGACAAGGTGCGAGAATTCGATCGCGCCATTTGCAAGTTGATTTTCGCAATGCGTTTCAATCGATTCGGGAGGGAAACCGGCTGCGCCCAATACGAAAGAAAGTTTCATCGAGAAACAACCGGCATGAGCCGCTGCAATGAGTTCTTCGGGATTGGTTCCTGTTCCATTTTCAAAACGTGAAGAGTAGGAATATTGTGTTTTATTGAGAACGGTGCTTTGTGTGGTAAGTGTTCCGCTGCCTTCTTTTCCTGTTCCAAGCCAAACGGCTGTTGCAAATCGTTTCATGATAAAGTGTTTTTAGTGAATGTTCAGTTTCTGTAAAAATAAAGATTCCAATGATTCATGAATTCGTCCATCGGTTATTAATCGCGTGACAAGTGATTATCTTTGCATTAATTATGACGGAAGTCCAACTCATCGAATGTCCACGGGATGCAATGCAGGGCATTCATCAATTCATTGAAACGGAAAAAAAGGTTTCGTATATCAATGCATTGTTGAGGTGCAGGTTCGATACGCTTGACTTCGGAAGTTTTGTTTCACCGAAAGCGATTCCACAATTGCGCGATACGGCAGAAGTGCTTGAGAAACTGGACTTGTCGTTGTCGAATACAAGGTTGTTGGCGATCATTGCGAATGTGCGTGGAGCGGAAGATGCGGTGAAGTTCGAGGAGATCAATTATCTCGGATTCCCATTTTCCATTTCGGAAACCTTTCAAATCAGGAATACGAATTCCACCATTATCGAATCGCTTTCACGTGTGGAGGAGATCCAGAACCTATGCGTGAAGAACAAAAAACAATTGGTCGTTTACATTTCCATGGCATTCGGAAATCCGTATGGAGATGTGTGGAACGCCGACATCGCGATTCAATGGACGAAACGTTTGTCGGAGATGGGAATAAAAACAATAGCACTTTCCGATACGGTCGGTGTTTCAAACCCTGAAAGCATTTCTTATTTGTTCTCGAATCTGATTCCTGAATTCCCAAAACTTACGATAGGCGCACATTTGCACACTACGCCCGATAGCTGGAAAGAAAAAGTGGAAGCCGCATGGAATTCCGGTTGCAGAAGATTCGATCATGCCATAAAAGGTTTCGGTGGTTGTCCCATGGCCACAGATAAATTGACGGGAAATATGCCGACGGAAAATGTATTGGAATTTTTAAGGGAGAAAAATATTGAAACGGGGATTGATGGGAGCGCTTTCAACGCGGCGATGATAGAGGCGGGGGGGGTATTTCCGATAGAGTGATTTTGCGAGGATCATCCATAAAAAAAATCCTCTCATAAGATGAGAGGATTTTCCTGTTTCAAATAATCTTCAATTATCTGTTTCCCAGATCTTCAAAATTGATATCGTTGCTGATATGGTTGTGGTTGGTGTCGATGTTATGGTTTACATCCACAATATGTCCCACTTCGGCATTGTGATTGACTTCAACATTCTGATGGGTCTCGTGATTGTGGTGATATTGTTGTGGAGGGCCACCGGGATTATTCTCACGAATGAAGTTGATGACTTCCATTAATCCGTCGGCGAACTTTTCGAAATCCTCTTTGTAAAGGAAAAGCTTGTGTTTTTCATAGTGAAATCTACCATCATCA
>CAYMZV010000453.1:0-2992 GCA_964394965.1 uncultured Chryseobacterium sp.
CCGAATCCCATTGCCATTCACGTATCAGGCATCCAGCTACACCGTCCTGCAAGGGATTGCTATTTCGATTGGCAATCGCCTCTTGAAAATCGGTTCACATTTTTCAGGCAGTGATGCTCTGTCATTTCCTGTTTCCCGCTTTTCGATTTATCGCTTTTGCAATTTTCTGCAAAACCTTACATCTGAAAGCAGAAACGTTCGATCGGTTTTCCCACCCTGACGAGATGCCCCAATTTTGCTTCAACAAAAAACAACAACTCAACAACAACCAAAAAAATAATCGACATGAAACCCCTTGCCACCCTCCGCCTTATCACTGCAGCAGTATTCAGTTTCGCAGTTAACCAACTTACAGCCGATAATCATTTCGGTCAAATCCATTTCGACGACCTGTCCTGTTCCTCTTTCATAAGCGGAAATGGTTTCGGTGCACATTACAGTGCATCTGCAGGAATCGGTTTCGGAAAAAAATTGGTTGTGTCGGGTGGACCGATCTTCACTTCAAGGACCTTGGCGTCATCCGGTTATTTCATGAAAGGAAAATACAACCTGATGACAGCAAAGGAAAGCAATAATGGACATTCACTTCTGTATTCTTTTGTAACGGCATCGCGTTTCAACCATCAAGGACTTTCTGCAAAGGAAATTTCCTATCAGGCAATGACCTGCGGAGCGGAAGAATCCGTTTATGAATCGGGATATTGTGAATTGCGTTACAATGGATGGGAATATGCAGCCGGTATCGGTACGGGATATTGTTTCAAATGCGGACTGATGTTCAACGGGGAGATTGCATTTTCATATTACAATGTACAGCGGGAAAATCATCCTGAAACAGTCATCTACAAAAGCCAAAAGGATGTATCGCTTCAGCTCGGTTTCAATATCGGATGGAAATTCGGTGAATGATCAACGGGAAAGCAATTCAAAATGTTGAGTGGAAAGCGGAACAAATTTCAAAATGGAATGTTCCGCTTCTTCATTTGTTTTGGTGAAAGCGGAATAAGCCTGCTCGAGTTTTTTCTGTTTGCCGTTTGAATTGTCGTTGAGCGCCGTCTTGAGGAATTTCGAAAATGAAACGGCATTCTGGAATTGTGTGGTGAATTCCTCGCCTGCCAGTTTCCGGGAAATGCTCCTGATGATTATCTCCGCCTGTTCGGTTTTTCCTGCAAGCAACAACAGGGAGGAAAGGAAAAGTTTGACTTGTATTTCGGCAAAAGAATAATTCTTGAAACTGATTTCATTCACGCACCTGTTCAGGAAAACGGCACCTTCCGAATACAATCCCGAATGAAAACAGCAGGAGGCCGCGTAAATGGAATAGAAAGTGAACTCGGTTGCATTGAGCGGATCCGGTTCAAAAATGAGCGACTTGAATTCCTCATGCAATTTATCGGCAGTATTCGTCCGGATGGCATAATCGATTTTGGAAATGAGAAACCGTGATGTATCGCAACTGTGTGCAAGCAAAAGGAATGTTTCGAGATCGGCATTCACTTTCTCGAAGGAGGCGGAACAATTCTTGTACAGCCGCAAGCTTTTGTAATATTCGAAATTGAGGAAATGCCAAATCGATTTCAGGAATTTATATTGACGGTCTTCCGGATGACTTTCGAGAATGGTGTGCATTTGTTTGAGCAATTCTTCAGTCGTTTCCTCCATTTCCGGAATTTCCGCTCCGTTCACTGCAAACAGGGCATAGGAAATGGATGCAATGCAAAGACTCACCTTCAGGCGATGCGAATCATAAAGTTTATTCAGGTTGCGGAATTCTTTCAGGTAGAGCTGCAGCAGTGCCAGCTTTTTTTCGTCACAGGAAATCGTGTATTCACCCAACTCGCGGTTGAAAGACGAAACCAATTCATCGGCCTTGTCAACGGCGAGTGAATAGGCAACGGTTTTATTGTAATGCTGTTGGTATTGGTAATATTTTTCAGTGTTGATGTGCAATTTCTTGAGCGCGTTGTATACACCGATCAGTTCATGCGGCATATCCAGTTTTTTCAATTCGGTTTCCAGGTGAATGAGCAAACTGATGGCTGTTTCACGAGGTGTATGGTAAACCAAATGCGGAATGGAAGAAATGTTCTTGAGCAATTCGGCACGGTCATCGGAAGCGGAACGGAAAAGGTATTCCTGCAACTTGTCGAAAAGCCTTGACTTGAGTGTGTAATAGGCGGACTGGTTGATCTTGATTTCCTTGCAGATTTCATTCTCATCCAGTTGTGTGTCGCGGAACAATTCCAGCAGGCGGACAAATTTTTCGCCGCGATTGTTGTTCAACTCATTTTGGAAATGATTGTATTGTTCCTTGTTCAGCTGTACGATGACTTTTTTCAGCATAAGAAATCCTGAGTAATTGATATTAAATGTAAAAATATATTCACCGACTGCAATAAAAAATTTAGCTTAAAATATACATTTCCGTTTTTTTTGTTGCGTATGCAAATGAAAAAGTCCGCGACAACTGGAGAGTGTTGCCGCGGATAATTCAGGGAGATGTAAATGACCGGAGAGATTTATTTTGGAATGGTGAAGATGAATGTGCTTCCATGGCCCACTGAGGATTCCACCCATATTTTTCCGCCGTAGTTTCCAACAATCCTGCTGCAAGTAGCCAATCCGATACCCGTTCCTGCATATTCACTTTGGGAATGCAGGCGTTCGAAAATGACGAAAACCTTTTCCTTGTAGATCGGATCGATTCCGATTCCGTTGTCTTTCACGGAAAATTTATGTTGTGTTCCTTCATCGGCATATTTGATTTCGACAACAGGAGGTTTGTCTGAATGGTACTTGAAAGCATTGCCGATCAAATTCTGGAAGAGTTGTTGCATGTGTGTTTTCCTGGCGTGAATGACAGGCAAGGAATCAATGATCAGTTGGCCATTTGTTTCCTCCAGCGTTTTCTTGAAAACCTGTGACACATCAAAAAGCAAAGCATCGAGATTGACTTGTGTGGACTCCTCCTTGATCAAACTGATTTGGGAAT
>CAYMZV010000454.1:0-2977 GCA_964394965.1 uncultured Chryseobacterium sp.
ATCGGTAAACAATGTTCGCATCAAAAAATTTCAATCGGAAATCGGCAATTAACAAATCGGCAATTATTTTTTCCCCTTCACACTTTTTTGCATCCCTTCATCATCTTTTACTTTTTTGATCGTTTCACAAACAGCATCTTTGCCCTGAAACGCTCCGTGATGAAATTCAGATTCCCCCTGTTGCTATTGCTATGCCTTTCCGTTCGCTTATTCGGGGGATCGAAGGAAGATACGGTGATCGTGCGGAAAACATTGGCAACTTCACGGGTGGAAACCGCTCCGAAAATCGATGGTGTGCTGGATGACGAGGTGTGGAAAAATGCGCAGGTTGCCACCGATTTCATTCAGAACAGTCCGAAGGAAAGGGCACCGGTAAGTTTTCAAACCGAAACCAGGATCGTTTACGACAATGCGGCGATTTACATTGGGGCGATGTGTTATGACAATCATCCGGACAGCATAAAAAGGCAATTGGGTTCGCGTGACGATTATCTGAATGCGGATAATTTCAGGATTGTTTTTGATACTTATAACACGCAACAGGATGCGTTTGATTTTTCAGTAACGGCATCTGGCGTGCAAAGCGATTCGCGTTTTTCAGATGCAAATTTCAATGCGGTTTGGAAAAGCGATGTGAAAATACTTCCGAATGGCTGGAGCGTTGAAATGGAAATCCCATGGTCCGCACTTCGTTTTCCGACATCGAAAGAACAAACCTGGGGATTGCAGATTACCCGAAACATACAGCGCAAATTTGAATTCGACCAATGGGCGTTGACCCCGAAAGACAAACCGAATCCATTGAAATATTGGGGAACGCTGACCGGACTGGACAACATCAATGAACCCGTGCGATTGATCCTGACACCTTATCTGACAACCGTTGGAGAAAAAGACAACCGTTATGGTCCCGTCAATCCTTCTGCAAGCTTGAGCGGTGGAATGGGATTGAAATACGGCATCAATGAAAGTTTTACACTCGACATGACGTTGCTTCCTGATTTTTCGCAAGTGAAAAGCGACAACATTGTAAAGAATCTCAGTCCGTTTGAAGTGCAATATGCAGAACAACGTCCATTTTTTACGGAGGGAACCGACCTGTTCCAACTCGGCGGATTATTTTATTCGCGGAGAATCGGTGAAGAGCCCACGAATTTTTATTCCGCTCCGAGCCTCGCCGACAGTTCGGAAAAAATAATCAAGAATCCGCAGCAGTCGAAATTACTCAACGCAACAAAAATCTCGGGCCGAACGAACAGCGGATTGGGAATCGGAGTGCTCAATGCGTATGTGGACAATACGTATGCGATTGCGAAGGATACGATTACGGGAAAGACGAGAAGGATACTTACAGAGCCGGCAACGAATTACAACATTTTTGTTTTTGACAAGCAATTGCAAAATAGTTCGCATGTGTATGTGACGCATACGAATGTGATACGCACGCACGGATACAGGAGTGCAGATGTGACGGCGAGTGGATTTTCTCTCAACAACAAAAAGAATTCATGGAATTTCAATGGGGTTGGCGGCGTGAGTGAAGTGATGATGCCAACGGGAAGTCTGGGACAATTCAATTCGAGTGTCGGATATTATTATTCGCTTGGGCTCAACAAGAACAGCGGCAAAGTACAATACGGATTCAATCGGCAGGTTGTAAATAAGAATTGGGATTGCAATGATATGGGAATAAACCTGCAGACAAATTATGCGAGCAACAATGCGAACATCAGTTACAATATTTTCAATCCGTGGAAAATTTTCAACAATGCGTATGCCGACTTATCGATGAATTATACCGCCAATGACATAACCCATGGAATGAACAGCATTGTGTTGGATATGTTCAGCGATGCAACGTTCAAGAATTTCTGGACCGCATATTTTGGTTCGGAAGTTACGCCTGTCGATTCAAGGGATTATTATGAGCCGCGTGTTGACGGACGTTATTACCGGCGAACACGTTACAAAACAATTTTCGGTGGCATCAGCAGCAACCCGAATCACAAGTTCAGTTACGGAATCAGTTTCAATGGGGGAATGACTGCGCGAGTGAGTCCGACGATTCCCGTTGATCCGTGGGGAGGATTTGCAGGAAACATTTCATGGCGCGTGGGAAACCGTTTTGTACTGAACGCTTCCTCTTCCTATCACGGTGATTTCGGTGATCGGGGTTGGGTGGATACGGAAGATGACGGAACAATTGTTTTCGGAAGGAGAATCCTGCATTATTTTGAAACGGATCTTTCGGCAAGTTTTGTTTTTGTAAGGGATATGTCGATTTCAATTACGGGACGCAACTATTGGTCAACCGGACATTATCTCGGTTTTTATGCCTTGAATGAAGACGGCACGCTTACAGATTATGTTTCATACAATGAGAATCATGATTTCAGTTTCAGCTCGTTCAACGTTGACTTGGTTTACAATTGGATTTTCGCACCCGGAAGCACACTGAGTGTTGCATGGAAACAGAACATTCTCGATCAACGCGACGTGATCAATTATGATTATTATTCGAATTTCACCAATACGGTCCGTGGTCCGCAATTCAATCAGGTTTCGATAAAGCTGCTCTATTATCTCGATTACAATTACATCAAAAACTCGCTCAATCGTCGGAAATGACATTGATTGGCAACATTCGGCTGAACCTCTTAACTTTGCTTTAGCCAGTCAAACCCGCATCCCACTTGATTGGCATTTTCAATTCGCCAATACTGCGTGGCTTCATTCTTATTCAACAGGAGAAAATCGGTCTGCCGCAAGAACATGATTCTTGTGTTGGCATTCCTGTTCCCATTTGTTTTTCACGCGCAGGGAACATGGGTGTGGATGCATGGATCGAACATTGCCAATAATCCGGGCAATTACGGAACACAAAATGTTACCGCTCCCACAAATGATCCTCCGGGAATGTTTGAGCCGTATGAGTTTACCGATCAACAGGGAAATTTTTGGGTGTTCGGCGGTTACA
>CAYMZV010000455.1:0-2947 GCA_964394965.1 uncultured Chryseobacterium sp.
AGGGACCGGGCAAGGCTTTTTTCAGAACCCGGAAAACTGCAGTGGAAATCGGCAATGTAAAATCGGAAAGATGGGAAAGGTCGTGGCAGATGATGGAAAAATTCGACTCGGATAATTTTATCCCTTTCTGCTGACAGAGTTTTTCGATCGCCTTGGGTTGTGTTATATCACAACCTATTCCGTAAACCGTATCGGTCGGATAAATGATGATGCCGCCCTTGCGCAAAACGTCAGCCGCCTTGCGAATGGAAATTTCGTCGGGTTTGTCGGGATTGATCCTGAGAAGGCTGGAATCGTGAGACATGGAACTTGAGAGGAAAGTTGGTTGTTTTTGTTTCTCACATCCGATGTTTCATGTCAATTGTCTTCCTTAAGCGAATTTCTTCGCATCGGCAAGAAATTGGGCAAGACCATTATCGGTCAATGGATGTTTCAGCAAAGCGAGAATGGCACTCAACGGACAAGTAGCCACATCGGCACCGATCTTCGCGCAATCCACAATGTGCATCGGGTGGCGCACAGATGCGGCGAGAATTTGTGTTGTATATCCGTAGTTGTCGTAAATCATTCGGATGTCTTCAATCAAACCCAATCCGTCTGTCGAAACATCATCCAGTCGGCCAATGAAAGGTGAAACATAGGTAGCTCCGGCTTTGGCAGCCAGCAAGGCTTGTCCGGCAGAAAAAACCAACGTACAATTCGTCTTGATTCCTTTCGAGGAAAAATATTTGATCGCCTTCACACCGTCCTTGATCATGGGCACTTTCACGACAATGCGTTTATGCAAGGCCGCCAATTTTTCGCCTTCACGGATTATTCCCTCGTAATCGGTGGCAATCACTTCAGCGCTCACATCACCGGTTACAATATTGCAAATGTCAATGTAATGTTTCGTCACAGCAGCCTCGCCTTTAATCCCAACCTTCGCCATCAATGAAGGATTGGTCGTAACACCATCGAGCACACCAAGATCATGTGCTTCTTTTATTTGTTCGAGATCAGCGGTATCAATGAAAAATTTCATGGTTGTTTTTTTATTTCACGTCAAAAATACGTTTTGCCTAAAGACAATCTCAGAGAAGTATTCAACAAGTTATTCAGAACTTCAACCGCCCATCAATGGAAATTGGAATTTATCCTTTCCCACAATTCACAATCCATCAATCTTCCCTTTGTGGAACGGAAATCATTTTTGGCAAGACCGATGAATTCATAGGAAGATTTTTCCGCCACTTTTTTCGATGCGGTATTTTTAGGCTCGATCCTCAGCGTGATTTTAGCAAAACCGATTTTTTCGAAGCAATAATCGCTGAAAAGTTTGGTCGCTTCCGAACAGAATCCTTTCCCGAAATGACTTTTGTCGATGAAATAACCGATCTCGCATTTCGGAACCCGTTGATTGATGTCCTTGGCACAAATCTGTCCGATCAGGGTTTTGCCATCCTTGAGGAAAATTCCTGCAAACAAGCTCAATCCCGATTTGCGTTCCGAATTTCTTGTCAGGATGTATTTCCGCGTTGCCATAATTCCCGATGTGCTTTCAATGGTCATCGGAAAATAATCGGCAAGGATTTCCTTGTTGGAATCGATGAGCTTGAAAAGTGACGATGCATCCGCAATGGTGTATGTGCGAATGAGTACGCGCGGGGATTCTATCTTGAGAGGGGCAATTTTCATGGAAAATCAATTTTGGATTTTGGTTCTGAATGCTGGGCGATTTCAAATTCGGCATTCAAAATTCCATTTTTCGTTCGCGTAAGCGCATAAAAAATGGGTAAGCTACTTACATCGCACCGCTCAACCATCTACCCTTGCTACCTTCCGGTCCTGGGGGAGTCAACAGGAGCTGGTCGTATAAGACTTACCCGGCACAAAGGTATAAAAGAAATTGTTGGAAAGGTTGAAAGTAATGCTAATGGAAGAATTCATTTTTGACAAACTTTCACACTTGGCAACTTTGCAATAGTTCAATTTACTGATAGGCATTCTCTTATATTTGCCCTGAAAACAAAGCAAAATGAACAAATCCAATATTCAAAAAGCGGTACAATACGCATTGGTTTGTGCCATGGTTGTCATGACAGCCAACCTGTTGTCTTACCTGAGCGGTTTTATTTTCTGGTTTTTCGGACTCGGCGCATTGGTTACAAACGGACTCGTTTTCCTGATCGTATTCATTGTGGTGATGATGCAATGGAAAAAAGGTTTTGAGGAAATCACCTATGGACAAGCTTTCAAGTTCGGATTGATGCTGATTGGCTTTTATGTTGTCATCATGTTCATTTACGAATTGCTTTTCAAATATCTCATCGCCCCGAATTTCAATCAGGAACTGAAAGACCATATCATGAATGCGCTTGAAAGAATGCATGTGCCGGCCGACAAGCTGGATGATACGGCAAAGAAATTCGACAATCCACCGCCACCTCTTGTTGCAGGACTTTATTCGTTGATGTATCGCGTTGTGGTGGATGCAATCATTCTGTCCATCGTCGCTATTTTTGCGCGCAAAGAAAAAGGATAAAATAAAATCAATTTTCCCTTAATGGATATTTCTGTCGTTGTTCCACTTTATAATGAATTCGAATCGCTTCCCGAGTTGCACGATTGGATTGTGCGGGTGATGAATGAGAATGGATTTTCCTACGAGATAGTTTTTGTGGATGATGGCAGCAAGGACGGATCATGGAAGGTGATTGAACAACTTTCGGCAAAAAATCCGAATGTGCAGGGGATAAAATTCCGCCGCAATTATGGGAAATCCGCTGCGCTGAATTCAGGTTTCGAAATCACACGTGGAAATGTGGTGATCACCATGGATGCGGATTTGCAGGATTCCCCCGATGAGATTCCGGATTTATACAAGATGATTACCAAAGACGGATTTGATTTGGTTTCCGGATGGAAGGAAAAACGTTACGACCCGATCACCAAGACAATTCAAACC
>CAYMZV010000456.1:0-2945 GCA_964394965.1 uncultured Chryseobacterium sp.
GTCCGTTGGATACATGGAGCACTTGGGATACGTTGAATACATGGGACACCTGGAATACATGGAACACATGGGATACGTGGAATACATGGGACACTTGGAATACATGGAATACGTGGGACACCTGGAACACCTGGAATACATGGGATACTTGGAATACATGGAGTACGTGGTCGAGTTGGTCCGAATCCCTCTAAAAAAACAAATTGAAAAACGCAGAAAAATATCCGGTTGGTCCCATTGACCTTTTGATTTTGCAGGGATCGCCCTTTTGCAATATCGATTGCAAGTATTGTTACTTGCCCGACCGTCTGAATAAGAATAAGATTTCCGTTGGCACCGTTCTCAAATCCGTGCAACGCTTGGTCGATGAGGAATTGATCAACAAGGAATTCAACATTGTGTGGCATGCGGGTGAACCGTTGGCGGTTCCACTTTCATTTTATCGGGAAGTGGTTGAAGCCATAAAAAAAATCGTTCCCGCGGAAAAGCGCGTTGTGCATCACATACAGACGAACGCAATGTTGCTCACGCAGGAATGGTGCGATTTTATCAGGCAGGAAGACATCCGCATGGGAATCAGTTGTGATGGTCCGGAATTTCTGCACGATGCCAACCGTTTGACACGTGGAGGAAAAGGCACATTCAAGGAGGTGATGGCCGGAGTGGATTTGCTGAAAAAAAATGAAATCAAGTTTCATGTCATTGGAGTGATCACGGATAAATCGCTTGATCATGCAGAAGAGATTTATGATTTTTTCTTCGAGATGGGCATCCGCTCTTTCGGTTTGAACATTGATGAGGAAGACGGTTCGAACAAGACCAGTACGATTCAGGCGCCACTCGAGGAAAAACTGAAAGCGTTCTGGAAAAAATTATACGATCTCCAAATCAACACGGAAAAATATGTGCACATCCGCGAACTTTATAATTTCCACAACCGATTGTTGCAGGGACCCGTTCAGCTTCCTCCGATGTATTTCACGCAAATGAACGGTCCGTTGCAAATCATCGCGGTTGACATCAATGGGAATTTCACCACTTTCTCTCCCGAATTGCTCGGCATGAAAGATGTCAATTACGGATATGAGAATTTCGATCTCGGCAATGTGCACGAAATCGGTTTCCGTGAATCGCTGAACACCGAAAAGTTCAAGCATATTTTCAAGGAAATAAATGACGGGATAAACAAATGCCGGATGGAATGTTCGTACTTCAATCTTTGTGGTGGCGGAGCACCTTCCAACAAGCTGTATGAAAATGGCTCTTTCGCTACAACCGAAACACGCTATTGCCGTTATACAAGAAAAACAATTGTGGACGCAGTGATTGAAAAAATGGAAGCCGAACTCACCAATTGATTTTCCATCCGTGATCCAATTCAAATCGATGTGAAAAATTTCATCAAGAGCATTTCGGGAATATTTGCATCGGACAAATCAAAAAACAATTGTCTGCATCCGGGGATTTTCATTGTCACGAAGCTCATGGAAAAAACAGAATGTGAAGAGTTGGTGAAACGGATTGAAGCGGGCGGATTCAAGAAAGCGCGCCAGTACGATGAAGGCCGGCACAACAAGGAAACATTCATCGTTGACGAAATGCTCACTGAAAATATTGTCGGACGGTTGAAGGGATTCAGATTTTCCTGCGGGAATGAATTGTTCCGGGTGGTGCAGATTACACGTCCGCTTGAATTCTACAAATACGATGCAAGCGATTTCATCAAGGTGCATTCCGATGCGCCGAGGGAAGTTGTTCCAGGAAAAAAATCTTCGCACACACTCGTCATCTATCTCAACGACGACATGGAAGGCGGTGAAACATTTTTCCCGAAGTTCGATGTGAAAATCACACCCGGTTCGGGAAACGGACTGCTTTTCAAACAGGAACATGACCATGCAGGGTCACTCGTAAACAAGGGAAGCAAGTATATTTTGCGTTGTGCCTGTTTAACGGAAAAGGTATAATTTGGCATAAATTTTGCCGAAGATGTACAGACTTTTGCAAGTGAAAACCTTCCGCCCAACGGTTTCCATTTAACAAAATGTTTATGTCAATCCAATCCGATAATTTTTACATTTGAAACAACCAAAAAAACAATCCATGAAAAACATCCGTCTACTATTTGTCGCTGTTGTATTGTCTGCAACAGTTGTATGGGCTCAACAAAACAACACTGCAAAAGTGAATGTGCCTGCCACTCAGAATTCTTTCAGCGGCGTGGAGCATCCTGAAATGGACGCAGCCATTGAATCATTGAAAGATGCGCGCAAACATTTGGATGATGCAAAAAGGGATTTCGACGGACACCGTGCAAAAGCCGTTAAATTGGTGGATGATGCAATTGCAGAAGTCCGTTTGGGAATCGCTTCCGACAAATAGGATTTTCAGTCAACGTAAAAAAACGAAAGGAGCGCATTGCTCCTTTTTTTGTGCGAGAAATTTTGGTGAAATGCCTTAACTTTAATTGTCGGGGATTTTGTCATTGAAAATTTGAAATGGGAAAAACCGTTTCGCTGTTTTTTATTTTTCTGCCCGGTTTGATTTTTTCCCAAGCCAGAAATCCTCATGGCCATGCAGTGGCGAGTGATCTTGGTTTGACTTACATGCCTGTGTTGAATCGAAATACTGTCGAATTCAATTTCGATATGGAAGCGAAAATCGGAAAGAGATATTTTATCGGGGGTGGATTTACAGCCCCTTTTATGGAATATCGTCTCACTGCTTCTTACGGTTATCCCACCGACAAACCCAAATTCGAATTCGGTTCACTTCAATTCGTGAATGAATACAGGATCGTTGACAAGGAAAAATATAAAATAAATGCAGTGGAAGAAAATTCACTCATGGACTATTTCCTCGATGATGGAAATCAACGGCATTGGGGTTATTCGGTTCACAGTTTCCTCGCAACCAACAATTATTTTACGATGAGTCCCGGAATT
>CAYMZV010000457.1:0-2912 GCA_964394965.1 uncultured Chryseobacterium sp.
CAAAGCTGTTTTGCCTTTTACACGTTGTGTCCATCACAGCGATAATGAAGGCATGTATGACAATAATCAACCTTTCAACGAAACATATTGGTTTCTCCCGTTGATGAAAAATGCAGAACATGCTGTTCATGTGCTGGAAGTGTTCAAGCAACCGGTGGAGGAATTGTTGCGCATGGAGAAGCTGTTATTTCCCTGAAGTTTTGATGTCCGGCCAATCCCAAAGCCCTTTCCTTTTTGTAACTTTACAGCCGTAAAATCCGATTTGCAATGAGCCATAGTCCAGGTATAGAAGAACTCATCATTTCCGAAAATAAATCGGTCCGTGAAGCATTGAAGGTGATCGATGGCAATGCGCAGGGAACCTGTTTTGTCATTGACGCCAATAAAAAATTGGTGGGCGTTTTGACCGACGGTGATATTCGCCGTGCATTGATCAGTGGCAAAAATCTCGACAGCAATGTCAGGGAAATAATGCAGACAAAATTCATTTCCCTTCCCGTCACCACGCCAATCGATCAGATCCAATCACGCATTTCCGAGCGCCTCCAGCATATCCCACTCGTCGACGAAAATAATGTTCCCGTTGATTATGCAAGTTTCACTCGCGTGCATCGCATTCCCGTTATGACTCCGTTGTTGAGCGGGAATGAATTGAAGTATGTGACGGAATGCATCACGACAGGATGGATTTCTTCGCAAGGTGCATACGTGAAAAAGTTCGAACAGCAATTCGCGGAATATTCCGATATGAAATTCGGAGTTGCCGTAAGCAATGGAACCGTTGCAATCCATCTTGCACTTGCAGCACTTGGAATTGGAGCCGGTGACGAAGTGATTGTTCCCGATTTGACTTTTGCCGCTTCCATCAATGGAATCATTTATACCGGGGCAACTCCTGTCATTGCCGATGTCGATGCTGAAACATGGACACTTTCTCCCGATGCGGTGAAAAAACTGATTACGAAAAAAACAAAAGCGATCATGCCCGTCCACATCTATGGACATCCGTGTCACATGGATGAGCTGATGGCGATTGCAAAAGAGAATAACCTGTTGGTGATTGAGGATTGTGCGGAAGCGCTCGGTGCTCTTTACAAGGGAAAACATGTGGGAACATTCGGTGATGCTGCAACTTTCTCATTTTTCGGAAACAAGACGATTACTACCGGTGAAGGTGGAATGGTTTTGTTCAAGGACGAAAATGTCTGCAACAAGGCAATGGTGTTGCGCGATCATGGCATGTCGAAACAAAAAAGATATTGGCACGAATTCGTCGGTTACAATTATCGCATGACAAATATCCAGGCAGCCATCGGTGTTGCGCAATTGGAACGTCTTGATGAATTCGTGAAAGCGAAAAGAAACATGGCGTCGATTTACAATGCGGGATTGAATGTCAATATGCACATCACGCTTCCTCCCGAAAAGGATTGGGCGTTCAACGGTTATTGGTTATACACTGCAATTGTTGATCCGACAGGTGGAGTGACACGTGACGAATTGATTGAAAAATTAATGAAGAACGGAGTGGAGACCCGTCCGGTTTTTTATCCGTTGCATGAAATGCCGCCTTACATTCAGTATGTGAAAAAAGGGCAAACATTTCCGGTCACAGATCATCTTTCGCGAAACGGAATCAGTTTGCCTTCTTCGGTTACGATAACTGCAGAGGAACAACAGACCATCCTGCATGCGATCAATGGCATTTACAATACGCGTAAGCTCAATGTCACAATCTGATTTTTCCATCCTGTTTCTTATTCCCGCGCGGGGAGGAAGCAAAGGCCTTCCCGGAAAAAATATCCGACCGCTATTGGGAAAACCTCTCATCGGTTGGACGATTGAAACGGCAAAAAAAGTTTGCGGGAAAGTAAATGGTCGAGTGGCTGTTTCTACCGACAGCAAGGAAATCGCCGACGTCGCACATTTTTTCAATGCAGAAGTTCCCTTTTTGCGGCCTGCGGAATTGGCCAAAGACACCTCGACTTCGATGGATGTTGTTTTGCATGCATTGGATCATTTTGAAAAACGCGGTGATACTTTCGATTACGTTTGCATGCTCGAAGCGACTTCGCCACAACGTGATGAAAATGACATTCTCGATGCATTGCAATTGTTGCAAAAAACAAAAGGCGCTGAAAGCATTGTGGGAATCAGCAGATCGGAAAGCGGACATCCGGCATTTCTCGCCTTGAAAGACAAGAATAATTTCATGACTTCCTATGTCGGTGGAGATTTTGTTTCCAACGAACCAGCGCGGAGTTGACCTTGTAACCTGCTGTCGGAACCCGGATGTGGCCCCAATCCGCGTTGAATTCCATCACGTTTGTGCCGGTATCAAAATAAAACCGGATATCGTCGCCTTTGACAAAAACATCGGGAGCTTTGGCGGCGGTCGAAGTCAGGTTCCGCCATTCATCGAGGGATTGCTGTTTGGACGTGGCCGCGGGCGCGCTGACACATGCCACCAGAACAATGAACGCAAACAGACTGGCGGTGAGACGTCTGTAACAATGGCTGGCGGTTGGCGCTGCTGTCATCGGCAATAGTTCAAGGACGATTTTTCCGATGCGCGATGCTACTTGGACTTTTTCGCCACGGCAATCTTCTGCTTTTCACACCAGCCTGAAGCCGGGATTCTTCTCAAGCAGCGACAATATCCGGTGCGTTGAGGATGGTGACGACGACGCAGATCCGCTTCGCGCCCGCCGCCAGAATATCACCAAGATTTTCCTGATTGAAGCCGCCGGCAGCAAGGTCAGCAGCTCCCTGAGCAAGAAAGTGGACATCGTTCAAATACGCGCCGGTGCCGGTTCCAAGCCGGAAAAGTGCATCAACCCGGCATGAAGATTTCAGCCGGGCGGAGTTTTTGAAAATGGTGGATAGGAGCGCGGGTGGTCCGTCCGCGCATC
>CAYMZV010000458.1:0-2909 GCA_964394965.1 uncultured Chryseobacterium sp.
ACAAGGCGGAAGCGGCACCGGCCGTAATTAAAACATCATTCGAATCAATGCCCGGAAATCCTGATGCGATCCATTCACGCAATTCGATTTTTCCGCGATGATCTCCATAAGCAAGAATCAATTTTCCCGCATCGATTCCGAGTTCGGAAAATTTCGCATCGGTCACCGAACTTTCAGCGAGATTGCAACGGATATTCCCGTACCCCATTTCCTCTGGCGATTCGGCTTCAATGGGCATTCGACGGTATTTCATGGGAGGATTTGCTGATGTGCTGATGACTTTGTTTTGAAAAAGTCGAAGAGGAAATAATTTAGGAAAACCCATTAACAAATTAGCAAATAATCACATCAGCACATTATCACCGGCACATTATTTCTTCTCGAATTCGCGATGATCTTTTTTATAAAGTTCGTCATGCGAAAGACTTTTGAAATAGGCATACGTTCGCTTCAATCCTTCTGCACGATCTATTTTCGGTTCCCATCCCAATACTTTTCTGGCCACTGAAATATCCGGTTGACGTTGTTTCGGATCGTCTTGTGGAAGATCGTGATACACCACTTTTTGTTTTGTGCCTGTCAACTTTATTATTTCTTCAGCAAAATCCTTGATCGTAATTTCAGATGGATTCCCGATGTTCACCGGATTTACATAATCGCTCATGAGCAAACGGTAAATCCCTTCGACAAGATCATCGACATAACAAAAAGATCTTGTCTGGCTTCCGTCACCGAAAATCGTCAGGTCTTCCCCGCGCAACGCCTGTCCGATGAACGCAGGCAACACGCGTCCGTCATTCAGTCGCATGCGTGGACCATACGTGTTGAAAATGCGGATGATTCTTGTTTCCAATCCGTGATAGGTGTGATACGCCATCGTGATCGCTTCCATGAAACGTTTGGCTTCATCGTAAACTCCGCGTGGGCCGACTGGATTTACATTTCCCCAATAATCTTCCGTTTGCGGATGAACAGTCGGATCGCCGTAAACTTCGGAGGTGGATGCAACAAGGATTCTCGCTTTTTTTTCTTTCGCCAGTCCCAAAAGATTGTGCGAGCCGAGTGAACTCACTTTCAATGTCTGGATCGGGATTTTCAAATAGTCTATCGGACTTGCGGGAGATGCGAAATGCAAAATGTAATCGAGTTGACCGGGAACAAAAACGAATTTCGAAACATCATGATGGAAGAATTCGAAATGTTCGTGATGGAAAAGGTGTTCGATGTTTTTCAAATCCCCTGTAATGAGATTATCCATTCCGACAACGGAAAAACCTTCGGCAATAAAACGATCGCAGAGATGTGATCCAAGGAATCCGGCGGCACCGGTGATGAGTACGCGTTTGGGCATTTTATTTTTCAATGTCGGCAAGTGTACACCACGGCCGGGGGAATGTTGAGCATTTCTATTTTCCTTTTCACGGAGGAAAAATATTTTTTCATGTCCTTGAAATTCGCCAACGAATATTGGTATTGCAAATACATGCCGTCGCTTTTCAAAAGCGCTTTCACTTGTGTCATGATGCTTTTCACCAACGGCTTGTCGAAAAGAGCAAGCGGCAACGATGAAATCACGCAATCGATTTCTGTCAATGAATATTCCTTCATCACTTCCGACAGGGTTTCCGCTCCGCCTTCGATCATGATGAAACGGCTATCGAGAAATTTTTCCCTTGCGGATTGACAGAATTCCTTGTCGATTTCAAAACAGATGAGTTTGCCTTTTGGCGAAAGGCGCTTGAGAATTTCTTCGGTAATGCAACCGTCGCCGATTCCGAATTCAACGATGATCTCTTCACGGGAAAAATCAATGTCCTCGAGCATCTTGCGGATAAGATGAGGAGAACTCGGCACAACCGATCCCATTGTACGGATATTCTTCAGCGCTTTAATCATTATTAACGGGAGCCCTTCCGATACTCGAATAGTAAAATTTATTTTCCTTCATCTGATCGAGACTGTACAGATTCCGTCCGTCAAAGATCGCATTGTTTTTCATTAATGATTTCATTTTTTCGAAATCGGGTGTCCGGAACAAACTCCATTCCGTGCAGATCACCAGTGCATCGGCTCCGTTCAATACGGCATATTCATCCATTCCGTATTCGATTTTCCCTCCCAACAAACGGCTTACGTTATCCATCGCTTCGGGATCGTAAGCGGAAATGCTTGCACCGGCAGCGAGCAATTCCTCAATGATATAAATGGCCGGCGCTTCACGAATGTCGTCCGTGTCGGGCTTGAAGGCAAGTCCCCACAATGCGATTTTTTTCCCTTGCAGATCGTTCCTGAAAAACGATTTCAATTTCGGGACGATCACTGTTTTCTGTTTTTCATTGATCGCCATTACCGCATCGAGAATTTTCATATCCTGCTGCACATTGCTTGCGGATTTCGCCAATGCCTGTACATCTTTCGGGAAACAGCTTCCACCATATCCGATTCCAGGAAAGAGAAAACGTTTTCCGATTCTGTCATCGGAACCGATTCCGATTCTCACCATGTCGACATTCGCCCCGAGTTTTTCACAGAGATTTGCAATTTCATTCATGAACGTGATTTTCGTTGCGAGAAAAGCGTTCGCTGCATATTTTGTCAACTCGGCGGATTTTTCATCCATGAAAATAATCGGGTTTCCCTGGCGAACGAAAGGTTTGTACAATTCATCCATCACTTTTTTCGCGCGCTCGCTTGAAGTGCCGATCACCACACGATCGGGTTTCATGAAATCATCCACTGCAAATCCTTCGCGCAAAAATTCCGGATTGGAAACCACATCAAAATCAATTTTCGAATTTTTCGCAATCGCAGCGGTTACTTTTTCCGCTGTTCCGACCGGCACGGTGCTTTTGTCAATGACAATCTTATATTCCTTCATCAACTTACCCAATTGTTCGGCAACACCAAGC
>CAYMZV010000459.1:0-2884 GCA_964394965.1 uncultured Chryseobacterium sp.
ATTGCTGCGCGCTCCTTGTAGTGCTGCGAAAATCCCACCTCGCTTCCGAACAGCCGATCGAGTTTGTCTTGTGAAGCACTCGCATAGAAATATTGTTCCGTATGTTCTGTTCCGAGGTGGTGTGCATTTCCTGGCCCGCCCTGTTCAACAACTCTTCCCTGATCGTCATATTTCACTTGTGTGTATGGAAATTTTTGCGCGTCGGGAATTGCTGCATTGTAAGTCAAGCTGTTTCTGCTGTTCTGCGATGAATAATAATAACTCGCGCCATGTGCAGTGCTCAATCCGGGTGCATGGTATTTTCCGCATGTATCGGAACTGTAATTGTCGTCATTGTCATAATCGCTTTTCACCAGTTGGGCTGTCGTATAATCCCTATAGGTTTGTGAAGTATAAAATTCCAACCGTCCGTCAAAAGCATTTGTGGGCGATGGCATCGTATTGATCACAGCGCGTCCTTCATAATCGTAATATGTTTCTGCAACGAGCGCCGTACTTTCCGAATTCTGAAGTGTAATGTTTTGCCGTGCACGCAAACTTTTATCATACAGCGTAAGCAGTTCCTTGCGTTTTCCCTCTTCGGCAAAAACCCCGCTGTAAGTCCAGTTGCGATCAGGATAGGGATTTTCAACCAGTACAGAATCGCTTCCCTGTCCCCACGCACCCGGTTTTGCGTAAGCAAAATCAGTTCCCTGTCTTCCTATTCCACGCACACGGTAAAGCACATAGCCTGTGTCAAACATGTCATTGATGGTGTAGGATTGTCCGGTAACATTGACACGAACGGCTTTGCTGAAATCAGGAAAGGTTTGCGCATGTGTGTCATATTTGCTTACATACAACCATTCGAAATCATACTCTTCCGCACCCGGCATGAAGCCCCAGTAAAAACTGATTGACCTGTCACCGGTATTGACCGTATGGTTTATGGTTGGAATTGCCGTAACGTCAAATGCATAATAGCGCTCGGTTTCAATCTGGCTTTCAAGAATCACATCGGCAGGAACCGAACTGATTGATCCCGTATAAGTCGGAGTTGCAGTAACGCTCACTTCAGTTCTGTAACCGGGTGTAGTTGCAGTGTAAGTATCGATGTCCCTGTAAGAAACGCCGGTTGTAGGATCATACTCCACCCATAATGTTGCGGTTTCAGTCGCCAGCAGCGTACCATTCCAGTCATACGTTTTGATTTGAATCGGAACACTCACTTTCCAGTAAGCGGAATAAAAAACGCGCGCAGCTTCCTCATAATGGAGTTGCACACGGTTGGTCACTTTCTGATTGGTGAATACCGTACTCCATGTACTTGGATTTGCATTCATGTAAGGATATTCGTCATCCTGCAACAATATTTTTTTTCCGGATGCAATGCCTGATACATTCGTTGAACTGTAATTGCCGACCAACCTGCCGCTTACAGTCGTGATTCCGGCATGCAACAGCAATCCGGGAAATAAGATCGCTAAAAAAAGATATGTGAGGCGCTTCATTTGGGTTCGCTTATGGTTAACGTATAGGAAGAATAGGAATTCTGCAATATGGGTTTGCCCTGCTTGAACACGATATATTTACTTTCATCAAAACAATTTTTTGCCGGAGCGGAAAACGATGTAAGCACATAATCCAATTCAATCTTATAGGCCCCAATCGATTCATCGCTGCTCAATTCATGGTAATAATAAATGATGCGCTTGATGAGATGTGTATGGTCATCCACATAAACTTCTGTCTGGTTGATGTAGGAAGATTTGGTGTAGATGATAAAATGCCTTAACCCATCCTTGATTTCCTTCAACACAATGGAATCATTCGGTGTAATGATGGAATCAAGAAGCACCGGCATTTTATTTTTCTCCCGAAGATTATCCTTGTCGGAATAGGTAATTGATTTGTCGGCATGGTCAATCAACAGGCAACATTTTTTATTGATGATCATTTCATCACCGAGAAAAGAGGAATAATAATTCTCATCCTGTTTTCTTACCGACGCCTTGCCCAATATCTTTCCTGTAATATCCAATGGGGAATCATATTCATGCACCATGATGTCCATACCCAGGTTCTTGGCATTGGCATACGTTTCAATGGTTTGCTGCAGCAATTGCACAGCCTGATTGGCATTCAAATGAAATGCGGACAACAGCATGAATGATATGAAAAATAGATGGCGCATAATTGTTTTTTTATTCGGCGGTTGACGCACGTCCTTCCTTGATTGTTTTTATTCCTTCCGAGGTTTCCTGTTTGATTGCGGCAAGCCTTCCTTCACTGTCATAATAATAGAAGGTTGCATAATTGTTTGCATCCAGTTGCGCGACAAGCCGCAAGTTGAATGGGTCATACACATAAGTCATCATGTTCGAATCGAAAGGTTGGATTCTCACATCATCGAAATAGGCATCGATACTGTAGGCTCCGGCATTGTTCTTATAGGTGACAATGATCTGGTGTGTACCTGAAGGAACCGTAAAGGTTCCATAAATACGTTGCCATCCCTCGATGATATTTCCGGTTGCCGTGAATGTTGTTGTGGAAATTGTGCTCATGCTTTGGTCCAGCACCTTCACCTCCAATTCTGGAACCGTATAAGAAGTTATGGGGACGGCACTTGATTGTTTTACCCAGGCGCTGATGACATACTTCTTTCCGGGTATCGGTGAAAATTGCCGCAGGCAATCGCAAGTGTCCCCGGTATAAGTGGTGCTTGGATCCGTTGGATCAACAACAGTTGAACGCTTGTTGGCATAAAACGCGTCACAATCTTGATAAATCAAGGTTCTTGCGATTGAAACCGAGTCGTTGGATCCAAGATGCAAACTGTAACGGCCTGTATGATGCTGACTGCTCACGGTATCAAGCGTGGTTGCTCCGCCGAAACCCCAAT
>CAYMZV010000460.1:0-2858 GCA_964394965.1 uncultured Chryseobacterium sp.
CCCTTGTCAAAAATCAATGGAACATTGAAACGGTGTCCCGCTGTGGTGACGCGGGAACTGTTGTGCACGAAATCATAATTGAGCGAATCGGTGGATTGTGTTCCTCCAGTGATATTGTAATCATTTATGTAAGTCCATTCCAATTGGTATTGCTCCGCTCCTGCAATGTAATTCCAGTAGATCTGGACTTCGTTCGAGTCTACCGAATTTGTGGTGGGTGCATTATAGCTCAATGTGTTCGAAGGCGGCACCGTAGTGTAACTCATCACATAATAGCGTTCCACAACAGTGGATGTTTCCAAAAACATGTTGGAAGCGGCTGATGAAACGTACGCGCCTGAACCCGTATTGTCGTGAATCGAATCGATGGTCGCCTTTATCCAAACCACTCCGACATTGTTCACCTCGTAAAGTGCAGCATCCTGATAGGAAGCTGATGCATTCGGATCATAAGCCGCTGTCAACTGCCGGTAAATTGTTGTCGCCGCTGCAAGACTGGAATCCTGATATTGTATTTTCAGGTAGAAGGTATAATTGTAACTCGCGCTCACATACGACAAGCTGGTGTGGTCGAATCCGACACGCACACGTCCAACGCCGCTGGCAATCCTGAAGGTATTTTTCCACGTAGAGGGATTCGATTGGATGAACGTATACTTATTGTCAATGGCCGTTACGTTACCCGTGTTCACAACCGCACTTCCTGAAATCCGGTTCGTGCTGGTTTCGATTCCCGCCTTGACAGACAGGCTGCAAAACAATAGCACAACCAGAAAAAAAATCCCTTTCCCCCTGCTCAGGCAATCCTTCGGAGAAAAATAATGCAGAATGTTCAATGGCGTTCTCATGCTTAAGAAAGTTTATGATTGATCAAACGATAAGTTGTGTAAGCGGAAGTACAGGTGATATTTTTTCCCGCCATATTTATATAACGTGTTTCGGAAAATTGTCCGGGTGCAAAAACCGGTGCAGTGTCAATGGAGGAATAGGAAATTTCCAATCGCGGATGGTCTTTTAAATGATTGGCATCATCCGGGTTGAGATCCACTTCTTCACGGAAATACAAATTGAGCTTGTTGAGCAGGAAAGTCTGTCCATCGAAAAAGACATCGATCTCATTGTATTGGAAAAAAGAAGTGTTGTCGAAACGGAGTTTGTAGCATTTGCCATTGCCTTCCAATTCCAGATACTCGATGGAACTGCATTTTTTCAACAACGAATCGAAATCAACCGCCCCGGGGATTTCCGTTTTTTTCGCCGGAGGATCGGTAACAACAATCGTTTGTTCGGCTTGATCGATGGAAACCGAAACCTTGCTGTTGCTCAAGGAAGTGATTCCCAAAAGTTCACTGTAGGTATTGTTGTTCTGTTTCATGAAAACGCCTTTTTCATTTTCAAAGGGAACCGTTGCCGTGTAACTCGGATAAAGCACATAACTCAAATCCATTTTCAGTTTCTTCGTATTGGAATAGGCTTCGTTGATGTGTACGAAATCCGCACTCGCCTTTTCGGGAGTCACCAATTGCTGCGCATGCAAATGGACAAACAGCGGCAACAATAAAACCGTAATGAAAAATTTCCTGAACATGATCATTGGTGTGAAGAGTTATTGCGTGATTCCTTGATCGTCATGATGCCATTGATGGTTTCCTTTTTCACGCGTGTCAATGTTCCCTCTTCACTGTACTCATACATCGTGGCATAATTGTTATCGTCCAATTGGGCAATGAAACGGAGATTGAGCGGATGATAGACATACGACTGCATGTTGCTGTCGAAAGGATGGAGACGGATGTCGTCGAAATACGCAATGGCGCTTCCCGTATTTTTCAGCACAACGGCGATGGAACCGCTTTGTCCTGAAGGAATCGTAAAGGTGTACTGGTACTGTTGCCATCCGTCAATGATGTCGCTCTTCTGTACAAGAGAAAGTGTCGGGAAAGATGGCGTACCTGTTCCACTGATGAATTTGACAATTGCTTTTGCATGGGGATAAGTGAACACCGGAGCGGTAAGTGTATCTTCCCTCACCCAATAATTCAACACGTATTTCTTATCGCCATTGTAGGTGATCGGGGAAAATGTTCCCACGAAATCATTTTGGGAAATGGTGTAAGGGCAAGTGCTCATGGAAGGCAATGCTTCATAATTTGTCAGCGGACGTTGTGTTATAATACTATCTCCCGCATTCACTTTCATGCTGTATAATCCAGTATGTGCCTGCACAGTCGATAAGTGCGAACGGTTATCATAAAAATTGAAATGCTGGTTACGGCAATCGGTACTGTCCACATAAGCGTAATCCTCAAAACCATCGTAAGCGATTTCCTGATAACGTGCGTTCGATGCAACGGCAATCGGCAAACTGTTGTTGTATCCATAAATCGCCGCGGAAAATCTGCTCAGTGCATCACGGTTCTCCACTTCATTGCTGAACGGTGTATACTTTGTCACTTCCGAACTCCATGTCCAATACGTTGAATCTTTTTTCCAGTCGCTGCCGCTGTTCGGTTTCCAGAAAGGTTGGAAATCAATTGGGCTGCCGGTTGCATGATCATGCGTTATGAAATAACCGTCTTTACGGATGTCAGGGTCGTTGTTCGTTGTGGTTTGTTTGCGGTCTGCGAGGTAAAGGCTCGCACGCAATGGACGCCACACACCGAGAATATCCTCGAAGTAAGGATTCACCTGGTCACCTACCAATTTGCTGCACGTGGTTGATCCCCCTTCCTCTCCTTCTGTTGACCAATGGCAACTGGCACCCACTTCCCAGCAAGGCGTATAACCGGTCACCAATACGGTACCTCCCGTACTCAGTGTTGCCACCATGGTAAACTCATAAGATGTTCCTGTACAAT
>CAYMZV010000461.1:0-2775 GCA_964394965.1 uncultured Chryseobacterium sp.
CCTTTACGCACATCTTTCCGAATCGCTTCCTAAATCCGCTTTCGGACGTGGAAAGGATTACGTTGATTTCAATCCTGACCGTGTAGCGATGCAGGATGCAACGGCACAAATGGCATTGCTGCAATTCATGCAGGCCGGCAGGAAAAAAGTTGCCGTTCCTTCAACCGTTCATTGCGACCATTTGATCCAGGCGAAAGACGGTGCGAAAGCGGATTTGAATACAGCCAATGAAAAAAACAAGGAGGTGTATGATTTTCTCGCTTCCGTTTCGAATAAATATGGAATCGGTTTTTGGAAACCCGGTGCCGGAATCATTCACCAAGTTGTGTTGGAAAACTACGCGTTCCCCGGAGGAATGATGATTGGAACGGATTCACATACCGTAAATGCGGGCGGACTCGGAATGATTGCGATTGGAGTGGGTGGTGCAGATGCCTGTGATGTGATGGCAGGACTTCCTTGGGAATTGAAATGGCCGAAATTGATCGGCGTGAAACTCACCGGAAAATTGAGCGGGTGGACTTCCTCGAAAGACATCATCCTGAAAGTTGCCGGAATCCTCACTGTAAAAGGTGGAACAAATTCCATTCTGGAATATTTCGGACCCGGCGCCGATTCATTGTCATGCACAGGAAAAGGAACGATTTGCAATATGGGAGCGGAAATCGGTGCAACGACTTCGCTGTTCTGTTACGATAAGAAAATGTCGGAATATCTGAGTGGGACAAGCAGGGCGGAAGTGGCAAGTGAAGCGGATAAAGTTTACAATGATTTGCGTGGTGATCAGGAAGTGTATGATTCGCCGGAAAAATACTTTGATCAGGTTATTGAAATCAATCTTTCGGAATTGGAGCCACACATCAATGGTCCATTCACACCGGATTTGGCTTGGCCGATTTCAAAATTCGCCGCTGCGGTGAAAGAAAACGGATGGCCTTCAAAATTGGAAGTGGGACTCATCGGTTCGTGCACGAATTCTTCCTATGAAGACATTACACGTGCGGCTTCATTGGCGAAACAGGCTGTGGATGCAAATCTGAAAACAACTTCCGAATTCACGATCACACCGGGTTCCGAGTTGGTTCGTTTCACCGTTGCGCGTGACGGATATCTGGACACATTTGAAAAAATGGGCGGCGTGGTGCTTGCGAATGCTTGCGGTCCGTGCATCGGACAATGGGCGCGTCACACGAGCGATCCGAACAAAAAGAATTCCATCATCACTTCCTTCAACAGGAATTTTGCAAAACGGAATGATGGCAATCCGAACACACATGCCTTTGTTGCGTCGCCTGAAATTGTAACGGCACTTGCACTTGCCGGTGACTTGACATTTAATCCGTTGACGGATTTTCTCACGAATGCAAAAGGGGAAAAAATAAAATTGAAAGAGCCGCAGGGAATTGAAATGCCGCTGAAAGGTTTTGCAGTGGAAGATGCCGGTTACCAAGCGCCAGCGAAAGATGGAAGTGGTGTCAACGTAATTGTTTCGCCTACATCCGATCGTTTGCAATTGCTGGATCCATTCGCAGCATGGGAAGGAACGGATTTGAAAAATTTGCGTTTGCTCATCAAGGCAAAAGGCAAATGCACGACAGATCATATTTCAATGGCCGGTCCATGGTTGAAATACCGTGGACATCTTGACAATATTTCCAACAACATGTTGATCGGTGCAACGAATTTCTTCAATGAAAAAACGAATTCGGTGAAGAACCAATTGACAGGAAGTTATGACGAAGTTCCCAAAGTGCAGCGTGCGTACAAGGCGGAAAAGATCGGATCGATTGTAGTGGGCGATGAAAATTATGGCGAAGGATCTTCACGCGAGCATGCAGCCATGGAACCGCGATTCCTCGGTGTACGCGCGATTCTCGTCAAATCATTTGCCCGCATTCACGAAACGAATTTGAAAAAACAGGGAATGCTCGCCTTGACATTTGCGAACAAGGAAGATTACAATAAGATAAAAGAGGACGATTCAATCGATATCACCGGATTGAAAACATTTGCACCGAACACGCCATTGGCAATTGTGTTGAATCATGCCGATGGAAGCCGTGAGGAAATCAGTGTCAACCATACCTACAATGAACAGCAGATAGAATGGTTCAAGGCGGGTGGTGCATTGAATATCATCCGTGCGAATGTGAAAGCGTAACCTTTGCATCTGACATCATATAGGGTCGGCCGGGGTCGACCCTTTTTTTTGAAACGCGACAAATAAAACAGTACGTTTGGAAATTCAACTCAAGGTGAAATGACAACTTTCAAGATCAAGGGCGAATTCATTGAATTGATACAATTGCTGAAAGTGCTTGGCATTGCGGAAACCGGTGGTCATGCAAAAATCATTGTGGAAGATGGATTGGTGAAACTGAATGGCGTAGTGGAAGAGCGCAAACGGGCGAAATTGCGGGTGGGAGATAAAGTGGAAGTGAACGGGGAAACAATCGTGATGGAATGATTGTTTATTTTTCTCTCAACTGTTTTCGCCTAACGGAATAATCCAACAGAAAAACATTTCCGTATTATTTTTTCTTTTGGCGTTCGGGATTTTCCGTGAGAAAAGATTTCCAGCTTCCGTATTTTTTCCCTCCGCCATTCAAATCGGTATTCTGGAAATGATGGCATACTGCGGCGGCGAGTCCATCGGTGGCATCAAGGAATTTCGGAAGATCCTTGAATGAAAGCAGTTGTTGGAGCATGGCGGCAACCTGTTCTTTCGAAGCGTTTCCATTTCCGGTGATGGACATTTTTATTTTTTTCGGACTG
>CAYMZV010000462.1:0-2769 GCA_964394965.1 uncultured Chryseobacterium sp.
AAGCGATTACCTTTCAAAATACAAGGATGATGCGATCCATGAGATGGATATTTATGATGTGCCTGCGAGCATTACGCTCGGACAGGGAATGATTGAATCGAGTTATGGAAACAGTGAATTGGCGAGGCAGGCGAACAATCATTTCGGGATAAAATGCCATGAGGATTGGACAGGCGAAACCTATACGATGAATGATGACGAGCCGAACGAATGTTTCAGGAAATATCCGACCGTTGAAGAATCATTTGCGGATCATTCCAAGTTTTTGAAAAACAGGGACCGTTATGCATTTTTATTCGACTTGAAAATCACAGATTACAAAGGTTGGGCGAAAGGATTGAAGGATGCCGGTTATGCAACTGATCCAACGTATGCCGACCGTTTGATACAGGTGATTGAACAATATCAATTGTATCAGTATGACAAGCTGAAATCCTATCCATCGATTGTGGTGGCAGCGAATCCGCCAAAGGTGGATCAACCGACAGTTGTCGCTTCCTCATCAAGTTCGCATGAAGTGCGTTCCATCAACAATTCACGTTATGTGATTGTAAAAGCGGGAGACACGTTTGAAAAAATTGCGGCGGAATTTGAAATCACCGTTCAGCAATTGTATCGCTGCAATGAATTGGACAAGGACGCTGTACTAACGCCGGGGGAAATCCTTTTCATTCAATCCAAGAGAAATAAATCGTATGCCGAATCGCACGTGGTTGTCGCTGGAGAAACCATGCATGACATTTCGCAGCAATATGGCGTGAAGGTGAAATCGCTTTACAAATTCAATCACATGGCAGCAGGAACGGAACCGAAAGCGGGGGACACGATTTACCTGCGCAAACAAAGGAAGTGATTGACGGTGGATTTGTTGTCCCGGAATTCCGGGAGACGATTGGCGACTGAAAAAAAAAGAATCCACTGCAAGCGTTCTGTTTGCAATGGATTCCCTGAGCAAGAAAGGCAAGCCGAAAAAAACAATGTATTTTATTTTCGGCATCGATTTTCAAAAAGCCATTTCATTCTGGCGATTGGCAATGGAATGCAATGTCTTGATTACATTTTCCTCGCCCTTGTATTCCATTTCCGCTTCCTCGTTGCTTCCATGCGTGAGGCGAACGATGTGATTGAGTGTGACAATTCCCTTCAGCGTTTTTTCATTGTCCACAACCGGTAAACGCCGCACCTGTTTCGTGCGCATGATCTTGAGTGCGGTTTGCAAATTGTCTTCGTCCAAAACTGAATGCACTTTTTTATTGGCGATGACATCCTGCACTTTTATTTCCGTCAGTTTTTTGCCGGCTTGTTTTCCCAGCGTCAGCGCAATGTCGCGATCGGTGATGATGCCGACCAGTTTTTTGTTTTCGTCCACAACGGGCAAGGAGCCGATGTTGGATTTTGCCATTTGTTCCGCCACAGCTTGCAGCGTTTCATTCTTCCCGCAATATTTGGGAGAAGTGACCATGATTTCCTGTACGTTTTTCATTTTCCGTATGATTAAAAGGTGAATAATGCCCGATTTTATTTTGCAGAATCGGATTGACCGCGTTATCATTTTCCTGGAATCAGTTCTGATTGCGGTCTAAAATTAATTTCACAAATTATTTTCTGTACGGAAATTCGATAGCCGGCAAAACTATTCGATGCTTGAAATGAAAAGTGAGATTGTTGGTTCCACCCTGTTTTTCCCGTTGAATTCCAAATACGGGAAAAACATTTTCAGGAAATCTTCCCTTTACAAAAGGAAATGAAATTGCCGATGAGTTTTTTTCCGTTTCGCCCGGAAACCTCGGGATGGAATTGGATTCCCCAAAGCGGAAGAACAGGATGACGCATGCCTTCGACAGTGTAAGAGGAGGATGTTGCGAGATGGATGAAAGCCGCTGGCAATGAAATCCCCTCGGTGTGATCTTCCTTCATTGTCGTTTCTGGGAAAAGTCCGTTGAACAGGATATCTTTTTTCAGGATTCTTATTTTGTTGTCCGAACGGATCTCCTCTCCGCGGAAAATTTTCGCGTCATGCAAGATCCCCATCAGCTGATGACCGAAACAAATTCCCAGAACGGGAATTTTCCCCTCCCTGATGAAGGAAAATTTCTTGATGTACGGTTTGTGATTCACTTCCGTAAACATCGTCGGTGATCCGCTGAAAATGATTCCGTCGCTGTTTTTGAAATCCGTTTTTTTGCAATCCTTCCACTCCAGCACTTCGCATTTTTCCCTGCACGATTCCACCATCCCTGCAATGAGTGGTGTTTTAGTACTACCGAAATTTACAATCGTGATCATTGAATCAGTGACAGGTGAAAATCGAGGGGAAGCAAAACGTGAGACAGAGTTTTTATGCTCATGTCTCACGTCTCGAATTTTGCGTCTTTTTATTTCAGCTTTTTATTTCGGTTTGGCGGGTGCTTTCGCCGGAGCTTTTGCAGGCGCTTTTTTCACTGGTGTTTTCGCAGGTGTTTTCACCGGTGTCGGAGCGGGCGCTTCCTTCACATAATCGATGATCAACATTTCCACGCGACGGTTTTTCTGTCTTCCAGCTTCGGTTGTATTCGGAGCGATCGGACGTGTCTGCCCGAACCATTCCGGCTTGAGATGATCGTCGGCAACACCTTTGCTGACAAGATATCTTTTCACCGACTCGGCACGTTTTTCAGAAAGTTTCATGTTCTGTGCAGGTTGACCAACATTATCCGTGTGACCGCTGATCTTCAATGCCCATTCCGGATGTTTCTTCATCAATTCCGCAAGTTCATCGAGAGAAGCGTA
>CAYMZV010000463.1:0-2746 GCA_964394965.1 uncultured Chryseobacterium sp.
CCCTTTCAGTTGAAAAGTGGCGAGTAGAATTCGAAGAGTGTTAATGAACTTACAGCAGCGGGAACTGTTCCTGACTTTCACAGGATTCCCTTTTCATCTCGTTTGAAAATATTCCAATTGAGAACCGGTACGGCGCGAAGATAATTAATAATTGATAATGTGCAGATGAATGATTGAATGTTGGGTAAGCCCTCCTGCGTCGATCGGCTTTCCGCTAAAATTTTCCACACTTTGGTCAAAAAATAAAATCAATACACTCAATGATCAACTCCCTTCATCATTAATCATTAATCATTAATCATTCATCATTAACCCTCAAGTTGTCTTGAAAACATACCAACCATTTCCCAACGCTCTCAAATAGATGTAATGTTTTTCCGTAATGTGAGGAATCTTTTTCGGATCAGGTTGATAGAGATAACCGACTGTATTGTCATCCATTCCTCCAATGATGTAAAAAACGCATGAGGGATATCGCTTGTCGTAATCGATATTGCGAATGAGGGATTGATCGGCCAACTTTTTTATTTTCTTGTCCTTCATTCCTTTTTTCACCAGCGTATCATTCTTTCCCACGTAACCTTTCTTCTCCATCAGCTTTTGCATCTGACAGAATTTCTTTTTGTTCTTCTGGAAATTGATCGCTAGCAACGTATCCGAACTTTCCCACAGTTTCAGGTTGTTGTATTCAAACACAAAAGAATTCTCATGCGTTTTTGTATACACCTTCCCACGATCTTTTTTGGGAATGGAATCGAGTCGAGCCAATTCCGCTTGTGCATCATCCGTCATCACCAACGAACGGATTGCATAAATGGTCCAGTTCTTCACTTTCACGAGGAAAAAATAAACATCGCGCGAAGTGACGGAGTCGTGCAACCAAACGGCGATCACCGCATGTGCGGTATCCTGGAAAATTATTTTGCAATCGCGTTGCACGCGTACAGGCAAATGCTGTCCGAGCGTCGAATCCGCATACCATTCCTTGTACACTTCACAACAGAAAAATTTCATCTTCCCGGGAAAACCATTCGGTGAAACATAATTTTCCACCACTTGCAAAGGTGATAACGTATCGGCACCTGGAATCGGGGAATTACCATTGGGAATCATTCCGGGTTGGGCGGAGAGGAAAATTGTAGTGAAGAAAAGAAATATGGTTAAGGGGAATTTCACTTGGCAAAGATAGTATTCAAAAATTCAATGATTCGAAAATTGAGATTCAAGAATCAAGACGCAAGATCATTTTCAATAAGACGCTTGACTTCCGAAAGGTTGTTGGATAATCTGCAATCCATTTTTTTCCCAATCGGCAATCGGCAATCAAAAATCGAAAATCCCTTTTTCATTCCTCATTGAAAAACTCCAGCTTCGACATGTTCACTATCTCGATATCACGGTAATAATAATCGAGAATCCATTCGTAGGAATAACCTTGTCGTGCCATGTTGATGGCTCCTTCCTGACACAAACCCACTCCATGCCCGTAACCCCTTCCGTTGATGATGATACTGTCTTTCCCTTCCTCAATCGAAAAATAGGCGGAACGCAATTGCCAATCGCTGCGGATTGTCTTGTAAGGGATTTTCAGGTTTCCATAAACATAATAGGCGCAACGGTTTTCCTGTGTCATGTTCAACGCGCTGTAACACGCCGCCGAATCGTCAACAGGATATTTGTGTTTCAGCGAGAGATAACTCAACCAATCGTTGCGTGCAATTTTTCTCGTCCATGTCGCATCGGGCATGTGCAAACAGAAAGTATCCCTCACCGATTTCAAATACGGAACGGAAACCGCCCACACATCTTCGCAATTCGCGGTTTGCCCTCCGCAATTGGAACTGAATGCCGGCGTGATCAATGTCAAACTCCGATCAACAAGAACAAGTCCTTTTGTTTCCTGCACGGCGAGCAAAACATTTGCATCGGAAGGACGGCCGCGATACGCTTGACAATGTACGCCATCGCAAACATCAAATCCTTCCGTCGCGTGCCTGTTCAAATGCGCGACTGCATACGTGCGACAAAGTATCGCCTGCACTTTATAATATTCTTTCGAGGTTTTTCCTCCGGCTTCCGATTCCACAACACCTGCAACATAATGTTCGAGGTCAACCGTATTGATGCATTGCAACGAACCGTTCACCACCGTAATTTCCAAGGTGTGATCGTAAATGCGTGTTCCTGAAAACGGTTTGATCGGTTTGATCTTGAAAACGGAACTGTCATCAAGCGCAATGATTTGAAATGACTTGAATCTTCCCAGCGTGTCATCCGGAATTCTAATTTCAATCGAATCATTAACCACAAGCATCTGAAAAACTTTTGTGGTGAGTGAATCCACTTGCTGGTGACCGTCGAGATACAACAGGTACCTGCCCGAATGAATGGAAACATTCACTGACGAAACCGTCATCGTGGAAAGAATCCTGACATCGACCGTATGACAGAAAAAAATCGCCGGAAAAAAAATGAAAAGTGAAAAGAGTATTTTTTTCATTTCTTGAAATGATCAACTATTATTTGTGCCACTCTTGCCGACGCTCCCACTCCACCCAATTTTCCGTAAAGGCGTTTGTAGTCTTCCAGCATTTTATTCCTTCCCGTTTCATCTTCCGTAATTTTTTTCAGTTCCGCCGTCATTTTCTCCACCGACATATCGTTCTGAATCAATTCCGTCACAATCTTTTCATCCATGATCAGGTTAGGAAGTGAAATGTATTTCACATCGGCCACGCGTTTTGCA
>CAYMZV010000464.1:0-2745 GCA_964394965.1 uncultured Chryseobacterium sp.
TCGGTGCGCCGCTGGAGGGTAGGTTGTATAACAATACAACTTATAGGTATGGGTTCAATGGAAAAGAGGATGATGCTGAAACGGTGGGAACGGGAGAGGGAACGCAGGATTATGGAATGAGAATTTACAATTCATCATTGGGAAGATTCTTATCGAGTGACCCAATGACGAGTAAATTCCCGATGCTGACCCCGTATCAATTTGCAAGTAATACACCTATTGAAGCTATTGATTTGGATGGCATGGAAGCAGCTCCAGTAAATCCATCAGAGCAACACTTTACTTTTGGGCAGAATGATGTATATTTAGGCGATCCACAAACAGTATATACAAATCCGAATGCTCAGGCAGTAAACCGCACGATTACCTATGATATTGGGATCAGCACTTTTAATGTTGATATAAATGTTACCGCAACAGTGAATAATCAATCCACTATAGTTAGTGATTTATCTGTACAAAGATATTTGAATGCTGCTTCCGATCAATTTTCACAGTCTATGAATGTTTACGATCCCGTTAGAAAAATACAATATTCAGGGAATTTATATTTTGACCAAGATGGATCGTCAGGAACTAATTTATCATTAACGCTAACAGATGATGATGCCTCTTTGGGTGTAAAAATTAGAGGTATGGCATCTCCAGGAACTGATACTTCACCTTCAGCAGAAATAACATCTTTTAGTTATGCAGAAGGAGGCATCACACCTAGAACAACTGGTAATTTTGCGTATTTCGCTAATCATGAAATATCCCATTATCTATGGTTAAATCATCCATGGGAAGATAATAGAGCAATGGATGTAAATTTGGAACAAAAAAATGGAGACTGTGTACCAACGGCAACTACAGTACTAAGCTATGTTTATACAAATCTTATGATGTATACCTTTATGACAGTAAATGGACAAGAAATTGGAGAATCATTGCCTTTTGGTTCATATCCAACTACTATTTCTCCCGATCAAGCATTAGTAATTACGAAAGGTATTGAATTCAATTATGAATTGCAGGCGTTTGTTTCAGGATATAATAAACATTCAAAAAAACACCCATGAACAAGATATTTTTAATCTCATTTTGTTTCTTTGCATGTTCAATGGCTCATGTTTTTCAAAATGGTAAGCATGATGATAAAAATGTAATTGTTCGCTATTGGCAACCTTCTTCAAACTCAATGTTAGCAAGAGTTCAGGATACTACTATATGTAAAACAACTTTTGTATTTGAAAGAAAATTTAACGATTCAATTCTTTTTACGGCAAGCGATAGTACAATTTTTAATGGTAGGATTGTAACAAATCGAAACCTTTCTGTATGCGAAAAATTTATTGAGGTCGGTTATTTGCATAATTGTTTGCCACCTATTATTAAAGTTGCTTTTATAGAGTCTCCCAATTATAATTTTATTCATCGTCTAAGAAAAGGATACAGATATTGCTATGTCAACAAAACTGATACAGTAATTACTTTGGATTATTCGAATTATATCAGAGAGTACTATTAAATTTTTTAATGAACTTGGGTGGGGTCGTGTAAACTTTTATCAACTGAAAAATTTCAAATCCTAATCGATTGAAAACCAGAACTGCGTTCTGGTTTTTTCTTTTTTTGCCAATGTGTTTTCATATCAAGGATGGTTTGATGTGTTCCGTAAGTTTTAACTCCAGAGGAAAAAGAAAAGGCAAAGACAACTGCCTAAAAAAAGTAGTATGTTTGTATCAGAATAAAAAAACATTTATGTTTTAATACGCAAAATAATTGAAATGAAAAATCATGGGACTCTTTTCCTTGCTGTTATAATATTTGTGCTTTTTGATTTGAGCTGTTATCACCCCCTTTATAAAAGGTTAGCCAGACACCATTGGGAAAAGGATACGACTTGGGTAAGATATCCCGATTTGCCTGCACCTGTTTTAGAAACGGTTAAAAAATATTACGAGGCGTCATTTACAAAAGATACGACAGACGATTTGCCTGATTTGATTTCGCTGGACTCAACCCAGCGATTTAGTGATATGGGATTTTATGATGCTTATTCGCACCCATTCAGGATGCCATTCGGCTGGTATTTTAAAATTGGGAAACGAAAGTGTTTTATTGATTATTCGGAAGCAACATCACCTTTGATTTATTACGAAGGATATTTGTTTTTTGATTCAAAGGAATACTATGACAAATCAATTAAAGAAAAATTATATGATAAATATGAGCGACGACCTTATGATAAAAAATACTATGTCAGATATAAGTTGAAATAGAAACTTATTGGGAAGAGTGGTCGTGTAAACTGTTATCACCTAAGAATTTTTAAACACCAATCGATCGAAAACCAGAACGCAGTTCTGGTTTTTTCTTTTTGAGCCAGCGTGTTTTCATATCAGTGACGTTTTGATGTGTTCCGTAAAGCTTGAAAAACCTGAGTTGTTCATTCCGTAGTGTCAACTTTTATCACCTGAATGAAATGTCGCATTCGTAAAGTTTTTGACGCGGTGGTTAAGTTTTACTGTTTGACTTTGTGATTTATTTTTCATTTGTCAGTTAGTATCCTACTTAAGTTCCTTGACATATTGAAAACAAAAAGCCGATAGAAAAGGAAGGCTTTCTGAATTAGCCCCGATTGAGCAATTGTCGGAGCTCTTTTTTGCGCCAGCAAAAAAAGCGACTTGCGAAAGCGGGAACAGGGATTGCAGAAAAGAAACGGTTGTGCTCCGACACAACAGGACAATTGGCAGTACACGT
>CAYMZV010000465.1:0-2745 GCA_964394965.1 uncultured Chryseobacterium sp.
AATTCTCGGGAGAGGGTCTGCATTCTTGGAAAGAGGGTCTCCATTCTTCGGTAGAGGGTCTACATTTCAGGAAAGGAGGGTACGAACTTAGTTGTCGAGACAACCTAGCTTCTCTTCGAAAATATAATTCTTCAAGAGAATCAATTCCCGAAAACCATAAGTAACCGCTCGTTTTTTTCTTCGTGCTTTAGCGACAATTCATCGTACAAGAAATATTTCCTTGTTGTTTTTTGACACAAAGGCACTCCCGAAGCATTGGGAGGCACGGGAAAAAAATGGAACTGATCCATTGCACGGATCCCCATGAATTCGTAATTCATAGCCTTTTCCCTATATTAGTACTCTCCCTTAAAGTAGTCGTTCAATCATCAAAATAAAATTACCATGAAGCGTAATTACGTTTTCGTGCTTTTATCAATTCTCAATTTCTCCCCGCTTTTTTGGCAGGGAAGCGGGAATGAAATTTTTGCACAACAAGGTGTAAATGGACCGAAAGTTGTCGGTGCTGCAAACACCGTTGTCAACGAGTATACTTCCATCACCGCTTTCATTCCTGTGGCAAGCACTTCCATTACGGTTGCTTCAAGCAGTCTGAATGTCAATGGAAGATTTGCCGGCAATTTGCAACCCGGTGATCTCATCATGATTTATCAGGTGCAAGGAACAATCATTGATGGACCGCTTGCGAATGGAGCCGATACCACATGGGGAAGAGTGCAGTCGGGGAATTATTTCAGTACCGGTTATTACGAATTCCACCAAGTGGTTTCTGTTCCCAACGCAACTACCATCAATATCGATTGCGGAACAACGAATGCCTATATTCCCAATGGAGGAACCGCACGCAAACCGGAAGTGATTCGGGTTCCGCGCTATGCAACATTGACCATCAATAACGGCGGTGTCCTCACGTGCGATCCTTGGAATGGAACAATCGGCGGAGTGCTTGCCGTGGAAGTGCAAGGCAATACAATCGTGAATGCAGGTGGTTTGGTGGATGTAAGCGGAAAAGGATTCCGTGGAGGAATTGTGGGAAATGACAATGCATCCGCTTATGGAAGCAATACCTGTTCAAGCACCGACTCAACTTTAGGAGCGGCGAAAGGTGAAAGTGTGGCGGGATACGGATCAGAATACACGGTTTTCGGAGGCAGATACGGTCGCGGTGCACCTGCAAATGGTGGCGGTGGCGCATCAGCGCATAACTCCGGCGGCGGCGGCGGAGCGAATGCCCCCAACAGTACAAGTGCATCGGCCCTGTGGAGTGGAAATGGAATTCCCGATCAGTCGGGAGTGAATTGGAATATCGCTTGGGGAATTGAACCTCCTGCCAATACAATGAATTTGCGAACGGCGGTCAATTCCGCCGGTGGTGGAAGGGGCGGTTATTCCTTTTCCGGACTCAATGGAAATGCAATTACACAACCACCCGGAAATAATGCTGCGTGGGGAGGCGATTCAAGAAATTACCAATCAACAGGTTTGGGTGGAAGGCCTTTGGATTATACGACCGGCCGACTTTTTCTCGGTGGCGGTGGTGGCGCCGGTGATCAGGATAATATGGCTGCCGGAAATGGCGGTAATGGGGGAGGCTTAATTTACATGATGGTTTTTGGAGCCATCAGCGGAACAGGTACAGTAAGTTCAAACGGAAACAATGGTGCAAATGCGACTGGTGGTTCAAGTCTTGTCGGTGGAATTGATGGAGCGGGTGGAGGTGGTGCCGGTGGAACAATCGTACTCAATGCTGTGGGTGGTGTTGCCAATACAATTCTTGTAAATACCAATGGAGGAAACGGTGGAAATCAGAATATCAGTTTTCCTGCATCGACTCCTGAAGCGGAAGGTCCAGGCGGCGGCGGCGGCGGCGGTTACATTGCAGTTTCATCCGGTGCCCCAACGAGGAATTCAAATGGTGGCGTGAATGGAACTACCAATTCCAATTCATTGACAGAGTTCATTCCCAATGGAGCAACGAAAGGTTGTCCTGGAACCAACAACGCAGCCATTACGAATTTCACAATCACAACAACAAACATTACCATTTGTTCGGGAAGCTCCGTCACACTTACTGCAGTTTTGGGTGGTACTGTTCCGGGAGGTACCGTAGTCGATTGGTATTCTGCCTCTGTCGGTGGAGTGCCGATTGGAACAGGAACAACATTTACAACTCCGGTACTTGTTGCAACCACCACATATTGGGTTGGAACATGTCCCGGATGGTGGCGCGTTCCTGTAACCGTCACGGTTGGTGCCGCACCTGTTGTAACAGCCACTGCATCGCCGACAACAATTTGTTCGGGAGGTTCAACGACATTGACAGGAGGTGGTGCCGTAACTTATAATTGGATGCCGGGAAATATCAATGGAAGTTCCATCGTGGTTTCTCCTGCTGTAACGACAACTTATACCGTAACGGGAACTGTTTCTGTAGGATGTGTGAATACCGCTCAGGTTACCGTTACCGTCAATCCTACACCAACCGTTACAGCCACTGCGGCACCGACAACCATTTGTGCCGGAAGTTCCACTACATTGACAGGAAGCGGTGCAACAAGCTATAATTGGAATCCGGGAAATATCAACGGAAGTCCGATTACGGTTTCACCGGCTGCAACAACAACTTATACTGTTACCGGAACTTCTGCAGGTTGTACAAGCACAGCGCAAGTCACTGTCACTGTCAATCCAACTCCGACAGTTACTTCCACTGCAGCACCGACAACCATTTGTTCGGGAGGATCA
>CAYMZV010000466.1:0-2742 GCA_964394965.1 uncultured Chryseobacterium sp.
GCTCCCACGAAAAACATTGACCGTCTCGAATGGTTTGTGGAAAAAGCGACTGAAATCGGAATTGATTCCATCGCACTTTTGAATTGCGATCATTCGGAAAGGGCGATTGTAAAAACGGAGCGCCTCGAAAAAGTTGCCGTATCCGCAATCAAACAATCGCAACAGAGTTGGCTGCCGGAAATAAATGAGGTTGTTGCATTCGATAAGTTCATCTCTTCCATTCCGGATACTGCCCAAAAATTCATTGCGCATTGTGCGGATGGTGAAAAAACATTGCTAAAAAATATCCTGAAATCCGAAGGGGACATTTTCATTCTCATTGGGCCGGAAGGCGATTTTTCAAAAGACGAAATTGATTTGGCGGCAAAAAACGGTTTCAAACCCATTTCTCTCGGTGAAAGAAGATTGAGAACGGAAACCGCTGCGTTGGTGGCGGTGATGAGTGTGAATCTTTTGGTTGGCTAAATGCGGAGATAAAATCTCTCAGCGAGAAAAAACATTTGATATTTTTGCCACGGAGACATGGGGAAAATTTCCGGAAAACAAAAGTTGTATTATTCCACCACCAGTCTTTTTGCGTTGGAGATTGTTCCTCCGCTATTCACACTCACAAAATAAATTCCGGATGAAAGCCCGCTGATGTTGAGGGAAGAAAAATTATTTCCTGCTGTTGTATTTTGTGAAATGGAAAGTAATTGCTGTCCGAGCATGTCGGTGACAATGATTGTTGCGATGGATTCTCCCGGCGAATAAAACTGAACGGTCACCGATCCACTTGCCGGATTTGGGAACAAATCAAACAGTGAAAACGGATTTTTATTGGACGAAATTCCCAGTGTTGTGCAATTGTACATGGTCTGCACAGCGACCAGCGAATTGTAAAGATTCAATCTTCCATTCGAAACGGTTTTCCCCGTGAGTGAAACGTTGGGATCGGCATTTGTCAACAATAGATTCTTCATCACCAATGCAATACTGTCGGGTTTGTTCTTGTAATCCGTGATGGTTTGTGTACAGGCAGCCGCATACATCAACGCAACCGCACCCGCTACGTGAGGGGAAGCCATGGAAGTTCCCGTCAATTGGCCGTAAGCATTTCCAGGCACAGTCGATTCAATTTGTGTACCCGGCGCACCGATATCGATTGTCGTATCACCATAACCTGCACTCGGATATTTCAAATCATTGCGATCCGTATTTGTAACCGAGATCAGATAATTGCTTGAACAGGCTGTCGGAATATCGCCCACCACATCAATGTCCCAATTCTGATTTGCAGTTGCCCCCGCAGATAAAATCCCGACTGTTCCCATCGAATCATACATCGCACACCAAATCGGATAAGCGGCTGGTTGTCCCTGATCAACTCCGAAAGAGGAATTGGTGGCAACAACGAATTCACCTTGCGCACCATTCGTTGTGTTGTATAATTTCCGCGCATCAAAAACATACGTGTAAGCTTCCACCACTTGCGCTTCCGTTCCATCCGATCCCATCACCGGCATTATTTTCACTCCCCAATTCACACCTGCAACACCGACAGTATTGTTTCCACGCGCACCTACAATTCCCGTAACGTGAGTGCCATGCAAATCTGAAGTGATGTTTCCATCGCTGTTGTAAGCATCCCAACCGTCAAAATCATCAATGTATCCGTTGTGGTCATCGTCGATTCCGTTATTGGGAATCTCCCCGTAATTCTTTTTGAAATTCAAATCCTCATTCACCAAATCAAAACCGGCATCAATCACGGCAACAACAATCGTATCGCCCTGCACTGTCATTCCTCCTGTTGCAATATCCCACGCCTCAGTCGCACTGATGTCGGCACCAACAGTCCCTCCGCTTTGTCCCGTATTTTTCATGTTCCATTGCAATCCGAATTGAACGTCGTTCGGAATACTGGCACGGTGCGCAACATAATGGTTGTACTGCGCAAGTTCAATCGAGGAAAAAGTTTTCGCAACTTTCAGCGCTTCCTGAATATTTGTCTCCGGAGAAAATGTCAGTGTCCACACGCGCATCGATGCCGCGCAATTCTTTTCTGCAACAATCGTAAATCCCTTTTGCGAAAATTGTTCTTCCAATTCACCCATTGCAACACCGGGTCGCAACATCACGAGCAATTGCTCAGGAACATATTCTCCGGGATTCACAATCACGGGCCATTGCGGAATATCGGTATCGACAAATTGATCGGTAACAGGAGCTTGTGAAAGTACGCGGGTTTCCCAACAGAGAATGATAAAAATGATTTTCAGAAAACCCTTCATTGGAAATTGCTTATCTCAAATTTAGTGAAAATAAAGCAGGGATTGGTAATTGACCTCCTTGCAAACAGCAAACCTGAAACAAGAAACAATTACATTTACAAAAGTGAACTTCACCGTCTACAAATCTTCCGCCGGCTCCGGAAAAACTTTCACGCTTGTGAAAGAATATCTCCGTCTTGCGTTGTTGGACACTTCCACTCCACCCCAGCGTTACAAGAAAATCCTGGCCATCACTTTCACGAACAAGGCCGCGGCGGAAATGAAAGAGCGGATCATTTCGGCATTGAAGGAATTGTCGGAACCGAATCCGAAAGAAATTTCTGCGATGGGAAAAATTCTCGGTGAGGAGTTGATGCTGGATCCATTTACGCTTGCTTCACGCTCCAAGGATATTCTCGGTGAAATCCTCCATCACTATTCCGATTTTGCCATTGGCACCATTGACAGTTTCACGCATCGCATTGTGCGC
>CAYMZV010000467.1:0-2724 GCA_964394965.1 uncultured Chryseobacterium sp.
TAAGGTCTAAATTTTCAAGGCGATTTTTCTTTTTGTGAATGAGTTCGGTAATACGTTCCTGTTTTTTTAAAATTTTATCTTGCGCTTTCATATCACCTAATAACACTTTCCCTTGTAACTCCTGAATCTGAGTTTGTAAATCCATTATTACCTGAGTGAAAGCAGTCTCTAAATATTTTTTCCTGTCGGCAGAATCTTTCAGTACATGAACTTTGGTGTCCTCAAATTGTTTTTCAGTAATGTTTGCAAAACTCCATTGCACTACTTCGTAACTACTAACAGCTTCTTGTGGTGCAAGCAGTTTTGTAAATTCTGCGGGTGCATGAAGATCAATAAATTTTGCAGGAGAGGTGATATGAAATTTCTTGTCTGTAGTTTGGTAAACCATTACCAATCTTTCATCGGCAACACTATCATTCTTTTTACTTTCTCTGTTATCAACAATTTGTGATTTCACAAAGAAGGCTAAATATTCTTCGTTATCGTCTGGCGAAATCAGGACTGTTCCTTTCAACATGTCTTCACGGTACTGGTTGCGTACAACATTCACCAAGCTATCAAATACGGGATTGCCCGGATTGATGTAATGCACTTTGCCTAAATCGCCAACATTTTGATAATCCAAAAAAACTTGCTTATCAAAACAAAAAAGAATTTGGCGGATAGCATCGGCAAAAATGTTGTAGTTACTGCGAAGAGTCTGTGTGATTGCTTCAGGTAGTTTATCAATGCGATAAATGCTAGGTCTTATCTCCTTAAAATCCCCTCCCAAATGTTTGAATGCTTTTTCAAAAAACAAACGAATATAAATTGGCTGGAGCCTTTTTTCATCGGAGTTTTCTTTCAGTGTCCGCGCATCTTTATAGTCAACTGCGATGTGGGCTAGCTTTTCTTTTTGTTCTTTTATTTTTTCTTGAAATCTTATTTTGATTTGTTCATCATCCTGAGCTAAAAATCTGTCTAATTCAGTTTCCTTTCCATTGAAAACAGAATTTATAATTTCATCTAACCCTACTCCTTCCAATACATCTTGAATCACATCATACACCCGATCGTCCCCCATGCTTTCTCGAATAATGTCAAGTTTTGTGAGTAGCCTTTCCAAAACTTTTCCTTCTCTTGTATTGCTCGCTACCATGTTGAACACGAGAACATCCTGCTTCTGACCATAACGATGTATTCTCCCCATGCGCTGTTCAAGACGATTGGGATTCCAAGGAATATCCCAATTGATAAGCAGTCGGCAAAACTGTAAGTTGATACCTTCACCTGCTGCATCAGTAGCAATCAAAATTTGCGTATCCGGTTTTGCAAAAGCCCATTGCGCTTCCCTACGTTCATCTACCAATTTTCCTCCGTGAATGGTTACTACTTTGTAGCCACCACTTTTTGTGAGTCGTTCCTCTAAGTATAGCAGTGTGTCTTTATGTTCCGTGAAGATTACTAATTTTTCACCGTGTTCTAAAACACCATTTGACTTTAATAGTTCCTGCAACTGCTGAAACTTTTTTTCTTCCTGCTTACGATTGTAAAGTGTTTGGGCCATCTCAAACAACTTCTTCACTTCACTGGCTTCTTGTTGTATTTCCTGTAAACTTTTAGCTGTGGTAAATAGCTTGAATTTTTTGGGGTCCGCTAAAATATTATCAAGAGAATCTCTTTCACCTTCTTCTAATTCTTCATAATCCTCAATATTCTTTACATCCAAACCTTCTAATTTGTAACGTTGACTAAAAATGGTGGGGTTTTTATTAATTTCATCTAATACACCTTGTAATGCTTTCCATCTACGCTCTAAAGTGTTTTTAATAGCGAATATTGAACTCACTAGTCTACGTTGCATCACAGTAAGCGCCAGTGAAACATGAATATTTTTGGTTTCGGATGCCTCTTCCTTCTTCTTACTTAAATATCGTGTTACAGCGTCATACAGTTCTTTTTCTTCAGGTGTAAGTTGATAGGCAATTGTTTTTGTGAAACGATCTTTAAAAAGAGGTTTTCCTTGCCAATCTTTCATACCCTCTTTCAATCTGCGAATAAAAAATTTGTTGATACCGTTATGCTCAATTTCTTTTATTCTTGTTGAAGCAATTTCATCAGTAGCAAAAATATCTTCATCCAGTAATTGTAAAAGCATTTTAAATGTATCTACTCTTCCTCTATGCGGTGTTGCTGTAAGTAATAAAATATGTTCACACTGTTGGGATAAAACTTTAGCGGCTTTATAGCGTTGTGATAAATATTGTTTTGTTCCGTAATCGTATGCGGAAAGTTTATGGCACTCATCAAACACAATCAAGTCCCAATGTGAATTACTTGCAACATTCAAAACATCTTCACGAGAAATGAAATCAATTGAAGTAACTATTCTAGGTGCTGTATGGAATACGTTTGGGTCGGAAGAAAATAGGCTACGATTAACAAGCGTAAAAGGGATATTGAATTTTACACCTAATTCATCCTCTTGCCATTGCTTTGTAAGTCCTCCAGGTGTGACAATTAAAATTCTTTCCACTAAACCACGCATCATTAATTCCTTAATAAGCAAGCCTGTCATAATCGTTTTACCTGCACCTGTATCATCAGCTAAAAGAAAACGAATTTTAGGAAGAGGCAAAAGGAATTTATAAACTGCTTCTACCTGATGAGGCAATGGATCAACTATGCTACAATTCACAGCGAACAATGGATCAAACTGATAAGCGGAATTGATACGTTCAGCCT
>CAYMZV010000468.1:0-2705 GCA_964394965.1 uncultured Chryseobacterium sp.
CGGATATTAATGACATGTATCCGATCAATGGCTTGAGGTAATTGTATTGGGAGTTAAGCAAGTATTGCTGGGGTATGAGTGTATCTCTCGCTTGCGTGAAGTGTCCGGTATATCGACCCAATCTCCAAAGCCTGTACCAGATGAAATGTTTTCTCCAGACTCCAGCGGTTTTCATTAGAGTTTTAAGACAGCTGATGTCTGCACGTTGTCCGGTACTGTCGTTCTCGATTTTATCGATTTGTGAAATGATCAAAGACCGGTAAGAGTCGAATTTTTTCCTATTCGATTTTCCATTTTTATAGAATCTCAACCGATCGAGTTGTGATTCAACTTTTTTTAATCGGCATTTTGTCTGAACGGTTGCATAGTTTACAATCGGTCCCTTGTAGAGGAGCTTGATGAGTTCAACCATGTTATTGATTACCACACTGTATTGTTGGTTGTCAATAGCCTCGCTGGTTTCGGTAAGGTTCGCGAAAATGAAATCCAATTGTTTGGCTGTCTTCGATATGAAAACAGAATCCGCAGTACAAACAAGAACGCCGGAAACGATTTTTGTACTTGCTTTCGCAAAACCCAAGAATGCACTGAAAACATCGTAATGCGCTTTCCAGAGGGAATATTTTCCAACCACAGATGTTCCTGAATTTCCATCCGGATTTTTTTCATAAGCCCTTTCAAGTTCGTTGACGCTTAAAAGGATATTCAGGAATGAAAGTTTCAGCTGATTGTGGTTTTTGTCGAAATCGTATTTTGAATCCAATCCCAAAGCATTAAAGAGGTCCGAATATTTATTCCTGACCAAACCGAAAAAAATCGCAAACCCCTCATCGCTCATGTTTTTCAATTCGGTATAGGATATCCAGAACCTGCCGGTGTTCCTATCAATGAATGTTTCATTCACCATTTGCATAAGCCCGAGCAGTTTCCCCAAGTCGGTCGAGAAGAAAGCCTTGCCCTGTGCCTGCGCTTCTGCCTTTTTTTGTTCGACAAGCAGATCAATGATGTCAACATAGTCTTTCCTTTGACGCAGTTGATCGACCACAGTATACATGGTGCAGAAATCATTGAATTCCTCATCCTTGAATTTTTTTGGAGTGTTGGTGTTTGCCAAATGCTCGGGCATTTCAACCAGGTCACTTGCAAATGCATGTTGCCACGTTCCTCCCAATGTGGGTTCAGCAAATACATCCGTGAAATTCAACAACCCGAATGTTTGGGGAAACAAGGTAGCCAACAGACTGTCCCTGTCAAGTTTTTCCCGCAGCGTATTGAAAAAAGTCAATGAAACCTCTTCCTTGAATCGTCCGGCAATAAAAATTGCCAATGCATCGATTGCTTCGGATTGGGAAGGGATTGAATAACTGCTCAATTTTTCGGATTCCAACTGCAAACTGATTTGCATTTGTTTTGAAGTTTGCGGGATTGCCAAATGAGGGGCTTTTGGAGTATCAGCAGATGGTGGGTAAGACAATATATGATTGGGAGTTATCAATGCCAAAGCAAGCTCAAGATGATCGAGATTGCTTTTCTTTTTTGATTGTTCAAGATCGATCTTGGTTTTAAGTGATACTGAATCAATGCGCTCCGCTTTGTATTCGGTTGTGGCAAAAGTCAATAAATCGGGAGATAAGGAATCTCGGATTAGACTTTTTAAGAGGGAAGAATCGGACGAAGTCAAATGCCTGCTTTGTTTGATCTCGTGCAATGCTTTCAAATCAGGGCATTTTATTTCCTTTTCCCTATTGAGGTTCCTGATCTTACTAACGTTGTCTGAAATACTGTCCAACAAGTCTCGTATATCTTTATTATGAGGATAGTTAAAAGCCAAATCCGAAATGGAATCGCTGTTCAGCGAAGTCTTGGCGATTCCGATTATCCTACTTGGATTATAAGTGTCGATGAAATTGCCGACTTTTTTTGAAAAGAATGAATTGGTTGAATCACAGTAAACACCTTTCAGTTTCCCTTCGCTGTTGTCTTTCAATCCGGAATATTGATTCAGGATCATGAACACCGATTGCATATTCGGAGCGGGGTTTTGGAGGAGCGTGTCAAGTATTTGGGCGTCGTAAAAAGCGATTTGGGAATAGCCGATTTTTGAAATCAACAAAAGGGCTGCGAGAAAGCAGGTGCGCATGATTGTAGGGATTTGAAATATTTTATTTGATAAATAGACAGAATTATAAATTTCAATCGACAATATTTGATTTTTATTATTAACAAGGTTTGAACATATTTAATTTATGGGAATATTTTATGTTTACTCGTGGAATGATGGAATTCGGTTCAAGCGATTCCAAATGCAAACTGCCATTGCAAAAGAGAGTGGAAAATAAAATCGGCAAGGAATCATTTCCTTGGCCCGCTTGATGAAGCAAGAAAGATGGGGTCCAGATGTATTGGAGTGAGATGAAGAAAATGTTTTGAATCGATATTGATCGCAGTGACTTTCCCGAGCTACCCTTACGCCACTCTCAGTACAAACACCAGCACATCATCGGTCTGTTCGTGTTCACCTTTCCATTTATCGAAATTGACGGCGAGCTTTTGTTTCACTTCCTCAACAGGCAGATGAGCCATGGTCAGCATCATTTCACGGAAACGGTTGATCATGAATTTTTTTCCCTTATCACCGCCAAACTGATCGGTATAGCCATCGGTGAACATGAAGATCAGGTCATTCTTTTGGATCGGAATGGTTT
>CAYMZV010000469.1:0-2704 GCA_964394965.1 uncultured Chryseobacterium sp.
AACTCGTTTCAAAATCATAAAGCGGATCTTCCGGACCGGCAGTTGTACTTCCGCTCCAATAATAATCGTAACCCATGATGATGAACAAATCAACATACGGAGTCAATGATGCAATGTCAAAAACGGCACTCCAATCCACTGCATACAATGCAATACTCACTTCCGATCCTGGAATGGCTGCATGCAATTGATTCGAGAGGTTGATGACGAACGCAGTGAATGGCGCAGCATTGGAAGCGGTCATTCCCTCGAAATCAAGATTCACACCCTTGCCTCCGCGCGCTTGCAAAAGGTTGATGATGTTCGTGATGAACGTTTGCATGGCAGTCGAACTCGCCAAAAAAGTGGCGTGGCTGGAAAAAAGTGAGGCGCAAATATGTGTGTTCACTCCATTCGCAATGGCAGCTGTAACTGCAGCACTTGTCGAATAAGCGAAAGAGGCATTCGTATTCGCACCTGTATTCGGTGAAACGGAATAATCGAAATAACACAAATCGCTCATCAAATTCCATTGGTAATTCGTGTAAACGCTTCCCACCCAATACGGATGCCAACCGAACACACGCTTGTTGAGTGTACATGTTTGCACACTTCGCGGCATTGAACCGACCACAGGTTGCCCTTCCGCGTGACGAATGGAATCCCAAAAATTATCGGTGTGCTGACCGTAAGAGAAATAATGTTGCGACTGTTCCTGAACGACAGAAAGATTTTGTGCGGAAAGAGAAACAATTCCCGAGCAAAAAAGAAGTGTGAAAAGAAAATGTTTCATGGTGGAAAAGCGAGTGCGAAAGATACGCCAAAAACCCCAAATCGTCAGTGGGATTTTGCCCAATCGAGAATCGCTTCATTGTACGCTTCCGCAACTTCATTCAATCTTCCATTATCGGCATAGGGATGAATTCCATTCCGATAAAACCGCAAACATTCCTGCGCATTGTCTTGGTAAAGTGTTTCACCGTAAATCAAGGTTCCCTGTACCATTCGTGTGAGTGAAAGATTTCTGCAAAAAACGCCGGGATAAGTTTCGGGAATGCAATGTTCCTGCAGATAAGCGGCATCACTTTGTTTTGCGAGCGGAACTTCCAACTCACTCTGGAATTCCAAGGCGGCATGACCGGAAGCCATCGCAGAATTCTCAATGTCATCGGTAAGCAGCAATCGCAAAAAATCAAATCGTCTTTCCGAATCGGAAAGTTCCCCTGACTGAAAACTTCCTCCCACGAAAGTCATGCAGAAATCTTTTTTCGTCGGTTTTGTCCACGGCTTATTCTGATCATCCACATTGAAATGAATGATGACGGTGAGATCGGGATGGAATGCGTTGATGAGTTCGGCACGTTTTCGCAATTCGACATCCTTGAAAACATAACGGAAAATGGAATTGTCATCGTACAATTTCCCGCTTTTCAATCGGCGAAGATGGATATCTGTCGGTGTGATTTTCAATAGCGAATCCAACTCACGGCGGTAATCCTCTTTTTTCCATTGCTCAAAAGTTTTTCCAAGCGCATTTGAATCCGCAGTTTTTCTCGTCATGAAAACTGTCGCACCCTCCTGCCGCAATTTATCCGCGAGCATGAATGCGGTATTCCAAGTCAACATCCCTTCTGCAAGTGAAATCGTCACACTGTCCTTGGTTTCCGGATTGTACATTTTGAAAAGCAGGAATTTATCTTCCAATCTTCCTGTTGCCGTATCACCGGCAGTGTGTCCGGGATCGAGTGCAATGCGTAAACCATTCAACGGTTTTTTATCCGTTGGATTGTATTTTAAAATTTCAGGCACAAGCGAAAAATCCTTCTGCACATCAGGTGGGAATGGATTGCTTCCTTTTGCAAGCATCACATCCATCGCTTCTTCGCGTGGAGCGGTTGCAATCAGGTTTTTGTAGATGGGAAGTTCCTGCCACGTGACACGATACTCGGGATGATTCGCTTTTTTCTGTTCCGCATCGGCATAAACGGAAATCCCGAAAATATCCATCGAATAAAAATCATTCAATGCACTGTCACGGTCAATGTAATGGTGCATTTTATAAGCGTAATGCTTCAACAGGCTGTCCGCCCCGAGGATAGGCACCTGTGCACGAAGGAAATTTCCTGTCAGCAGAATCAGCATCAAAACACAAAACCGTTTCATCTTTTTCTCACCCTCTTTCTTTCGATGTGAATGAAATCCTTTTTCCCATTCTTGTAAATGATGAATTTGTAACGGTTCTTGTCGCAAGATGATTTCTCGAACCGCGTCCTTTTTCCCGTATCGTCGTAATCTATTTTCTTATAAAAATATTCATAGCAATGTTTCCCTCCCACTCCGGCTTTCGTAATGCGAACCGAAAACATTTTTTTCCTTCCAGTGATCGAATCATAAACTGTGCGGACAACTTTTGTCTTTTTGTAATAATTGAAAAGGTCACTGTTTCGGGGAACCTGTGTTTTTATTTTGGTAACGCTTTTCAGATTCCCGTTTTTGTAAAACTCCTTTGAAATGATCGGATTCTTCACGATCCTGCGCAAGGAATCCTGTGCAAATAAATGATGCAAGGGAAATGCCAATATCAAGAGCAGCAGCAGGGTTTTCCGCACGGGAATCATTTTCTAAAAATACATAAAAGGGGCGTGAGAATGGGGCGAGAAAATGGGACGAGGGACGTGGGGCGTGGGAAAAAAATCCTTTCACTAGTCACTTGCCATTTGTCACT
>CAYMZV010000470.1:0-2701 GCA_964394965.1 uncultured Chryseobacterium sp.
CTTGCCGGTGCGAGCGAAGTGCATTCAACGCACGAAAGGAACTTCATTAGCCCTGATTGCAGCGGAAAGCCCGAAGTGTGTTGGAGAATCTCAAAGGTTTGCGATGGCAAGTGTGATGGCTTCTTTGAGATTTTGTGTGTGGACGGACTTGCAGCGGAAAGCAGGAGCGGAGCAACTTTATGGCGGCTTTTGTTGCGCTCCAAATCCCATTTCGAAACGGTATTCTATATTTGCAACTAATAATTTTCGCTATGGACAATCTGCATGATGACCTGATCAAGCTTTTTCTGGCAATTGTGCTTGGTGGTTTTTTGGGTGCCGAACGCGAGTACAGGACAAAATCGGCGGGATTTCGTACGTTGGTGCTTGTCTGTGTCGGTTCCACTTTGTTCACGATTTTTTCCATTCGTATTGGCGGATCAAATCCGGATCGTATTGCGGCGAACATCATAACAGGAATCGGTTTTTTGGGAGCCGGTGTCATTTTCAGGGGGGAGAATAGGGTTTCGGGAGTTACGACAGCAACGATTATTTGGATGACTGCGGCTGTTGGAATGGGAATCGGTTCCGGGGAATATATCATCAGCACCTTATCGACAATATGTGTTCTTTTGGTATTGATCGGATTTACCGCCCTTGAAAAAGTGATTGATGCCAACAATCAAAGCCGGAGTTACATGATTGTTTGTGAATATGAACAGGAAGGAACACTTTGGCATTATGAAAAATTGTTTGAAGAGTGCGGATTGAAATTCAGAAGACAAAAGCAGCATCGGGCAGGGAATGACATTTCCGGAGTTTGGGAAGTGATGGGGACAAATAAAAACCACGAGGAATTGACATTGCGTTTATTGAGTGATAAAAAAATAAAGGAATTTACTTTTTAATGCGCAACGTCCCCCATAGAATCCTGAAATTCAACAAGGACAGGAATCCGCAAATGGTTGTTCTGAAATATGCAGCCATGCGTGAAAATGTTTTTCGTTTTTACCGGGGAACGGCACATCTCTTTTTCGAAGACCTTCCGAAAAGGATTTCCATTTCCGATTCGACACGCGTGTGGGTGAGTGGCGATCTTCATCTTGAAAATTTCGGAACATATAAAAGCAGCAATCGCCAGATTTATTTCGATATCAACGATTTTGATGAGGCTGCACTCGCGCCCTGTACGTGGGAACTTGCGCGTGTGATGACTGCGATTTACGTGGCAGGTGCAGGACTCGGATTCAAGGAAAAGGATTGTTCAACCGTTTCGAGGATTTTCCTGGAAAGTTTCATCCGCAATCTCAGTATTGGAAAAGCGACGATGACCGAAAGGGAAACGGCGAAAGGAATAGTGAAAAACCTGTTTGAAAAATTGCAATCGCGCAAACGGAAAGAATTTCTGGAGGAGAGGGTTGTCCGTTCAAATGGAAAATTCAAGTTGAGGATTGACGGTGTCAAAACAATGCGGCTGAATGCAAAAAAGAAAAATGAATTGATCCGTTTTTTCCGCAAGAAAAAAATAACCCGTGATGACAAATCTTTTCAGGTCGTTGATGTGGCGCACCGTATTGTCGGAACGGGTAGTTTGGGAATTGAACGGTATGTGTTGTTGGCATGTGAAGAAAAGGATTCGGGCAAACTTCATCTTTTCGATTTGAAAGAGGCGCTTCCCTCTTCGGTGAAACCTCCACGGCACATTGAACAACCGAAATGGAAAGACGAGGCATCACGCATTACGCAAATCCAGCACCGCATGCAATCCGTTTCGCCCGCGTCACTTTCCGCTTTGCGGATCGGGAAAAAATCGTTTGTGCTCAAGGCGCTTCAACCTTCGAATGACCGTGTGAATCTTGAAAGTTGCCGTGGAAAAATAAATAAGTTGGCAGATCTGGCAACCACACTCGGCGAAGTCACCGCTTCATCCTATCTCCGTTCCAGTGGCCGACAAGGATCGTCGATTGCCGACGAACTCATTTCCTTCGCTGCCGAGACATCATGGAAAAAAGGCCTGATGGAATTCGCACGCCAATATTCGAAACAGGTGGCCGAAGATTATCAGGAATATGCTGTGAAGTTTGATGAAGGCTTTTTCGGGAAGAAAAGGTGATCGAAGAAAGTGATTGTGTAATCCCACGTCCCGACTTCCCGCGTCCCAATTTCCCGCGTCCCACGTCCCGATTTCCCGCGTCCCATGTCCCATCCTCCAATTTGTTAATTACTTTGTTAGTTAGATAATTTTCCAGTTCAGGATGCCCACAATACAGGAAGGTACTTTTGCCGTGTATGTTGGATCAACTGACCAAATTTTCACCGGGGATGATTGTGTTCTGGGCACTCGGGCTTGGTTTGCTGATCCAATTGTTTTATCACTTGTATTTTTTCTTGAGATTGGCAACGTATAAGAAAGGGAAAAATCCGGCCATCCCTGATCAAAATCTTCCACCTGTTTCAGTCATCATCTGCGCAAGGAATGAAGATGATAACCTGACAGAAAATCTTCCTCTCGTTTTGGCGCAGGACTATCCGGATTTTGAAGTGGTGGTGGTGAATGATTGTTCGTACGATTTGACAGGAGATGTGCTTGAGGAATTCGCTAAAAGGAATCCGCTGTTGAAAGTTGTGACGATCAAGGAGGATGAATATTACCAGCACGGGAAAAAAGTGGCGGTGATGATGGGGATAAAAGGATCAAAGCACGAACATTTGGTTTTCACCG
>CAYMZV010000471.1:0-2687 GCA_964394965.1 uncultured Chryseobacterium sp.
AGCCCGTTTTTGCGTGCATGTTGTGTTCAGCCAATGTTCCTTTACACAAACCGCTCATCGATCCGCTTTCACCTGCAATGGGAAGTGACGCATCAAAAACCGAAAACCATTTCTGATTATAAATTTTTTGCAACACACTTGCTTGAATGCTTGTTGTTATCAAATCACTTCTCGAAAGTCCACAACCATCGGTCATGTACAGTCCGTCCGACTTAACTCCCTGTGAAGCCCAATAATTTTTCACCACTCGAATTCCCGCTTCTGTTGTTCCTGTATCGCCTTTCAACAATCCCAACGTGCAAAGCAATTGTTCGGCGTAAATATTGTCGCTGTGCAAATTCGTTTCGTGTACAATGGATAAAAGCGGAGGAGAAACAACACTCGTCAACTTTCTTCTTTTGCTTGAAAATTTTTCTCCGGCAATTTGCATTCTGCGAATCGTCGTCGCCTTTCCTGCAATGGAAATTCCTGTTGCCGCAACTTCATTGAAAAAATCCACCGCACATTGAAACGCCGGATCCGGATCAGCGGCTTTCACTTCTTAATCTTTTTTCTGTGCGGGAATATTTCCATTCACATAATAAATGTTTCCAAAAGGCGCCCCGTAAACAATGGCTTCGTCTTTTTTCCCGTCTGCAATTACATTCGTCCGATAAATCACATCAACAGGAACAGGATTTGTTTTTGTGAGTGTGCAAGAATCTCCATGTGTTGAATCAAAATACAAACTCACGGCATTGTCTGCATAAGCCAAGCCACAGGTTCCTGCGCCATAATATTGCCCGATGTCGCTCCAACTCCAATCATCAGGGATCGGATTGTCGGAAAAACAACTTGCATCCCCGATGATATTTCCATCGATTTTTTTTATCCCTTTTTTCGTCAAGCGAAAAGGCAAACTTTGAAAAAGGGAAATTGTATCATCCCGATTGAATCGCGCGGAATTAAAAGTCGGATCGCCACAACCCTTGATGTAAATATTCCCATGAATGATTCCATTGATGCTGTCGTAAATCCCGTCGTATTCGATTTTTGTCTCGTATGTGAAATTTTCACCGAGCAATCCAATGGCAGCGCCCGTTGTCAGGATTTTCAAGGTACTCGCCGGCATCAAACTCAAATCGGGATTGTTTGCTGCAATGATTTTTCCGCTGTCGGCGGTCATCACACAAAATCCCCACTCCCCGTGCTGGAGAACTTCGTCGGTATTCAGTTTGTCGATTTCGGTTTGCAAGCGTGGAGGGACACTTGCCTGAATAAAAAATAATGCAAGAAAAAATACAGCGGCCGTCCTAATGGGAATACGATTCATAAATCCTGTCGATTGCAGTTGCCAATTTCCTGTCCTTTTCCGTTACCGTATTTCCGGCATCGTGTGTATTGAGATTGATCTCAACCCTGTTCCAGACATTTGTCCACTCAGGATGATGATTCATTTTTTCAGCCACAAAAGCAACGCGTGTCATGAATGAAAATGCTTCGGGGAAATCCTTGAAGTTGAAAGTGCGGTTTAATTTGTTCGATGCTTCCGTCCACATGGTTTTTGAATTTGATTCAGACGAAAGTTAGTGAACAAAATTGTCTTGCCACAAAAAACAAAATCACAAAACTCAACCGATTGATGAAGGGAAATGCAAAGGGAAAATACAACGTCCTATTTCTTCGAATAGAAATCTTCCAGACAGGTGGTTAACGTAAACGTATTTGTTGCACCTGCAAGCGCGTAGACGGCGTGCGCATAACTGAGATTGAATTTGTAAACATGAATGCCGAGACCGAAAGTAAATCCGCAGGCGCCGCGTTTTGTATCCACTTCCAATTCTTTTCTGCGCATGTAATTGTAACCGATGCGAAGCGAAACCGCTTTTCCGATGAGCAATTCCCCACCGAGAACCACATGCCGTCCCAACTTGTCATTGAATGTTTTGAATTTGCTCACCTTGATGGAATCGCCCGTAAGCGGATCGACGGATTGTGAAGGATTATTTGGATCGACGTAGGTCAAATCCCATTTCTGCAAATTGGTGAATGCAAATGAAAAACGGAAAGGCATGTGTTTCGGCTTGAAAGCCATTCCCGCCTCCACTTCAAAAGGAAGTTTTTCCTTATCGCCAACAACGTAAGTGGAAGTCATCGCTCCCATGTTGCGCAACAAAACCGAAGCGGTGAAATCCTTTTTCGGAAGTTTATATTTTGCAGCGAGATCAACCGCAACACCATTCGCTTTCCACAAATACAAATTCGACTGGATGAATTTCAATGTTCCTCCCACCGTAAAATTGGAATCGATGGCGCGGCAATACCCCAAATTGATTCCGTATTCCCCGGCAGTGAATTCCCCAATGGTTGCACCTGTATTGTCGGTCTCACGGAATTTCACGTAATCCATTCTTGTCGCTGTCAATGCAAACGTTCCGACTTTGGGTGCGTCGTAAGCAAATCCGGCGTAACCGTATTTTATATCCGAAAAATAATCCGCGAAACTGAAAGTGTGGTAACTGTCCAGCCAGCCGTGACTGGCGTGGCCCCGTTCGTTTGCTTTTCTTATATTCATCATGCCCTGAAGATGCCACAGGTATTGGAGCATTGTGAAAGACCATGTTTCTTGCCTTAGCATAGCTTTTAGTTATACTGGCACCCGCATGGAACTGCGCCATCTCCGCTATTTCGTCGCCGTCGCCGAGCGG
>CAYMZV010000472.1:0-2668 GCA_964394965.1 uncultured Chryseobacterium sp.
TGATGGGAGATCAAACGGCGATTGGCTATGGTTCACCAAAAGACATCGATCTCTTCGGAAATGGAAGTGATTCCGTTTTGCTTGAAAAAAAAACATGGGGGGCATTTGAGATTGCCATCTCACACGCTCACAATAAATTTTTCAATCGCCAGCTCATTGCGTCGGTCGGCTGGCAAAATCAACCGAACGATCGCACCGCATTGGTTCTCGCGGATCTCGACAAACCACTGAGCATTACAGGAAAAACAAGATTGGCCGGCGATTGTTACTTGCCCCAAGCGGGAATTCAACGCGCTTACATCGAAGGGCAAAGTTATTCGGGAAACAAACTCGTTGACGGGGAAATCAAAACCTCCAATCGTTTTCTTCCGGAATACAATGACACACTTGTCAAGCGCATTGAAAAATCATTTGAATTCCAACCCACCGAAAACGATTCTGTGATTGATTTGCAACAGTTCCAACAATCGGACAGCATCACCAACTCTTTTTCAAATCGCCCGCTTTATGTTTTTTCCGAGGATACGATTCTCATCCGTTCAGAAAAAATAAACGGACAGGTTTGTATCATTTCCAGAAAGGGAATCAGGATCGGAAAAAATTCATCCATTCAAAATGCCTTGCTCCTTGCGCCGAAAATTTTCATTGAAGATGGGGTTGAAGGGAATTTCCAGGCATTCGCAAGAGATTCACTCGTTGCCGGTGAAAAAATCCATTTGCATTATCCGAGTGTCCTTGGAATAATCGCCAACAGCAAATCCCCGGATGTTTCATCGCTTTTCATTGGGGAAAAGTCAAGGATATTCGGGCAGCTTTTTGCCTGTTCCACAGCGAATGATTTCAGGAAACATGTGATCATTTCAACAGCAATCGAATCGATCATTTACGGGGAAATCTACAGCGCCGATCTGGTTGAGCATCGAGGAACTGTCTTTGGCGATCTGGTCTGCGCGAAATTCGAATTGAAAACCGCATCGGCGGAATATGAAAACCATTTGATGGATGCAGTGATCGACCGCCCAAAACGTTCCGAAGATTTTGTCGCTTCGGCGATTGCAAGAAAAAAAACAGATCATGAAACGGTAATCGAGTTTTTGAAATGAAACCATTCCATAAAATGAGATCGGTAAACCTGAACGGTTACATTCTCCTGGAATCCATGATTGCCATGATCATTGTGATGCTGTGCTTTGGATTTTCGGTAATGATCTATAACAATGTCGTGACAGGTTCGCGGAACAGGATGAAAATACTGGCACGGATACGATTGGGAAATGAAGCTATAAAATCAAAATCGGAAAACCGTTTGTTGGATGAAACCATCCAATACGATGAATTCCGCGTGGAGAAAAAAATGCTTCCCTATTCAACTTATGCAAATCTCTATCAACTGCATTACACTGCCATCACACCCGACGGAATACAACTTGGCGAATACAATGAAATCATCCGCAATCCATAAACGGCTTCCTGCATTTACGCTTCTGGAACTTCTCGTCGGGATGATCCTCAGCGGGATTGTGCTCACAGCCACTTTTTCCGCTTACAGGATCATCACCAAACAATATGAATCCTATCGCATAAGATCAGTTTCCGATTCTGAAATTTCCTTTTTTGTCAGCCAATTGCAATCCGATTTTTCAAACGCTGAAAACATCACCCTGGTTTCTGAAAATGAGATTCAATTGCAAACCGGCGGGCGAATGTTGAATTACCGTTTTTCCGAAAAGAATGTCTTGAGAAATGACTTTTCGGCAATCGACACTTTCCATGTTTCAGTTTCAGGAATCGAGGCTATGCTGAAATCGGAAAAGTCAAATTCGGAAAACTCGCCAATGGATGAGTTGCATGTGATGATGGATATCGATGGGAAGAAAGTGGAGCGGGTTTATCTGAAAACGAATAATGCGAAATCGAAAATCGACCGTGAAGAAACCGACCTGAATGAGAATGGCAATTGACCTCAGCAAAATACAATCCTTCAAATCAACTGCAGAAAAAAAAGCGGCGGGCGGTATCATGGATTTCATGAGTCGCGACATCAAACTTTTTTCGAGCGCGTGGAATGACAAGAAGAAAGAACGGTTTTATGGTGAGTTGCATGTGTTGCTCACCGCTGGAATCGACATCCGTACAGCACTTGAATTATTGGAAAGCGAAGCGGAAAAAAAAGAGGAAAAGGAATTGTACGGGCAAATCCTGAAAGCCATCATCAACGGAAGCACATTGCCGGAAGCGATCGAACAAACGGGAAAATTTTCCGCTTACGAATTTTACAGTTTGCGCATCGGCGAGGAGAGTGGACGCATGAGCGAGGTGCTCAAAGATTTGGGAGAATATTATTCCAAAAAAATAAAACAGAAAAGGAAAGTGACAGGCGCACTCTCCTATCCGATGGTTGTTCTTGTTGTCGCTTTCGGTGCAGTCTGGTTCATGTTGCGTTTTGTGGTACCGATGTTTGCCGATATGCTCAAGCGTTTTCACACCGAGTTGCCCGGAATCACCAAATGGATCATTGGCGCTTCGGAAACATTGGGGAAATACGGTCCGTGGATTGTCTTTGGAATTCTTGCCCTTGTAATTTTCACTTACTCACAGCGAAAACAGAATTGGTTCCGGAAATTTTCCACATCGTTTGTATTGAGGATTCCGTACATCAACAGAATCA
>CAYMZV010000473.1:0-2658 GCA_964394965.1 uncultured Chryseobacterium sp.
AGGCTAAAGCGCCAACAGACATAGCTGTTGGCGATATACTGAGTGTTGCGGGTTTGCCCTGTTGAGTAACAGTAATGGATGTATTAGAGATTCCTGTTCCTGATAAATCAATTATGCCTACACGCGAAACGGTATTGGGGTTATCGGCAGTCTGTTAATCTCGGATTCAATCTTCAATCCGGTTATACCATCAAGGCTTCTACCGAATTCGGTGATATTTATGGCATAACCATGGAAGGGTTGGAATGGAAATATCATTAGAAATCAAACTCAGAAAAACTTCAATACAACTCTTTTCTCCGAACAAATAACTTATAACCAACATTAAAATGGCAGCAGAAACCCAATACACAGCGACAACCGGAATCGTACAGATTTCAACCGGCAATACAAATCTTGATGGATCAACCGGTTCTTACAGTGGCACAATAGTCACAGGTGCATCGCCGGGAACATTGATCAAATCAATAACCATAAAAGCGACAAGCACTACAACACAAGGAATGGTTCGGCTTTTCATTACAGGTGGTGGTTCCACCCAATTGTTGCAGGAATTTGAAATCCCGGCAGTCAATCCCAGCGGAGAAGACCCATCTTATGAAGCGCATATACCCATGAACTATGTATTGAAGTCCGGCTACACACTAAAAGCCTCTACCAATAATTCGGAAACCTTCAACGTTTTTCTCGAGTGTTTGGACTTTGCGTACTACGCAACGTCGGTAAGACCGGAAAGCACAAACTATACGGCGAACACCGGCAACAACATTGCCACTGTAACATCCACCTATTATACCATTCTTACACCCGACAATACCAAAAAAGGTTGCAACGTTAAAAGCATCAAGTTGAAAGCAACCGTAAATACCACGGCAGGAATGGTGCGTATTTACATCAACAATAGTTCCACACATTATCTTTTCCAGGAAGTGCCGGTACAGGCAATTACCAAATCGGCAACCGCACACAGCTGGTCGGCATTGGTTCGATTGGGTGTAAGTGATTTTGCCCTGAACAAGGATTGTACACTTGAAATTCAGATCCAGAATGCTGAATCGACCAATGCAATAGTGGAGGCACTCGATTGGACTTATCCTGCATAAGAAATTGTTTTACAGAATAAAAGCGGATGCCGAAAAGCTTGGAGAGAGTAGGCGAAAAGAAAAAACTAAAGATCATGATAGATGAAAATGGTGCGCTTTCGTTGAATCTTAATCCATCCGGTTCGTCAGGTGTTAATGGGGTGACCGATGTGAAAAGTAGTGGATTTAATATTGGTGGTGCTGGAATTATTATGGGTACACCTCACCGTGGGACTCCAGGAGGATATTATTATAATCCAACCGGTGGTTCAAAAGGGATTAATGGAACAACAAGAATGAATTTTGATAAATGGGATAATTCCAATCCTAACAATTGGGTATACTGCGGCAGTGTTTCCACTCCTGATGGCATTTACCCCAGTTAGACAATCGTTGGTACTGATTGATGATTCCTTGAATCTATTATAAGTTTTAATCTTCCATTCTATTGGTAGATTCGAAAATGATCTCTTTTGTTTACATGGTAGTTATTTTCAGTTTTGATTTTGACTTATCAACAAGCGATGTAATGGCTTGGTTGAATTACTTTGGAATAAATTCAAAACGCATTAACGAAACGGATCATTTTCCAAATTTTGCAGTGGGTTTGGGGAAACATGCTGAATTGGATTTTTCTAAAGACTTAGAACAAATTGACGGCATTTGGTTCAGGAATAAACCGCAAAATTCATTCATAACAACACTAAATCAAGGCAAAAGAAAAGACATCACCAATTACCTTTCCTCTGAAATGTCTGCCGTTTATTCTGGTTTTGAAACTGAAGAGTTGCCGATAAATATTTTGGGAGAATCTGGCCTTGCTGATATCAATAAGATTTCAGTCTTAAAAGTGGCTTCAAAAATTGGTTTCAAGATTCCGGAAACACTTATCACCAACAACAAAAAAATGTTGCAGGATTTTGCTTTGCAACATCCAAAAATTATTGTCAAGCCATTGATGAATCCACTCTCCCATTCGAATGGCAAAACACAATTCTTTTCCTATACCGAGATTTTAACATTAGCGGAAATTGAAAAGCTACCTGATACTTTTTTCCCTACCCTGATTCAGGAATGCATTGAAAAATTTGCAGAATTAAGAGTATTCTATCTGGATGGCAAGAAATTCTGCATGGCCATTTTTTCGCAGGAATCGGACCGGACAAAAACCGATTACCGGAAATACAATAATGCAAGACCCAACAGGACCGTCCCATTTCAACTACCCAAAGCAATTGAAGATAAAATTGACGCGTTGATGATTGTCCTGAAACTCAATACAGGATCACTGGATATTATTTATACCCCTTCGGGGGAATATTATTTTTTGGAAGTGAATCCGGTGGGGCAATTTGGAATAGTTTCACAATCCTGTAACTATTATCTGGAAAAACAGATTGCAGAATGGTTGGTGAATTGAATCATGGAAATAGAGGAAAATACCCATACTTGATAAAAAATCGTAAATTTCTTTTACTCTTTTCTTTCTTCTTTGGCATTCATATAACAATTAGGGAATTTGTTACGTTTATAAAATGGATTTCCAATATAATTGTATTATGAAAAAGCTACTGAT
>CAYMZV010000474.1:0-2410 GCA_964394965.1 uncultured Chryseobacterium sp.
CATTCGTCACTCTTTGGCGTTTGCGGTGTAGCAAAATTGAGCGGATAAATTTTACCTAAAGTTCTTTTCAACCAGACATAAAAAAAGTCAGATAAATCAGCATAAGCGATTGCATCATAATAAGGAGGATCAGTCACAACTGCACTTATTGATTTTTTAGAGAATTGCGTTTTCTCTCCACTTGAAGCATTGTTAAGGTGAGTTGAAAATGGATGAAAGGATTCCGTGTCAATATATCTTATTATCCAATCAAGTTGATTCAATGCGCTTCCTGTCGAATTAGAAAAAATATTCGCTTCTGGAAAATCAAATACCATTGGAAGCGCCTGTTTACTAAACGGAGAAACAATTGCCTCCAATCCATCTTTCCAAAGACCAAAGGATGTTGACATCATCGCAGTTCTATTTATCAAAAGAGCCAAATAAGTCACTACTGAATATTTATACTCTTTATCTGATGGTAATATTTTTTCGTCAATCGTAAATTCATTTATTTTTTCAACCAACTTGTATAGAACACTTAATTGTCTTTCAGAAAACATTTCCCCCCACGTTCTATACCCCCATGACATTATTGACCCGCCTGTAAGTGCACTTGGCAAAATCTCTGACGGACGAGAAAGGTTTAAAGTTTTTATGCTAAGATCTGATTTGGTTGGTTCTCGATAACATTTGCCCTCCTTAGAATCATTAATTACTGCCAACAACCTAATTTTACGACTCCCCTTCTCTATTTCACTTCTTATACTTCTGGCATCAGTAAGATTGCTACAACAAGGACAAAGTAAATTTCCTTTCGTTACCCATCCTTCAATATCACATTTACCTTTTTTAATTTCAAAATCAATTTTCTTTCCCTTAATAATTGGGTTGAGATAAATTTGCTTTGTTTTTGTATTAGCCAAATAAAATCCTCTAAGTAAAGGTACTTCTGCTTTACAGCTTGGGTTATTGCAGGTACCTACCCTTGCCCAATAAAAAGCGAGTGGTTTATTTCCCTTTTCATCAATAGGATAGAGGTATCCTATTTCCTTTTCAGATTCCTTTAATAATTTCTTTGCGTAAAATTCTACGTCAAAAGAAAGGCGGTTGCCAATATTTACTCCTATGGCTTCACCATTTTCAAACACAAAATTTTCGTTAGTGATTTTATTCCATTCTTCCTTACCATACAATTTCAAAAATTCTTTTTTACTATAAGTAATTGCCTTACCATATTTCTGTGGAAATTCCAAACTACCCTTTTGAATGATATGTGCAACAGGATTGATGTCATTACCAAAACTTCTACATCCCAATCGGGATGCTTCTAATGGGATTGCACCACCTCCAGCAAAGGGGTCAAACACTTTTGGCATTTTATCTAAAAAACTTTCGATGGCAGTATGCAAGTTTTGTGCTTTCTGTTTTATGTTTGCAGTTTCAATATGTCGGTCTGTAGTTGAATAAAGCTCATGTTCTGCATCTTTTATTGCCTTGTAGTGTTTATCAAAATCATTGAGCAAATCTTTTGCTGAAAGTTTGCTGTTGACGCTGTTGTGCGAAACCCAAATGAGTTTTCTGGCTTTGCAAATAATGGCTTCGTTATTTTTGTTATCCCACTTTATTAAACTGTAATCACTTAACTGTTTTAAAGCTGCGGTTATCCTGCCTGATTTTTCATTTTCACAAAATTCTTTTGAGTATTTTCCGATAAACATGAGCAAGCGATTGCGAAGATTGTCTTCCATTCTATCAATGGCTGCTGTGTAGGGGATATCATCATAAGGTTTGTAAGCATCTACCAAAATACCCTGCTCGTACAAAGGTTTATTTTGACTTCCTAATAAAATTTCAACCGTATCATGAAATGCCGGAGAGCAATTCTCATCTAACGGGTCGGGAACTAAACTGGCAAATATTACTGCGCGACAAACAGGCAAAGGCCTTCTTGCCCACCACAAATGAAGAGTAGAAATATGACCATGACGAATGGACTTATCCCTCATACTTTCAGCCGATATTTCTTTTATCGGCATAGCTACTTCAATCAATTTTTTTGCCTGTGTCATTTGCTTTCTAAAAATCTATTATAGCCAATAATTTCGAAGGGTAATTGTCCAATTATTCCATCAACCAATAACCCCTCAAGAGGATAATATTTGGGTAAAGCATTATCTGGTATAGAATAATTTGATTGATGAGGTAGATCTTCGTCTGTTATTATATTAATTGTGTTTTTCTCCAGTTCGTTTCTACACTTTGCTGTTAGCAAATTTTTAACCTCGGAAGCTTCATCAAATGTGAATCCCATGAGGTTCCCTGTGACATCATTCCGTTTAAACCATTCCATACAGTACACTTGACCATCAGTTCCTGTTTTAAACCTGAATCCACGGCGATAAGGCAATGAAATTATTGTTGAACTTAT
>CAYMZV010000474.1:2420-2654 GCA_964394965.1 uncultured Chryseobacterium sp.
AGGTGTGTTTAGTTTTGATTTCCATTCAGCCATTGGCAGAAAGTATTGAACACCTTTTGTTTTTAATTGAAATTTTAATGCGTTTGCCGGATTCTGAATGCGATGCAATTCAGGATTGCTTTTACAATTTATTACTATATAAAGCCATGCAGTATCGCCTAATTGCGCCAAACGGTTCATTTCATTTTCAGATAACATTACGCTTCCATCATTGGCACTTCTGCCTTTGACTTC
>CAYMZV010000475.1:0-2651 GCA_964394965.1 uncultured Chryseobacterium sp.
TTCTGTATCGTTTGCTAATTGATTTCTATCTTGTGTTAATTCAAATGTGCCGTGTAATAATGCTGGAAAAGGAAACCGGACATCTGTTTTAAAATAACTGAACAGAACATTTTCAGTTTCATCTAATTCATCATTCCAAGCAATTGCTAATTCATAGTTCTTTTCCTTATGTATTCCGCTTCTTTTTTTAATGCTCCATGTTTTAGTTTCAAAACTATTATCCAATAGATTTAGGCATTCGACAGTCACCCTATTTTTCATCTTATCAGTATAACTCTTTTTATACGTGATTTTTCTTTGAGGGCTGTCAATTTCAATAGTTTCAATGTGGTTTAAAAATATCAAGGTCTCCTTGTTTACCAATGAAACAATTTGAGATTCAACATCGCCAATTATGTCTTCTTTTAACTTTATTGATATTGTCGTATCAAAATCCGTAATAGAGTTAGTTACACCATTCAATATTTTTGGAACTCGGAGAGTTGCAATAGGCAATTTGACATTGCTTTTTTGTTTTATAAAACTCGAAAGTTCTTTGGATTCTTTAATGAGATTTTCCAAGAATGTTTTTGCGATTATTTCAGAGAAACCTAGTTTAGTACCACCACTGTTTACAAATACTTCGTCAGCCCAACTAAGTATTGAACGAAAGCCTAACCCCTTTTGTCCAATTTTATTTTGTTGTAAGGTCTTTGCACTAAGATTGCTATATATGATGGAGCGAAACCCATCCTCATTAAATGGTTCTCCATTATTCGCAATAGTTAAGATATTATTTTTAAGTTTTATTAAGACTTTTTTGTCCACAGTCCCTTCCGAAGCATCATCAGCATTTTGCAACATTTCAAGTAATTGTCTGCCATTATATGCTTCTATATTCTGCTTTTCAATGTAGTAATGTTCCAAAATGTAAGCAGGAGAAGATAAATAGTCTGCCTTTCGTTTTTGCAGTTCTTCTTCTATGAATTTGTTTAAATCAGTCATGTTAATTTTAAATGCTGCCATAATAGAATGTCATTTAGTCTATCAATTCAAAAATTAATTTTGACTTGAAAACATGGCTTTCTATTATATCGTTGTTTTAATTTGTTTGTAACGCAATATAGAAAAATACAAATGGCTATTCGTTTATAAACGTTTGTTGTCGGATAGGACGCTGTTGAATGAATCCATTTTTAACAATACATTCATCTAGCTTTATTAAGCAAATAGATTAACTGAAAAAACGAAGGCAAGCTACCCTTCGTAAAATTGAAAATACAGAATAATATTCTTTAGTTTTTCAATGATTGAATGCATTTCAAAATATTCATTGTTCTTCTTCAAAATCTAACCCGAGCTGCTTTGATGCCTCTTTCGCAGCTTTATACTGCTGCTTACTTTCATCTATAGTGTTATTGTCGGTGGATTTTATTTTAAATTTCACTTCGATCTCCAATTTGTTTCCACTCATGGTAAATGGGGCAATAAAGTAGTTAAACAAACTAGTATATTGCTCTAAAGGAACTTTTCCTGACACTGTGATCGACTTGAATTTTTTAGTTGCACTGCTTTCATTATTTGTTCCGTGAATTACATTGTTTTCCGAATCATTAACAACCGAAGGTGGAATAATTATTTCTCCTTTATCGTTCTTTAATGGCTCAGTTAATACTTGTGGTAAAGGTTTTAAACTTTTATCCACCAACCAATATGTAACATCATTAATATCAAAGAATGGGACATTCTCTTGCAGAAAGAATTTGGTAAAACTTTTTCCATCACCAGTTGCAATGCAATACTCACCATTATAACAATATTTCAAAATACTTTTTTCCACTGCTTCCGATCCAGTTACCATTGGCTTATCATCATAGCGCAGGAATGCTTCATAAATATCTTTTACTTTAATTGGTTGTTCTATAGTTGGAAGAAGATTATTAGAGCGTAAGGTTCCCAAACCAACCGAATCGAGCAACCATTCTTCTTCTTTGAGTGCTGAAATAATATTGTTATTGATTTGACTTTCCAAAGTGTCTTTGAATTGTTTTACAACTAACTTCTCCATTCCATTTTTTACAGAGTATTTAAGCAATATGGAGTAAGCTGTAACTAATGAAATATCTGCTTGCTTATTTGCTTCATCAATTCTCTTTTTGATATCGTCTTTTTGCTCTTTCTCTAATTGCGAATTATATTCGGTACTTATTTTCTGACATGCTAAATAGTTTCTTAAATCATCCAGCAGTTTTCCGAAACCAATTTCTGAGCAACCTAGAAACAACATAGTGTTACGGTAAATTCTTTCACTGTTACCTTTTTTGGTTGCCAATTTTTCAACCAATGTTTTTGTGTTTCCAGATATTTCATTAGGATTGGCTAAATATTTTGGGCTGAGAATTACTAATGTTGGCTTCATTTGTTCTGGTATGTCCTCAGATGGATTTACTAGAGTATTGAACAATTGAACAAACTTTGTTTTTTCCGAGATTCGTTTCAATATTTCGGCAATGATGTCGTTTTGTTTGATGTTGCTTTTACCCTGATTGATCAAGATATTGATGTTCGGAGTAGTGTCAAACCAAAATCTTTTTTGTCCCGTACTATTGTAATACAAATAATGTGCATTGCCTTCCATCCTGTCAAGTGCACCATTGATGTCATTGTGGCTA
>CAYMZV010000476.1:0-2649 GCA_964394965.1 uncultured Chryseobacterium sp.
TTTGTGACTTTTTTGTTTCTCATTACCACTTCGGCCATTCGTATCGTAAGCGACCTTCCTCCTTTGAAAACAATAACGGAAAACCCTTCAAAAGGATATTCCCGCACCTATCAAGTACTCGAGAGTACTCCCGACACTTTGTTCGGTGAATTTTCCGAAACCTATATGAACACTCAAATCACCCATGGTTATTACAGGAATAATAAACCGGATGGCAAATGGGAATTCGACAACGCAGACAATACCAAAGACCGCATCATGACATTTGATAATGGCCAATTGAATGGGGTTTATATCCGGTATTCGAAAACGGGCGACACGCTTGCCTACAGTTTTTATAAAGAGGGTGATCTGGATGGCATTGCAAAAGTTTTTTATCCTTCAGGACAATTGAGTTCTGTCCAGTATTATAACAATGGAAAACGGGAAGGAACTTTCAACTATTGGTATGAAAATGGAAAACTTCAGTCAACCTTGATTTATCAGGGTGGGAAATTGAATGGGGAAAGCAAAAGATATTTCGAGTCGGGTAAAATTTCCGAAGACATGAATTATCAGGATGGGAAACAGGATGGTTCGGACAAGGAATATTATACATCGGGAAAATTACGTTGTGAAATGGAATACAAAAATGGAATGGAGTGGAATCTTGTAAAACAGAATAAGCCCAATGGAAAATTGTATAAAAAATCAGGTACGTTGACAAATGGGAATGGCACAGTCAATTTTCTTGATGACAGGGGAAAAGTGAAATGGATCAAGACCTTTGCCAATGGATTGTACGAAGGGACGATTTCGGAATATGATGCGGATGGCAAACTCAAGTCTTCAACCGAATATCATAATGGATTGAAAAACGGAAAAGATGTTTTCTATAGAAATGGGAAATTGGATTCTGAAGAGAATTATACAAACGATACGCTTAACGGTCACGCCATATTTTATTGGGATGATGGATCGAAAGAGCAAGAAGGTGACTATGCAATGGGGAAACGTGTTCCGGGAACATGGAAACAATATACGCGACAAGGTGATTTCCATTTGATGGATGTGGATAAAGGCAACTCCAAAAAAGAACCGGAAAAAAAGGAAATGTATTTTCCCGATTGGGGACACGGATCGATGACATCAGGCAGTGATTTCAGTTTTGCTGAAGAAATGCCAACGTTCATCGCCGGGAGTTTTCAGGAATACATTCAAAACAATGTCCACTATCCACAAGTGGATCGTGACGCGGGTAAACAAGGGGCCTGCTTTGTTTCCTTTACAATCAACAAGTTTGGATTTGTTGAAGATGTACATGTTGCCAAAGGTGTTTCTCCCGGAATTGATGCGGAATCGCTGAGGTGCATCAAGAACATGCCGCGATGGAATCCGGGATACATGCAAAACAATCCGGTTCGTGTGCAAATGACACAACCGATTCGTTTCACATTGAAATGAAATGGAAGAATCGGATTTTATTTTTCAATCCGAAAAATATTTTCACTGCTTCCTGAATCTGCAAATATTGAAACCGATCTGCATTCCGAAGAAAAAAGGCTTGCGGTTTCTCACAGTGGTATCGGAAAGGATTTGAGTCGTCAATCCGACCGTCATCGTTGACGGAAAATAAAAATCCATTTCCTTGTAATCGTAAAAAATCCCCGCCGAATAAAAGATGGAAGGTTTTTCCCTATACGATTCGCCAACGGGTGTTTCGTCGACACTGTAATTCGGAAAAACAAAACGGTCGAGCAAACTCAATTTCACACCTCCGTCAAAATGGAAAACGCCCGAATTGGTGAATGCGAAGTTTGCCCTGAACTGTATCGGAAACTGAACGAGCTTTTCGTAATAGGCATAATGCCTGAAACGTTCCAACGCAAAAGTTGAGCCGTTAAGCAACCGGTATTCCGTTTCCACACTCAGTATCTCTTCCCGATAATTCAAAAGCGAATAAGCGATTCCGAATCCCACTGCAATCCGTTTGGTGCGAACCGGAAAAAAGGAAGTGCCGAAAGAATATCCTGTTCCTTTCCTTTCCGTAATTCCATGAAATGTTTCTTGCGTGCCATAACCGGTTGAATAAAATTGTTGCGGCAACGGCTCTATCCGGTGTCCCGCATTGCCCGACATTCCGCCATCAAAATAAAAAACAAGCCGCGGCGAAATATTCGTCGTGTCACGATTTGCAAAAAGGAAAATGTGCAGGAACAGGAAAAATGCGGCAATCGGGATTCTCATGGAATGAAATTACAGAACAATATTGACTTTCCCTTTTCACGGTTATTCCTTCGTGATTTTGTGATTTTGTGGCCAAGAACATTTGGAAAATGTTGCTTCGAGGATGAATTGCCACGAACGCACAAAGGTTTTCCTTATAAGGAAATTTTATGCTTGGGGAAAGTTGTTCCGAAAAAAAATATTTCAGCCGGCTTATGGAATCAATGAAGCGCCTGCATCCTTTATGTGATTTACAGCCTACTCATCACCAAAAACAATCGTCATGGACAAAGCAACTACCAAAAGGATATCCATCATAGCGGCAATCGCGATAGTGATCATAACGGCGGCAGCATGGATGTTGCCGGAAGGATATTACCAACTCTCGATGGAAATTGAATTCATCAAGAACTTTCAATAAGGCTTGCGCACTGCGCGCGATCG
>CAYMZV010000477.1:0-2626 GCA_964394965.1 uncultured Chryseobacterium sp.
TTGCACCAGCTGGACCCGTTGCACCCGTAGAACCAGCCCCAGTAGCACCAGTTGGTCCGGCAACACCTTGAGTTCCCGTTGCACCATTTGATCCTGTTGGTCCAACCAAACCTTGAATTCCAGTTGCCCCGTTTGCCCCTGTTGGTCCGGTAAGACCTGTTGGTCCCATTGGCCCTGTTGGTCCACCTGCTGAAGCGCCTGCATAAAGTGCGTAAGGAACCGACATCAATTGTGTCGTTCCCATATTGGTATAACCTGTTCCACCATCAATCTCCACTTTCAGATAGTAAGCACTGGTCGCCCATGAAATGGTATTGAAAGCATTGACGGATGTTTGCGTTCCATGCCCAATGATCAGATTGAAAAGTCCAAACGCATTTGTAGTTACCGCTTGGGTTTCCTCATAAACCTGAACAGTGGCGGCGGCATCGGAATAAATGCCCAACCTCACTGTCAACGGGGTGTTGGTCAATTCCGCACCTGAAGCATTTCTTGCAACGGCTTGGTAATTGATTCCCTGCGGGGGCGCCTGAGCATTCAAAACGGATGACACGAAAAATGTCAATACAAAAATTGCGAAAAGGGACGTAAGCGTTTTTTTCATGACGTTTTATTTAATGGGATAATTCAATCCATCCATGGAGTGTGCTTTCATGAGATGTAATTATATAATAATAGGTTGCATCTGGCAAATATTTTCCACTTTTATCTTCACCTTTCCAGACAACAGTGGTATTGTCATAATGTTTTCCACTCCAGACCTCATCTCCCCAGCGATTGAAAATGGAAACCGATATGTCGGTTGAATTGTCGATTCCATCAATAATCCAAGTATCGTTTTTGCCATCATTGTTCGGAGTAAGCCCCGAATATACGTGCAAATGACATAATCCGGAAGCGTCAACAGAAATTGATTCGCCGGCAGTGGCAATACAACCATTCTGGTCGGTTGCGGTAACAATATAGGGCGTGGTACTGGTTGGTGAAGTCATGGTACTGCTAGCATTATTGGCTCCGGCAGTCGGATTCGGGCTCCAAAGAAATGTGCAGGTAGGACAACCTGAAACACTGAGATTGGCCAGATCCCCCGAACAGATCGACGTATCGCTGCCAGCCGCAATCACAGGCGGGAGAGTTGCATTGACAGCGAAATTTGTTGTTGCACTTGTACAACCTCCACTCAGGTTAGCCACAGTAACGGCAAAATAATAATATGTTCCAGGAGTGGTTGAGCCATTCAAAGGCGGTGTATAACTTGTTCCCAACCCCGTTCCAGAGGTCTGAAGATCATACCAGGCAGCCGTCATCGATGCCGGAACCGAAACTGTAAATGTTGGAGCGGGTCCTCCAATACAATAATTCCATGTTTGACTGGAAGTTGCAGTTGGTACAGGGGGAATGGCATCAATCAGAACCGAATCCGTAAAACTTGCCGGACAATTTATTCCCACGGTATATTTTTCATAAATCCAGAAAGGAGGTGTGAATGTCGTGTTGTTGAGAAAAATTTCTCCCGACACACCATTCACCGTTATTCCTGCCGAGAGTGGGGCAACCAAACTGAAACTTCCTCCAACTGTAACCGGCGCAGTGCTGACCGGAATCGAATCCACACTCACACAATAAGAAGTGTTGGGTAATGCAAAAGTATCGTCGGGTGTAGTTTCTGAAATGATGTAAATGGAATCAACTACGCTGCAACCCGTTGCTATATCATTCGATTGAACAACCACCCAACCATCGGGAAGATTGAATGCAAGCGAATCGTGCTGATCCGCAACCGGAACATTCAACCAGTTGTAGGTATATGCCCCACTGCCACCGGATGCAGTGGCGATTGCACTCGCAACTCCCGATTGACAACCGATAACCGTTTGCTGTACATCGGCAATGAGTTGAGGTCCTACGGTCACCGTTTCGTATGCAGTACAATTGCCACTTGAAACATCAACGACACTCACCACATATTGTCCCGGCATCACATTGAAAAAATTCGTTGGTCCCACCATATTCAATGTAGATTGAATGGTGTTCATACTGGTATCCGTCAAATAATAATTGAATGTATCGGTATTGGCTGTTACGCCACCGCCAAAAACCGTGATGTAAGAAAATCCATTTACACAGCCCGGTGGATTGTGCACAAAAACAGCAGGGTGTGGACAACAATTCATTGCTGTACTGATGTGAATGGGATTATACGGATTGCAAACAAATGCAGGATTTCCATTGCCTGTTTCCGCATCGCTATAGAGATGAACGTCAACCGATAAATTTCTAGTGATGCATTGTGGTTTCGTCCTGATTTTCCAACAGCCTTTCCATGTCGTCAGAACATTTCCCTGATCACCGGCATTGTCGGAAGGATTGCCATTCAGATTCCCATCAAAGAAAAATCCGGAATGCCTTCCACTTGGTGTCTGGATTCCCGAAAACCATGCCCACGCCTGAACCGTACTCGGGGAAATCGGAACAAAAGTCGGTGTCAACGAAAGTGTATCCCAATCAGGTCCGAATACAGGAACGATTCCATGCAAATACGAGGTGGAAAGCGATTCCCAATGCTCGACAGTTGTACACATGGTAACCGTATCACCTGCGTTATACTGACCGAAAGTCGGCGCAG
>CAYMZV010000478.1:0-2626 GCA_964394965.1 uncultured Chryseobacterium sp.
ATGGGGTGGAGTGAGGATTTTGGAATGTTTGATGTTTGATTTTGGAATGAAAAAGATATTCAAGGGTTTCAGCATAATAATGTTCCTGATTATTTTGGCAAGTTGCCATTATAAGAATATTGAGTCTGTTTATGTTTTCAAGGGGTCGGGTTTGATACTGTATGACAATCACTATCTGATATATCATCGGATGCCTTGTTGCCGTGAGCCTTTTCATTCATCAGGCTGTTATTATTATGATGGTGACACACTGTTCCTGACCAACATGATTACGTATGACAGTGTAAAAATCCATATACAACGGCGATCGGATAAGACCATTGACGGCAGCACCAAAAAATTTGTCACGATATTCACCAATGGCAATCGGTACAGGAATTCGACGTCGATTTTAGTCAATGACAAATATTCGAGTGAATATTGGGGACGAAGTACACTTCACAAGGATACGCTGGATCTGAAAAATATTGGCACCATCAAAACGATCCAAGTTGTTGATACTGTCCGGGGATACACTTCGCCCAAGTTCTACATCAATGATACCATCCATAATCTTTTTTTGATCACGGTTGGTTTTCCTTATTTCGCGAATGATGCATTCAATTATGACTGGACCGATACAACGATGTTTCTTCTCAACAAGAAAAACAACAGTGCCATTCGAATTCCGAATGCTTGTGATTCCTACGATATGAAAAATTTTTTCGACGACACTTTGCAAGGAGATGATCATCCAAGAAAGTATCGGGGTTTTTATTCCAGATATGCTTCTTTGGATGAAACGCGCTTGTGGCAAATCAAATCTTGCAGCAGGTGACGGATAATCCAATTCCCATTTTCCAAAGCACAACAAAAAAGCCAATCATCCCGATCAGCTTTCTTAATCTCATTCGTAAAATTTCGTAATCCGTATATCCGCAAAATCCGTAATCCGTACACTTATTTCACCCGCAACTTTTTGCCGACATTCAACACGGTAGTGGATTTTATTCCATTCAAGGCGCAGAGCTTGTCGACAGTTGTCTTATAACGCAACGCGATCGCGTACAAGGAATATCCCGATTTAACAGTGTAATAGACGGCAGCGCCAGGAACTTCTTTCACGGGTTCTTTCGCAACAGCAGTTTTTGCCGGTTGGGTCTTTTGTGTTTTTGCCGGAGTGGTGGCAACGGCTTTTTTCTGTGGCGTTGCAGTTTTTTGAGCTACAGTATTTTTCTGAGGTGCAGTGGGTTTTGCCGGATGTGGAGTTGGAGCAACAGAATCTTTAGGCGCAACAACCTTTACGGAAGTGGAATTCGTTGTCGATTCCGTTCCGGGAATAACAGGATCAGGAACTTTATCCATGATCGCACGCGCTTCCGGTGTTGCATAATACGGTCCGCCCGGATTGTAATACGTCACATAACCTTTCTTTTTCTTCTTCGAATAATGTGTGATTTTGTGAACGTCGGAAAGATATTTGAAGTCAGATTTTGTGAGATCGAAAGTATCGGAACGTACACACTCTTTTTGGAAATCAATCAGGTAATTCGGATTGATCGGTTGACCGCGGTAACGCACTTCAAAATGCAAATGGCTTCCGAATGAATGTCCGGTATTTCCACCCAGACCGAGAATGGTTCCTGCGGAAACGTCCTCATTCGGCTTCACGAGCAATTTTGAAAGATGGGCGTAATAGGTTTCCAATCCATTGCTGTGTCTTACAACAACCACATAACCATACGTTTTGCTTCGTTGCGCAATCCGCACTTTTCCATCGAACGCACATTTCACGGAATCACCCACATTCAAGTCGATGTCCATTCCCAAATGATAACGGTATTTGCGGAAACCGAAACCGGAAGTGATGTTTCCATTGAAAGGATGAACATATCCTGTCATTGGAATGTGAACGGTATCGTTGAAATTGAGAACGTCGAATTTTTCCGCGTGTACAACTGTCGTGTCAAAATCCTCATATACATCCGCAGCAGGTGTATCATCTCCGGATTCAGTCGGAACAATTGCAGTTGCGCCTGAAGGGCCGTTTCCGATTACAGGATCGGTGATGTTGATGGATGTGTCGGAAGAAAAAGAAGAGGAAGGTTGGGCGGTGTCGGCAACTAAATTTGTGGAAACGTAAGGTTGGGTGGTGTCAGAAGTCGAGGTGGCTGTTCCCGGAGGATCGCCAGCAGTGGTGGTTGCATTAGCCCACAAGCCAGTAATGGCAAGGGATAGAACCGCTATGTTTCTGAGTGTTTTCAAACAATATTCTACTAAAACTGTCCATACGTCCTTTAAAAAGACCCGCTAAAATACCCATTAAGTCCATTTATGCAAATTTTTTCCATTCACAATGGACTATGAATAACTTCATGTCACTTCTTATAACGTCTGAAACCCACAATAGTTGGGGGTTTCAGGGAAATCGATAAAAATGTTAAAGAAATGAAATCAGCCGATTTTTTATTGGAACAATAATTTTCGCTGTTATTTTTTTTAGAAACTCAATCGCATGCCGGCTGTCCAGCGACGACCCATTCCCATAAAGACAGTTGCCGTTGTTGCATTGAATGCATTCCCATTCATTCCGTCGCTGATGTAAACGGTATTCAGGACGTTGACAACGGTGACATTGAATGCAATG
>CAYMZV010000479.1:0-2617 GCA_964394965.1 uncultured Chryseobacterium sp.
TTCTTGTATTTTGTTTTTATACCGATCAATATTTCATCGACATCCACTTCCGGAGTCAACTCGATTTTATTTTTCGAGATGTGATAATCGGGATAGGAAGAACGCAACATGGAACAGCTCTTTCCGAATTTTGCGAGGTGTGTAAGGAACAATGCAATTCCTGCAAGCGCATCGCGGCCATAATGCAACTCCGGATAAATCACACCGCCATTCCCTTCCCCACCGATCACGGCATTATTCGCTTTCATCATTTCCACCACATTCACTTCTCCAACTGCGGAAGCGAAATATTTCCCTCCGGCTTTTTCAGTCACATCGCGCAAGGCGCGTGTGGAGGATAAATTCGAAACGGTATTCCCTTTTTTATTCTGCAAAATATAATCGGCAACGGCAACGAGCGTATATTCCTCACCGAACATTTCACCGTCTTCGCATACAATCGCCAAACGGTCAACATCAGGATCAACAACAATTCCGAGATGCGATTTGCTTTTTGTAACCGTCTTTGCAATGTCACGCAGGTTTTCAGGAAGCGGTTCGGGGTTGTGTGGAAAATCGCCCGTAGGTGTACAATACAATTCGGTGATGGTTGCCACTCCCAATGCTTTCAATAACATGGGAACGACAATTCCGCCGGTGGAATTTACAGCGTCAACGGCAACTCGGAAATTTTTCTCCCTGATCGCGTTCACATCCACCAAAGGGAGTGCCAATATCTTGTCGATGTGATATTGGAGATAGGTGTCATTCAAAGTCACTTTTCCCAACTGACCAACTTCGGCAAAAACGTAATCGTCTTCTGCGGCGATTTTCAAAACCTCTTCTCCATCGGTTGCAGAGATGAATTCACCTTTTTCATTGAGCAACTTCAGCGCATTCCATTGTTTCGGGTTATGGCTCGCTGTCAAGATGATTCCTCCCTGTGCCTTTTCGGCTGTTACCGCAATTTCCACAGTGGGTGTTGTCGACAAACCGATATCGGTTACATCGATTCCCAATCCGATCAATGTTCCCGTTACAACACGATTGACCATCTCACCGGAAATGCGGGCGTCACGTCCAACGACAATCCTGATTTTTTTCTTTTCGCCGATGCGGCGTTTTACCCAAGTGCCGTAGGCGGCGGTAAATTTTACAATGTCAACAGGACTGAGGCCATCGCCAGGGCGACCGCCGATAGTTCCACGTATTCCGGAAATAGATTTTATGAGGGCCACAAGAGGGATTTAATGAGGTGTGCAAAGATACATTCTGAAAAAAATATCAAATCACCGAATCCATGAAACATACTAACAACCGAATAGTGGGTTTTGGTGAAAAACTTTACGGGCTTTAACAGGAGTTGGGCAACTTTCGCATTTGAAAAACGTATCTTTGTTAGGAAGTATTTAATATTACCCGTCTATGAACAGTGAGCCAAATTCCAATGATGGGTTGGTGGAACGATTCGAATCAATGCACAAGGCGCAAGCCTTCATTTTTTTCGATGAAGATGAGTTGGAAGAACTGATCGACCACTATATGTTAGCCCGCCAAAACCGCCGGGCACTTGAGGTAGTTGCACTCGCCCGAAAGCAACACCCTTTTTCCCCACTTTTTCTTGTCATGAAAGCCCAGGTTCATGTGCAATTGGGTGAAAACCAAATCGCACTGGAAATCCTGGACGAAGCGGAACGAATGGAGCCCTTCTTCGGTGAAATCCACATGACACGGGGAAGCATTTACGGTCAGATGGGGTTGCACGACAAAGCCATTGCATCCTACAAAAAAGCGGGTGAATATGATATTCCTGAAGAGGAAGTGAAATTCTGCTGTGCGTTTGAATTGACGAATATGGGAAACCATAAAGATGCAATTCCGCTTTTGCGTCGTGTGCTCGCGCTGAATCCCGATTATGAAACCGCACAAAATGAATTGGCCTACTGTTATGAAATGGTCAATGATCAGGATGAAAGCATAACTTATTTTACAAAATTCACCGATGTCCGTCCCTACAACCCACAAGCTTGGTTCAATCTTGGAGTGGCTTATAGCAGGAGCGGACTGTTTGAAAAAGCATTGGAAGCCTACGATTATGCATTGCTGATAAAAGAGGATTTTCCTTCCGCACTTTTCAACAAGGCCAACGCACAAGCGGCACAGGGGTTGTTGGATGAGGCGATTGCAACGTATACGGAAACTTTCAAATTCGAAGACCAGCGTGGCGATACGCACTACTATCTTGGTGAATGTTACGAGCGTAAAAATGATTTCGAACAGGCGCTCGTGCATTACAACCGTGCCACACGAATCGATCCTGAACTGGCTGATGCCTGGTTGGGTGCAGGTGTGATTCTTGAACAGCAAAACCGTTTGCAGGAAGGAATCCATTATGTAAAAAAGGCGATTGAAATCACACCCGACAATGCTGAATACTGGTATGTGTTCGGTGATCTCCAATTGAAACTCGGATTCCAGGAAGAAGCGGAAATGGCTTACAAGAAAGTCATCGAGATTGAACCCGAAAATCCGAATATCTGGTTGGATTATTCCCGGATCCAGTTTGAGATGGAGCATAAGAACATGGCCATCGAATCATTGCAGGAAGGAATTAAATATCATCCTAAAAATGCCGAAT
>CAYMZV010000480.1:0-2578 GCA_964394965.1 uncultured Chryseobacterium sp.
TCCGAAGATGGTCGTACTGAACCTACACGTGCACAAGGAAATTACAACGTTACTTCACGCAGGGTAACAAAGAACGGAGTAGACCGAAGTGTGTTTATTATTAAAGATGTGATCAATGTTTATCCTGATACTTTGGCTTGGGTTCATGATTTTGCATACTCATTCAATGAGCCAATGACCAATATGTATTTTTGGCATCCCTGCTATGACGATTATCCGGTTGTAGGTGTAACATGGAAACAGGCAAGAGCGTTTTGTGTTTGGCGTACCCAATTACTCAATGACTTTTTGCAAGCAACTGGTCAGATTGCTGTTCAAGATTTCCGACTGCCAACAGAAACTGAGTGGGAATATGCCGCCAGAGGTGGATTACAATTGAACCCTTATCCTTGGGGAGGTCCATATATTCGTAATGCAAGAGGTTGCTTTTTGGGGAATTTTAAACCAATGCGCGGTTCTTACATTGATGATGGCGGATTTCATACTGTGAAAATCTTCTCGTATAATCCAAATGACTGGGGTTTTTATTGTATGGCAGGAAATGCTGCAGAATGGACGTCATGTGCTTTTGATGAATCTGCATATGATTTCATGCATGACTTGAATCCAGATTACGAATATGAAACAACAGTTCAGGACGAGGCCCTTTCCCCTGTTCTTTGCCGTAAGGTTATTCGCGGAGGATCGTGGAAAGATGTTGGATTCTATTTGCAAACAAGTTCTCGCACTTATGAATATCAGGACACAGCAAAATGCTATGTTGGTCTTCGTTGTGTGATGACATTCCTAGGTCGTTCAAAAGACGACGATTTATAACCTGTAAATACAAACACGAATAATTAACCAAGTTTTCCTAACCAAACACAAACAAGTACAACAATGAGCGGTAAAAATAATCTCTTCGCCAGCAAGAAGTGGAAGGGCTTCATGGCTAAACTTTATGGCTTCGGAGCAGCTGTAGTAATCGTAGGTGCCCTATTTAAAATTCAACACTGGCCAGGTGCGAGTCCTATGTTGATCATAGGCTTAGGTACTGAAGCTGTAATCTTTGCATTTTCTGCATTTGAGCCAATTCACGAAGATTTGGATTGGACATTGGTTTATCCCGAATTGGCAGGAATGCCGGAAGAAGAAGACAAGCATAAGGCTCTCGAGGAAAAAGGTGATGAGACTTCACTCACTCAGCAATTGGACAAAATGTTAGAGGAAGCTAAGATTGGACCTGAGTTGCTTGAAAGTTTGGGTGCTGGAATGAGGGGTTTGTCAGAAAGCGTTACTAAAATCGGTGACATTGCTGATGCAAGTGTTGCTTCAAAAGAATTTTCTGATAACATCTCCAAGGCGACAGATAATGTCAATAATTTGTCTCAAGCGTATCAGCGTGCCAATGACAGCGTGAGTTCATCCGTTGATCAACTTGCTGGTGCATATTCACGGGCATCCAAGACATTGGAAGCTTTTGCTGCTGGTCAGGAAGAGTCTGATAATTATAACCAACAATTGGGAAAAATCTCCAAAAATCTTTCCTCGCTTAATGCTGCATATGAACTTCAGTTGCAGGGTTCCAATGAACATCTCAAAGCAACAAATACGCTTTATGAGGGAATTCAAACAATCCTTACCAATCTTAACGATTCGATGGATGATACTCGCAAATACCGAGCTGAAATCGGAAATCTTGCGACAAATTTGGAGGCACTCAACAATGTTTATGGAAATATGTTGACCGCAATGAACGTTCGCCGTTAAACGAAAAAAGGATTAATTATTAATTAATTTAAGGAGGTTATAGAAAATGTCAGGTGGAAAACAGTCTCCCCGTCAGAAGATGATCGGCATGATGTATCTCGTGTTGACAGCTCTTCTTGCGCTTAACATTACAAAAGAAGTCATCAACGCCTTTATTACCATTGACGCTGGTTTGAAAAGTACAAATGCGAACTTTGATAACAAGAATGCAATGACTTATAAGGCATTTGAAAAGGCGAAATTGAACGATGAGAAAAAGGCTGGACCCGTTTATGCAAAAGCTATGCAAGCACAAGCCCTTTCAATTCGCATTTGCAAGTATATTACTGCTGTACGTGGTAAAATGGTTGATATTTCGAGTGGATTCAAGGAAGATTCTAAAGTTGGTGATACTTTGCACTTGGAATTACTTGAGAAACCGGATGACTATGATAATCCTACCCACTACATGATTGGTAGCGATCCGGCAAATGTGACCGGTGAGGCAAAGCCATTGAAAGATTCTCTTATTAAATTTTATAGCGATCTTACAAAACTTTTGCCTGATGCAAAATCTCAATCTGCATTCCACAACAGGATCAAACCGTCTATTCCAGTAAATGGTGATAGTGTCTGGTCTGAAGAGAATGGCAAATTTATTACGTGGGAATGGTACAATTTTTATCATGCACCAATTGTAGCTGCCATAGCTCAATTGGATCGTATGATTAATGATGTGAAAAATGCTGAAGGTGATGCGGTAAACGAACTTTTCGCCTCCATCAATGCCAATGACTTCAAATTCGACAAGCTAACAGCGGAAGTTGTTGCCAAAAACAGTTATGTATTC
>CAYMZV010000481.1:0-2574 GCA_964394965.1 uncultured Chryseobacterium sp.
CGTCCGATCCGTTTTGATTTATCCAAACAGTTTCGACGAACATTTTCAAACGGAAAGATTTGAAGGGCACAGGGAAATTATTTCGGGTATGGTCGGCAATCGATTCATGAACGGAACGGTAATATTGTCCAAACCGGATCTTGTAATGGCTTTTGATGGTTTGCCTCATAAATCAAATGTTGGTGTTCATGAATTTGTGCATTTGCTGGATAAAGAGGATGGTGCAATTGACGGAATTCCTGAAGCATTGATAAATCAACGTTATGTTGGTCCGTGGTTGCATGAAATAAAAAATGAAATCAAAAAAATTGAAAAGGGGGCATCCGACATAAACCCCTATGCGCTTACTGACAATGCGGAATTTTTAGCTGTTGTGAGCGAATATTTTCTCGACAATCCTGAAAAATTTCACAGAAAACACCCTGAACTTTACCGGATACTTTCGACTGTTTTTAAACAAAACCAGGGCATTGAAAATTTGGAACCCAATAAAACGAACGATTGAAAAAATATCCTTTTGTTGATAATGCGGTTTTCATTCATTTTGTTTATCGGGAAAATTGACGTTGAATACAGGCGTCGACGAGGCAAATTTCACTTTACCTTTCGTTGCTTCAATCTCCTTTAGGATTTGCGAAAAAAGTTGTGTTTTTGTAGCTCTCCTTTTTTTATAATCCACTACATAACGCAAAGTGTATTCCACCCAATTACTGTTTGCAATAAGGGAAACCATTGGCTCGGTTTGAGAATCTTCCAAACGAAATTTGTTTTCGAGATGATTCCATTGTTTTTTTGATGTCTGTGATAAATCCCCTGCAACTGCTTTCCCAATAGCCAAAAGCACCTCTTTGGTTTTTTCATAATCACTGCCGAACTGAATAGGAATTTTTATCTCATCCCATAAAAAAGTGAAATCCCCTGAATAATTATAAACCGGTTCCTTGAATACAAAACTGTTTGCCACAAGCACTATTCTTCCATTGTACAAATCACCATCCACCCATTCTCCCATTTCCATAATCGTTGTTCTCAAAATACCGATGTCCATCACATCTCCCTTAATGCCTCCCAATTGAACACGTTCACCGGTTTTATAAAATCCACCAAACATTATTGCCAGCCATCCCGCGAAAGAGGCAATCACTTCCTGCAATGCAAAAGCAATTCCTGCTCCCGCAACTCCCAACGCCACGGTAAAATTCCCCAAATGCCCACTGTAGGTGGTCGCGAGCAGAATCAGTGTGAAAAAATAACCGGCGAAATTTCCGATCTTTTTTGCATGATAGCGATTTCCCTTGTCCTTGATTTTAGGGAAAAGATATTTCTGTATGATTTTAATGATTACCCAAATAATTACAATGCCAATCAATACGATTGCAATTTTTTCGAAGGACGGATTAAAAATTAATTTCTGAAGTTGCTCTTCCATGTTTTAAAATTAAGTCGTTTTGATCGAAAAATGACTTGTATTCTTCATCGATATAAAAACCCATTACCTTTTCCACTCCGGCACGGTTATACCAACTCCGATTGAAGAGAGCAAGCTCACCTGAAATCGGCAGGTGAATAGAATAGCGCTGAAAATACCATTCCTGTTTTTGGTGGTCGGAAGGCTTTCCCAATGCCACAACCCTCGTTTCACGCGGACTCAGATGAGTGATAATTGTTTTTATCGTTCCGTCCTTTCCTGAGGCATCCCTTCCCTCAAGCAAGACAAGCGCTTTAAGGTTCAAAGAAATTATCTCCTTTTGCGACTTAGCCAACTCTATGAAAAGCTCGTGCAGTTTTTTTTCTTTTTCATCTGAACATTTATCATTTATGAAAACCATTTCAATCACATTGGCAGTAAAAAAGCAATGAAAACAACAAAAGGAAAGCTAACCCATTCCAATTCCATAACCTTGCGTTTCTATGAGAAATTCTCCATGAATATGCTTAATGCTTAAAACCGGAATCTTGGAATGATTTACGATTTGTTGCGCAAACGTTCCAAGAAAAATCCCTGTAAGTTTTGATTCGTGTCCTGTATTAATCACAATCAAATCACACTTGTTTTTATTTGCGAATTTCAATGCAGCTTGCGCTACGCTTTTCCCGTTTACAATTGTAGTTTCATAGGGTAACTTTGCTTCACTCGCAATTTCCTCGACTGATTTTAGCTTGAGTTTAAACTTATTCAACTCGTTCTTCTCATTCGAATCGGGCAATCCGAGAATATTGATTTTAGCGCCAAAGGCATTTGCAATAACAATTGCCATATTCACTTTTTGTCGGCTATGTGTGGAATTATCAATTGGCAATAAAATATTCTTGAATCCCGCTTTTTTCTTTTTTTGCTGAATCGTCAAGACCGGAATATCGGAAAGCGTAACAACACGCTGGGCATTCGTTCCTATAAATAGTTCCTTGTAACCCGATGCACCATGTGTTCCCATTACGATCAGATCAATCTTTTTCTTTTTGGAGTAATCAATGATTTCAGAATGGATATGACCGGTTGTAAAAAATATCTTGACGTTTATTCCAAACTCATTTTTGATTCTATCGTGCATCTCACCCATTCTTTCCTCCACC
>CAYMZV010000482.1:0-2562 GCA_964394965.1 uncultured Chryseobacterium sp.
CATAGGAAGAATCCCAGCTCGTTCCATAGTTCGGTGTCCAGCTGTATTCGATATATCCGGAATTCACATTGGCATCCGCTTGCCAATCAATACTGATACGGTGAATCATCATAACGGCATTCAAGGCCTGGTTTGCCGTTAAGCAATGAGATTGTGATACGAGCAAGGTTAACCCGTTGTAAGAACTTGAGAATTTGATACCTTGGGACAGGGTGGCAGTAGGGTTGTTGTTGCGTTGAGTGGCTGCAGTGGCTGACGCATAAAAATTGGTTTGATTGCCATCCAAAATTGTTTTTTTTGAATTTGTCAAATCAGCTTTATGAACGCCACTTACCTTAGGTGCTTGAGCAGCAAGGCCAATGCCTGCGGTCAAGCAAAGAGCAAGAAGTAATTCTTTTTTCATTGTTTGTAGATTGTTTAACAGGTTAGGAATTCGGAAACGAAACGGGCAAATTTAACTCAAGCATTTGGATTCACAAAAAAACTTTACCATTCATTGTCTTTATTTTGCCGATAATGGATATTTTATCTCAAAAAAGACTTTTATCGGCCATCATAATTAACATTTCCTTATCGGTTTGACATGAAGTCTCCTGACCGAATATGAATAGATTGACTTATGTTAAATATTACTTTCATTAACTATTAATAAGATATTTATTATCATTTAATTATGAACAATAAAATATTCAAATGGAGCATGCATTTCCAGTGTTTCCCCGCAAATATTCAGGCCATTATCTTTTAGAAAATAAAAGTGATTTGAAATAAAAAAAGATCGATTTAATCGTACCTTTGTTTCCCTTTTAAAAAGAGGTTCACCGGTAAACCTCATGTCTAATCGCCTTTATCTACCGGAATAAGGGCCAGTGCGCAAGCACAAAAATAAAAACAACAATGGCTGAAAATGCAACAGCAGTGCCACTCGTCCAACCAGAATTTGATTGGAATGCAGTTGGAAAAAAGCAAGACGTTTATTCCAAGGAAGAATTGGAGCGTCTCGAATCTCTTTACAGTGGAACACTCAAATCAATTGTAGACCATGAATTGGTTGATGGATTTGTTGTTTCAAAAAACTCAAAGGAAGTAGTTGTAAACATCGGTTACAAATCCGATGGAGTGGTTCCCCTTTCGGAATTCCGTTACAATCCTGACCTTAAAATCGGTGACAAGGTTGAAGTTTATGTGGAAAGTCAGGAAGACAAAAATGGTCAGCTGATCCTTTCCCATAAAAAGGCCCGTGCGATGAAGTCATGGGAAAGAATCAATTCTGCCCTGACAACCGACGAGATCATCAAAGGTTTTGTAAAATGCCGTACCAAAGGCGGACTTATTGTTGATGTATTTGGAATTGAAGCCTTCCTTCCAGGATCACAGATCGATGTGAAGCCAATTCGTGATTACGATATTTATGTTGGGAAAACGATGGAATTCAAGGTTGTGAAAATCAACAATGAATTCAAGAACGTTGTTGTTTCCCATAAAGCGCTTATTGAAGAGGAACTCGAAGCGCAGAAAAAGGAAATCATCGGAAAACTCGAGAAAGGCCAGGTGCTCGAGGGAACTGTCAAGAACATCACCAGCTATGGTGTGTTTGTCGATTTGGGTGGAGTGGATGGATTGATTCATATCACAGACCTTTCATGGGGAAGAATTTCCCATCCGGAAGAAATTGTCAAGCTCGATCAGAAAATCAATGTTGTTATCCTTGATTTTGACGATCAGAAAAAGAGAATTGCGCTCGGACTTAAACAACTTACTTCACATCCTTGGGAAGGTCTCAGTACTGACCTCAAGGTTGGTGACAAGGTTAAAGGCCGCGTAGTTGTCATTGCCGATTATGGCGCTTTCGTTGAAGTTCAGCCTGGTGTTGAAGGACTGATTCACGTTTCTGAAATGTCCTGGTCTCAACATTTGAGAAGTGCACAGGATTTCCTCAAGGTAGGAGATGAAGTTGATGCAATCGTTTTGACATTGGATCGCGATGAGCGTAAAATGTCATTGGGAATCAAACAACTCACCCCTGATCCATGGAAAGACATTCTCGCAAAATATCCTAAAGGCTCACGTCACACAGCCAAGGTGAGAAACTTTACCAATTTTGGAATATTTGTTGAGCTCGAAGAGGGTATTGACGGCCTCATTCATATTTCCGATCTCAGCTGGTCCAAAAAAATCAAACACCCATCCGAATTCACGAAGATCGGGGAAACAATTGAAGTGATTGTTTTGGATGTTGATGTTGAAAATCGCCGATTGAGCCTGGGACACAAGCAACTCGAAGAAAATCCATGGGATGTTTTCGAAACAGTGTTTACCGTTGGCTCTGTACACCAAGGAACAATCGTCAGCTCCAATGATAAAGGCGCTGTTGTTCAACTTCCTTACGGAGTTGAGGCTTTCTGTCCGAACAAACATTTGATGAAAGCTGAAGGCAGCAATGCAAAAGTGGAAGAGGTGATTGATTTCAAGGTTCTCGAATTCAATAAGGATTCCAAAAAAATCATTGTATCGCACCGTAATACGGACGAGTCGATTGCAATTGAGGAAAAAGAATCAAGA
>CAYMZV010000483.1:0-2555 GCA_964394965.1 uncultured Chryseobacterium sp.
GTTCACCCTGGATTCAGGTACAATTCCGCAAAGGGTTGACCGATTCGTTGGCCTATTGCCAAAACAAACAGGACACGGCTCACCTTTATCAAATATTCAATTCACTTGCGCTATCAATTAAATCCACACCGTCATACAACCCAACCGTGAAAGCCTATATCGACAGTTTATACGGCTATCATAAAGGCATCGACGATTCCGATTTTACAATGCGCTTTCAGGCATACGCCAATAGGAATTCGGATCCGGGAACTGTTTTTGCAACGCTTTATGGTTCCTTTGATGCTGTTGCCAGGGATAAATCTTCGCTGTTGGTTGGAGTGAATATTGTCAGTGCGGAAAACAATTCCATATCCATGAGGGATTATTGGTTGCACATGCAAATGTTCCGTTTCCTGAAAAACAGATTTCCCTCTGTCAAGACATCCATGCATGCCGGCGAATTATGCATGGGAATGGTGCGACCCGAAGATCTCACTTATCATATTCACGATGCGGTTTTCATTGCGAAAGCAGACCGAATCGGGCATGGCGTGGATATCCCTTATGAAACACAATCACTGGAAACATTGCATAAAATGAAATCGGATTCCATTGCCATTGAGATCAATCTCACCAGCAACGAATTCATTTTGGGAATCAAAAACAATGACCATCCCATTAATGTTTATTATGATGCGGGAGTGCCCATTGTAATTTCTACAGACGATGCCGGGGTTTCAAGAAACAACTTGAGTTACGAATATGTACTGCTCGCTTCGAGGTATTCTTTTTCCTACAAGCAGATCAAGGAATTTGTTTTCAACAGCATCAAATATTCTTTCCTGAAAGAAAGTGAAAAGAACGCGCTCGAAGAAAAAATGGAGCAACGTTTCGAAACTTTTGAAGCGAAGATGGCAGCAGAATATGGAAATGCGAAATGAGAGTAAATCTCCCTAATTTCATGCCCCTAAAATCACGTCATGAAAAATTGCTGCTTTTCATTGGTGTTGTTCATTCCACTTTTCCTGAATGCTCAAAAAAATCCTACACCTTCTACCGATCCTAAAACAACTTCGGCGAAAGAAAGAATGGACGGATTGACAAATCGCAAACAATGCGATGACCGTTCAATAGTAAAAAATGTTTCCTTCCGGAATGTTGGCCCTACTGTCATGAGCGGACGCGTAGTGGACATTGACGCCAATCCCGCCGACCCGACAATCTTTTATGTGGCTTATGCTTCCGGTGGAGTTTGGTTTACCTATAACAACGGCACCACTTTCACTCCCGTTTTTGATGATCAGGATTTGATTGACATCGGAGATATTGCCGTGAATTGGGACAATCCGAATTCACCTGAAATTTGGGTGGGAACGGGAGAGTGCAATTCGAGTCGTTCTTCCTATGCGGGAAATGGAATTTATCACAGCAAGGATGGAGGCAAAAATTGGGAATATCTTGGATTGCCCGAGACACAACACATCGGAAAGATTTTATTGCAACCGTCCGATAAAAAAACGGTTTTTGTTGCAGCTATCGGTCATCTCTATTCGCCGAATAAGGAGCGCGGTGTTTTCAAAAGCACGGACGGCGGCGCTACGTGGAAACAGACTTTGTTCATTGATGAAAATACCGGTGTCATCGACATGTTCGTTGATCCGGAAAACACTTCTGTCATTTACGCCATTGCGTGGCACCGCGAACGTCGCGCATGGAATTTTGTTGAAAGCGGAAGCTCTTCCGGGATTTATAAAAGTGTCGACAATGGAGAAACGTGGAAATTGATCACCACTCCACAAAGCGGATTTCCTCAAGGCGACGGTGTGGGCCGAATCGGTCTGGGCATTTATTGCGGCAATTCAAAAATCATTTATGCGATCGTCGACAATCAATCCGTTTTAAAGGATTCTACCGCAAGGAAAAACGGTGATCTCACTCCGAATGATTTCCGTTCGATGACGACAGAACAGTTTTTACAATTGGATAAAACACAAATCGAAAAATACCTGAAAGCAAATTCCTTTCCGGATAAATATTCCGCCGAGTATGTGATCGAACAGGTCAAGGATAAAAAAATCCAACCCGTTGCACTTGCCGATTTTGTCTCCGATGCAAATGCGGACCTTTTCAACAATCCAATCATCGGTGCCGAAGTTTACAGATCGGATGACGCGGGTGCAACATGGAAAAAGACAACTAAAAAAACTATCGACAATCTGTTTTACACGTACGGATATTATTTCGGTAAAATCTGGGTTTCATCTTTCGATGCGAACGAGGTTTTCATTGCCGGTGTGGAATTGTTGAAAAGCAAAGACGGGGGAAAAACATTTCAAAGCACAAACGGGGAAAATCAGCACGGCGATCATCATGCCTTGTGGATCGATCCTTCACGCAAAGGCCATATCATCAACGGAAATGATGGCGGTGTAAATATTTCATGGGATGATGGCGCAACATGGTTCAAGGCAAATACTCCGCCAGTCGGACAATTTTATTCCGTGAATGTGGACATGGCAAAACCGTATAATGTTTATGGCGGATTGCAGGACAATGGTGTTTGGTACGGTCCG
>CAYMZV010000484.1:0-2543 GCA_964394965.1 uncultured Chryseobacterium sp.
GGAATCCCGAAAGCCAAAATGATCAGAAAAAATGCAGGGAAAAATGATCCGGCCTTCATATTGGATTTATCATTGTAAATGAGGATTGCAAAACTACGGAAACTTTTTTTGATCTTTTTGTTTCCATCTGCATTTGATTATCTGTTTGATGAAGTTGGACAACACGGTTTTTTTTACATTTGCCGCCTGCTTTCTGCTGAAAGACGCAACAAAGTGTCAAAAGTTACAGTAGGGCAAAAAATAAAATCGGGGTGTGGCGCAGTTGGCTAGCGTACCAGCATGGGGTGCTGGGGGTCGTCGGTTCGAGTCCGGCCACCCCGACTGAAAAAGGGAAATTCCGAAAGGGGTTTCTCTTTTTTAATTTTAACTGACATTGCATGACCTTGAAATTTGGAGGATCATATCGATTGAAAAAATAAAACCCGAAAAGAAAATTTTTTGATGATGTATTTTGATTCAATGAAAAGTGATCTGCGGTTTTTGATGATTTTATTTTTTTTCGTGTAATGGTTTTTTTGCGGCATAAAAAGAAGACATGAAAATCCATTCGCAGTTTCTCATTCGCGATTCAAGAACACTTTATAAATTGACTTCGGAAGCTGATGGATACAAAATTGAAATTGTAAATTGGTGAACATTGATCGATCAGGCGTTTTCAATTCAGCTTTAATTACAAAGCTCCAAATGTTAATTTATCTTTCATTTCACGATAATTTTTTGTAAAGTTGTAAAACCTAAACCTCCTCATCAATTATGCGCTTTCCCCCGTCGTTATTGAGTTTTGCCCTTGCCCTCACTTTTTTTTCTTCCTGCGGGAACAAGTCCGAACCATCGGTTTCCGATTCGACAAAAAATGTTGGCAAGAGTGATTCGGCAATTCCCAAAAACCCTGCTCCGCAAAACATAGAAGCGAAAACCTTTGAAGTCATCGACAGCCTCGGAAAATCACACGGCTGGGGATATGATTTGTATGTAAATGAAAAAAAGACAATTCATCAACCGATGATTCCTGCGGTGCCGGGAAACAATTCTTTCGCCAGTCAAGCTGATGCTGAAAAAATCGGGGCGCTTGCTGCGGAAAAAATGAAAAAGACAGGATCGTTGCCGACCATTTCCGTTCATGATTTGGACAGTCTCGGAATACAGCATTTGAAATAGCCGCAACAAAAAGCATTTCAAAAATCATCCTGAAATAAAAACAAGAATCTGTCATGACCCCAATTCGGAAAATTTTATCGGGAATGTTTTTACTGTTCTTCACCATCCAATTGCAGGCACAGGATCAGTATGCGTGGATTCAGAAAACATCCATTCCTGCCATTGGCCGTCACCGCACGTGTGGATGTTCGGTTGGCAACAATGGTTATATCGGCTTGGGTCACATCAACAATTCCACCGGTGCCATTCTTTATTCCGACTGGTGGGAATATGATCCGGGTTCTGATTCGTGGACACAGCGCGCTGATTTCGGTGGCGGTGTACGTTTTCATGCTTGCGCTTTCAGCATTGGGAATTATGCTTATGTAGGAACCGGTTCGACAACTGCACAAGACTTCGATGATTTTTGGCAATACAGTCCTGCGTCAAACAATTGGACTCCCATCGCACCTTGTCCAGGCGGACAGCGCGCAGGTGCCGTTGCATTTTCAATCAATGGAAAAGGTTATGTAGCGCTTGGCGATGTGCAAACGGATTGCGAAGAATATAATCCCGTTACCAATACTTGGACTACAAAAGCGAATTCCATCATTGGTGGATATTCGGATGTTGCCGCAGTGGCAAATGGTAAGGCATACATCGGTGTGGGTGACGATAACAACTGGACTGTTTTTGATCCGGTTGCAAATTCATGGAATTATTTGCCTTCATTTCCGGGAAGTGCCAGATGTGGTTCAGGATGTTTTTATTACAACGGATGGGTATATGTTTTCACCGGTTCCGATTTTGTCACTGAATTTTCGGATGGATTCGCGTTCAATCCGCTGACGAGTACGTGGGTGCAGGTGACGGGTTTTCCCGGACAGTCGCGGCATTATTTCACCTGTTTCACCATTGGAAATCGCGCGTACGGAGGAACAGGCACAAGCGGAACAAATTACAATGACTGGTGGGAATATGGGACACTTTCGGGAATTGATGCGCAGCAGAAAAACAGTGGAGTGGATGTTTTCCCGAATCCGGTTGTTGACAAGGCGGAATTCGATTTCAAGGACAGGTTGAATTCAATGGCTGTTTTCACATTGTATGATACCGATGGCAAAAAAGTAAGCGAAGAGACAATCCAACCGGGAAATTCATGGTTGTTTTATCGCACAACTATTTCATCGGGTGTTTACCTGTATTCGATTGTTTCCGAAAACAAGAATATCGCTAACGGAAAATTGGTTATCCAATGAAAAAGAAATTGCTCATTTCCATCATTGTCGCTTTTCCGTTTTTGCTTTCAGCACAGAACTCATGGCAGAAAAGGACAAATTTCACGGCAGGGCAACGCGACCGTTCAGTGGCTTTTTCATTTGGTACGCGTGGTTATCTCGCTTGCG
>CAYMZV010000485.1:0-2536 GCA_964394965.1 uncultured Chryseobacterium sp.
ACCTGCTTGCTGTAGTTGACACCGCTCAACATGCCGCAACCGGAATCGTTTCTCCCGCAGGCGCACCCGTACCTGTTGTACCCGTTCAGGAAACGACAACACCGCTGTCGTTTGTCATGCAAGGCGGTTGGGTCATGTATCCGTTGATTTTTTTCCTGCTCCTCGCCATCTATTTCACGATTGAACGATTTGTTGTGCTTGCCAAAGCGAGACAGATGGATTCCAATTTCATGATGAACATAAAAAATTATCTGCACGATGGAAAAGTGGATGCCGCCCGTGAATTTTGCCGCGCACAGAATACACCGGTATCCCGTGTGATTGAAAAAGGAATTTCAAGATTGGGAAAACCCACACGCGACATTTCGGAAGCGATGGAAACGGCAGGACGATTCGAGGTTTCACGCATCGATAAAAACCTTCACTTCCTGAGTCTCACTTCACGGCTTGCACCGATGCTTGGATTCATCGGGACGATTGCGGGTGTCATAGCGATTTTCCATGACATCACACTTTCGGGTGACATCAGCATCAGGACAATTTCCGGCGGACTGCAACAGAAAATGATTTCATCGGGATCAGGATTGATCATTGGCGCATTTGCATTTTTATCTTACCATTTGTTGAATACAATGGCGGATCGGGTATCGATAAAAATTGAAACGTCTTGCATGGAATTCCTCGACATGATCAACGAGCCCGGAAAATAAATTCATCAGTTCAGCGTTTAATAAATAACACCATGCAACTTCGCCGAAGAAAAAAGGAAACCGCAGAAGTCTTCACCGAGTCGATGAACGACATCATGTTTTTCCTGTTGCTTTTTTTCATCATCTTATCTACGCTCGTCAATCCGAATGTCATCAAGCTGGAATTGCCGAATTCGAAAACGGTGAGTCCGCTCAACAACGGTAAAGTGTTATTGCAAATCGATGCCAATCATAACTACTACGTAAACAACCTGCCAATCACCATCGACCAAATGGAACCTGCCCTGCTGGCGGAAACAAAGGCAAAAGGAACGAACAGTGTGATCTTGATTTTGGATAAATCACTCACCGTTCAGGATCTTGCCGACGTTCTGCAAATTGGAAGCAAGCTCGGTTTGAAAATGGTATTGTCGGCCAAAACCTCGAAGTAAAATGAGTATCGCAACGGTAAACAACATGATCCTCACTGCCGGCCTTGATCTGAGCAAACAGGAATTGTCGAGACAGGAACGCAAGGCGAGATACATTGCAGCCATTTCCACTGCCGTGATTGCCACAATCCTGCTGCTTGTCTTAATTCTCATTCATCTCATCACTCCCATTCCCCCACTTCCACCCGATCCTGAAATGATGGTGGTGGAAGTCGGAATAACAGATGGCTCCGGTGGCGATGCTGCAATTTCAGGTGGAGGATCGAATGGAAATACGGGAACTCCAGGCACACAAACAGCAGCTGTTGCCGCACATGATCAAGTGAAAACACCTGCAGACAATGGAAGTGTAACGGACAACAATTCAGACAATGCCTCTGCAACATCCAGCAATCACAATAATCCCACTTCGCAACAGCAAACCGTAAGCAACGATGTGCTTGCCGCACTTGCGAACTGGAAAAAAAATAAAGGTGCTGCATCCATAAATATCGGTGGAGACGGAAGCGGTAATCCGTATACGGGTGGAATTGGAAATGGAAGCGGAACAGGTGTTGGTCCGAATACAGGTGGTGATCAGGGAACAGGAAAACCGGGCGGCGATCCGCATGGAAATGAAAATGGAAAATATTTCCGTCACATTCTATTCAAGCCTGAAATTGTGAATCCGACACAGGAAGAGGGAAAAGTTGTGGTGAAAGTGTACGTCGACCGTTCGGGAAAAGTGACAAAGGCGGAAGTGGATCCGAGCGGAACAACAACCATCAATTCCGTTCTTCTTGCCACTGCAAAACAATCGGCTTACCAAATAAAATTCGACGCGGATGCTTCCGGTCCCGATTTATTGGTTCTTCCCATTGACATTTATTTCACACTCAAGTAACGGAAAAAGGTTTTCGAAAATGAAATGAAGGGTTCCAAAGGATAAACTTTTGGAATTCTTTATTTTTGGGAATTGAAATTCCAGCCATTTTATTCTCGCCGCATTTTCCTAAAATGAATTACAAGCAAACACTCGACTACCTCTACAGCTGTTTGCCCATGTTCCATCGCGTGGGCGCAGCTGCATACAAGGCAGACCTTTCCAATACAATTGCAATCTGCAAAGCGCTCGGGAATCCGGAAAATGAATTCCGTTCCGTTCACATTGCGGGAACAAACGGCAAAGGTTCCACTTCGCATTTGCTCGCAGCCGTTTTGCAGGAGGCAGGATACAAAACGGGATTGTACACTTCTCCGCACCTGAAAGATTTTCGCGAACGCATCCGCATCAATGGAAAAATGATTCCGAAAAAAGTTGTGGTGGAATTTGTTGACACACATAAAAAATTATTTGAAAAAGTGCAGCCTTCCTTTTTTGAATGGACAGTCGGCTTGGCATTCGATCATTTCGCA
>CAYMZV010000486.1:0-2534 GCA_964394965.1 uncultured Chryseobacterium sp.
GGATCAAATGAAAGCGGCCGGATTCAGTGATGCTTTTGTGATTGCATTCTTCAAGGGAAATAAGATTACGGTTCCCGAAGCGTTGGAGCTGATGAAATGATATTCGGCATGCTGATTTTTATTGGCATTATCTTTGACATTATAGAAACAAGAAACCTCTCGTCATGAAAAAAATAATTTGTTTTCTTTTTATCGTTGCCGGTATCTCATTTGCAAATTCGGCTTATTCACAAAGCACAAAAGATACGATGCAAAACAAGAATGGGAAAAAGCAAGTGCCTGCGAAACCCAATGACCAGAAAACAAATGCAGGGAAAAAGCCAAGCGGTAGCGGCGGGATTACCATTGATGAAGGTGGAATTCCAAAAGCGAAAAGTCCGAAAGGAAATGCAACGACGGTTCCAGCGGGCGATAACGGAAAACCAAAATCATCCGACAAAAGTCAGCAGCAAACAAGCGAACGGAAGGATGATTATTCAAGTGCACCTGCACCGATTGCGATTGATGAAGGCGGTGCACCGAAAATAAAGACCAAACCCACTTCAACCATTTCCAATCCATCCACAACAACCTCTTCGGACAGTATCAAGGTTGCTCCCGCCGCCGGTGTGGAAAAGCCCCATTGAAAATGTATTTGGAAAACTGCAAGTGGCAGAATAAACCATTCGACCTCTCCTGAAAAGTTGAGGTTTTGTTTTTACATTCCATCGAGAAACATAAAAGGTATTTCATGACAAACAGTTTGAATCGCGCACCTCGGTCCACTTTATTGCTCGGAGTAATCGTTTTGCTGGTTGCATTGTTCTCGGTTATCCTTTTCGGAGGTTCATTGCTCTATCATCTTTTCGGGTCGACCAAAAACACCGCTGTAACTTTTATCGCCGCTCGTTCGCTCTTCTGGATTTGCCTTTTTCTTGCCTGGTTATTTTCCTTTTCCATTGAAAAACAACCCTTGCTCATTTGGGAAGAAAAAAAATATTCGTTCGGGGCTATCCTGCTTTCCGTCGTTGCAATTTTCGCACTTCTCATTGTCGGTTGTGGAATCATTTCCGCCACACTCATGAAGGCCGGGTTTTCAAGAACCAGTCTAAGGTTTGATCACATGCTTACCCTTTTCCGCGGAAATTATTTTGTCATCTTTTTCACCGCCCTCACTGCCGGATTTGTCGAAGAACTCACTTTCCGGGGATACTTGCTGCCGAGAATGACGATACTTTTCAAGAGTCCTGTCATCTCTGTTCTTCTTTCTTCCATCCTATTCGGATTGCTTCATTTCGGATATGGAACATTTTTACAAATCGCCGCTCCGTTTTTCATTGGACTTGTCTTCGCCTTTTATTATTATGAATTCAGGAATATCAAGGTGCTTATTTTCTGCCACATCATGTGGGATCTTTCGGCAATCATCATCAATCTATACAGGAAATGATTGAACTGAAAATTCAGATCCCCTCTTCCTTCTCGGAAAATTTCACTCCAAACGTTTCCAATTCCTTCAGTACCGGTTCGTAGATATCCGCACTCACTGGCACACATACGCCTGTGCGGTTCAATTCCCCATTCAATATCCTTTTCACTGCAATCGCTGCGGGAAGTCCGACGGTTTTCGCCATCGCCGTATGAATCTCATTTTCGCCTTTTACAACCAACGAGGAAATGATGCGGTGTTTTTTCCCGCCAAGCGAATATTCAAAACGATGTTGCATCACAATCATGTCTTTATCGCCCGGCTTGAGCAACCATTTCCTTTCCAATAAATCCTGGAGGATTTGTGCAGGGGACGCTTCTGCCAATCTTATTTTTTCATCGGAAAATATTCCCGCCCATTCCAATTTTCCCATTACATCGGCATCGCCATTTTCACCGAGAAATTTTGCAAGTCGTTCTTTCAGGTCTCCTTTTCCCTTTGGAAGAAACGCTTCAAGCAATTGTGCATAAGAAAGCTCATTGGCATTGTGGATTTTCCAAGTATCATCCGTCCACCCCAATTGAACGAATGCATTCCATGCCTTACAGTAACCCGGCATCCGCAAAGTTCCACGCAACATGGTTGGGATTTTTTCAATCCCATAAACAGAACGGTAAGACAGTGAATCCCTGTTTGCATAGCCATCGAAGCTTCCAAAACCATCTACTTCAATACTTCCAATATCAATAAACAATCTATTGTAAGGCAAGTATTTATAAGTTCCATTTTCAATGAATTGGGCGGTGCCGTTTCCAGCCAGAATTACGTTTCTTGGATTCCAGGAAAATTTATATCCCCATGGATTGTCGTTCGATTCGGGAGCTACCAATCCGCCGCAGTAGGAATAAAATGCAAGCATTTCGCCACCACTTTTTTTGATCCTGTCTATGATCTGCATTGCCGACATGTGATCGATTCCCGGATCCAACCCCACTTCATTGAGCAGGATTATTTTTTTCTTTTTCGCTTCGGTGTCGAGTGCCCGCATCTCATCCGAAACATAGGAAGCGGTGACCAAATGCTTTCCGATACGCACACAATCTTTTGCAACAGCGCCATGCATGAA
>CAYMZV010000487.1:0-2521 GCA_964394965.1 uncultured Chryseobacterium sp.
TTTTAATGTTTCGTACGATTGCAATGGGATTTCCCTTCTGAATTGTTCGGTGTTTTCTATTTTGTCGAACCCGAATTTTTTCCCGAATTCCGTTTCCCTTCCCGATTCGATCAATTTCAAAAACCATTCTCCCTGAACTTCATGCGGATATTTCCGGAATAGTTCTATCTGGTGAATGCGTTTCACCATGTACCAGGATGCTATGCTGTTGAAGACGGACATTTTGCGGGAAGGAATTTTGGGTTCTGAATTTTGGATTATCTGTCATTCAAAATTCAGAACCCAGAATTCAAAATTATTTTAATAGTCATAAACATGTTCGATAATCAGGTTGTCTTTTTTCAGATTGATAATTGTTTCCGCCAGATTATTTACCGTGGTCACCATCACAACGCGTTTCAGATTCTGATCGGTCAGGATATTTTGCATGAATAACGGTTTGCAATTTTTCCCATAATCATTCCAAGCGGTAGGAGCAATGACGGAAATCAAAATGGCGGATTTGTTTCCGGCGATTTCTGAAAAGGAAATCCCTTCCATTGCCAATTTGCAAATGGCAACGTTGAAAGCTTCGTACCTCGGCAACAGGAGGATTCCCGAACTGTCGGCATTTACTTTCAGGATTTTGAATTCGGTGTGCGATGGGATTTTGTTTACAGCCACCGAAGTTGTCGGAAGGGCATCGTCATAAGCGGTTTTTGTTCCGAGCCGTATCAGCCAGCCATATCCCCACTTTGCCAACAGTTCGCTGGTGAGCCAATATTTCCTTTCCCATTTCCGGATGAAATGATCGCCCGTAAAAGAAGTGCCCGACCAAAGATTTTTCAAACGCGTTTTGAAATCGAATTCATACCAAGGATTCACCCTGATAAAATCAACATAGTCCTGCATGTATTTCGCATTGAATTGGTCTTCCTCCGTCATTTGCTCTTCCGGATTTGTATCGGTCAATCTTCCGACAGTGGTTTCGTAAGCCGATTTGATCGCATATTCCGCAGTGGAACTGGTAGCGATTACCCAAATCATGAAATGATAACCCGTATTGAATTTGTAATTGCCTTTTATCTGGTCATAAACGATGCCGTAGCTTTTCCATATTTGCGAAACATGTCCCATGTATGGAAAAGTTGTTGCCGTATGATTCCTGAAATAGCTCGCTTGTTCGGCCGGACTGTAAACCAAAAACCATTCGGGATACGTGAGAAAAGTCTGATCGGCGGGGCGGATATCCTCTTTCGGACAAACCGGATTTTTCTGACCGACCAGCCATTCTTTCGGAAAGGCAAGTCCATCGGAAAATGCTTTTGTACTCTGGATTTCCTGTTTGTTGGCAAAAATCAGAATGGACAAAACGGTTGAAACAAGTGTAAGGATTTTAAGTCTCAGCATGTGCGCATTATTGTTTTATGAATTGCATCAGCGTATTGTCGGAAGGATCTTTGTCCTGGAGAATTCGTTTTCCCGAATCCGTAAATCCATATTGCGAAACCAATTTGCTCCATTCTTCAACCGGTTTGAAGCTCCGGAATTCATTCGCATTCGTTTCCCATTTCACGTTCGTTCCCAGATTGAAAACCGTATGGACCAATGCACAGAATGCAACCATGTTTTCATTTTTCACATCGTGGTCGCGTAAAATGAATGCACCGCCTTTTCTCAGGATCCGATTGATCGATTGGATGAATGCTTGGAGTTTTTCCACCGGACAATGATGCAATCCGATATGACAGGTTACCAGATCGACACTTTCACTCGGAATATCCTTTTCGTTGATCGGTGCATAATGATTCAGGTTGATGTACGTTCCGATTTTTGCAATTTGTCCGCGTTCCATTATTTCCGCAATGGAATTGTTGGGGGCGAAATCATTGATGATGAAAATATTTCCCGCAACCTTGATTTCCTTCCGCAAGCTGCTGATGTATCTTCCCGTTGAACCGATTTCAACATAGCCGTTTATCGAGTTTCGTTTGTCAAGCAATTGCAAAGCCTGTTTCGTCATTTCCCTTTTCTGTTTTTTAAGGGCGGGCAACGAATAAGTCAGTTCGGATAAAAAAGGTTTTATCGAAGGAAGTTTGGATTGAACGGTTTTATAGATCTCCTCGTCGGTTGTTCCCTTTTCCGTTGTCTCTTTTATCAGCAAATGGAACTTGTCTTCCGGAAACAAATTGAAAACCACTTGCAGGAATCGGTAAAATGCATCGCTGCCTTTTGTATCTGAAAATACCGTTTTGAATTCTGAAGCTTTATCGGTCATGTCTTTTGTTTTATTTTTTATAATAAGTATCCCAAAGAACATTCCTGAATCTGAAATCGGGATCCAGTTTCTTTTTGAGTTCAAATAATTTTTCAGCGTTTGGATAAGCCTTGTGAAATTGCTCCTCTGTGGCGTGCGCCTGATAAGGGAGATAATAAGTTCCATTTTCGGAAATCACCGCGTCAATCAGTTCCCTTGTCCAAATGGCAACCCTGTTTTTTTCTGCAATGGAAGTGTCCTGCTTGTAATAAACCACAAAAGCAA
>CAYMZV010000488.1:0-2520 GCA_964394965.1 uncultured Chryseobacterium sp.
GCAATGGTTGTAAAAGCGGTACCGTGATAAGTGAATGTAAATGGAATCGTTATCGTTGGCGTGAATACGGCATCATCATAAGTACCGGGAGATGATGTCAGTATCGCTCCCAATCCTGCTTGCGCATAGGAACCGGAAGTGGATGCGAATGTATAGTTTGCCACCTGGGAAGTTGCCGGTAAAGCAAAAGCCAAGAGTAACAAACTCAAGGCAAACCGACAATTGAACAGGAGATTCGTAATTGTTTTTTTCATTTTTTTCTTGGGCTAGAAATTTTAAAAATTATTTGGGCTGTTTGCCGATCATCTTTGCATACTCATCAGGATGTTGTGCGATCCAGGCGGCTTTTGCTGCTGTATAATTCGCATCGTCCTGTTCCTTGTTTCCTGTATTGACATACTTCGGGAAATCCGCTGGCATTGTCGATTGAGAAACAGAAGCGGTTGTCGGGGTTGTTGACGATATTCCTGTTGTATCCAATGTTGAATTCTGGCCTGGATGTGTTTTCATCCATGCTTCTCTTTCCTGTACAGAATGGAATACAGGATTTTTTACGACAGGAGTCGATTGTGCCATTCCTGATTTTACAAAAAGGAAAAACACCGATAGGATAAGAATGTGTTTGATGGACATGGTTTTATGTTTTAGAAAATAAACGGGTGAATTTTTGGAAGAAACCAAAGTTACACCATCATGGGTATGCAGCCTAATAAGTTGGTTTAAACTTATTAAATGTTTATTAGAAGCTTTTGTGCTTTTTCCTGAATTGGCAACAAAACTATCAAATGTGAAAAAAGATCCGAAAACAATTAGATGATAGGTTAATTAACTCGGATGGGTTGCAGGAAACGAACGCTAACCTGCAAATCAATTCGCCTTGAATTCCTTCAAACGGTTATGAACAGTTGTTAATAATTCTTTCTTCAACGGCTCGTCAACCGAGATTGTTTTCAGCCTTTCCAAATTCCTGTCCAAAACTTTCTCGTCAAAAGGTCCTGCCATCTCTTCAATCACGGTTGTGATTTCCAAACAGGTCAATTCATCGGTGGATTTTTCCCCGAGCAGGGAAACAAACGCATCAAGATATTTTGAGAAATCAAGTCCGCATTCCCAACAGGCGGCAATGATTGTTCTACGGTGTTTGGCATATTCTTTCATGCCGATCACCTCCATCAACAATTCCTGCGATTCACCTTCTTTCAGGACTTTCAACACTTCATCTTTTATTTCACGCGAATCAGGATTTGTCAATTGGGTGACAAGTGTTGCAATCAATTTCCGCTCGAATTTTACAGGAACGGTTTGGGCGACTTCATCCGGAATCTTTCCAAAATAAGCCGTCCTGAAATTTTCCGTTTCATGAAAAACAGGTTCGGGAATATGCTCTTCGCCGTTTTCTTTTTTATCGTCAATGCCCATTGCAGAAAGTTTTTTCAAAATTAGGGAAAATCGTGCGGGTACGAATGATCAATCAAAACGAATCCATGAACTACGAATGAATCGGATGATCCCATTCATACATATTCGCGTTTCGTACAAACTATCTCTCCCCGAAAATGGAACTGCCCACCCGAATCATCGTGCTTCCTTCTTCCACGGCAATTTTCCAATCCGAACTCATTCCCATGGAAAGGATCCTGAATTCTGAATCCTGAATTTTGAATTGAATGTCAGCGAAGAGATTTTTCAGTGAATGGAATTCTTTGCGAACCTGATTTTCATCTTCCGTATTCGTAGCCATTCCCATCAACCCGGCAATCTCAACGTTCGGATATTTCCTTTCTGGATTCTCAGCGAATATTTTTTCCGCTTCCTCGAATGAGAATCCGAATTTGGTTTCTTCCTGTGCGATGAAAATCTGCAACAGGACAGGAATGACACGATTGCATTTTACAGCTTGCCTGCTTATTTCCGCCAACAGGTTTTCACTGTCAACGGAATGGATCAGGTGAACAAACGGTGCGATGAATTTCACCTTGTTCGTTTGCAGGTGCCCGATCAAATGCCAGCGAATGTCTTTGGGCAATGACTCCGCTTTGGGAACCAATTCCTGCACACGGTTTTCACCAAAATCACGCTGGCCGGAATCATACGCTTCGAGAATCTGTTCGTTTGATTTCGTTTTTGAGACAGCAATCAACACAGCCTCTGCAGGAAGATTTTCTCGAATACGAAGTATATTTTCTTTTATTGACATTTCAATTCAAGGATTCAAAAATTCAAAAATTGAGACAAGTTAGCCTGACCTACCAGTCTTTGAATCCTTGATTTTTTGAATACTAATCTTCGAGCGAATGGACAACAAGACCGGATCTCAATTTCGGTTCGAACCAGGTTGTTTTCGGTGGCATTATTTTCCCTGAGTCGGCAATGTCAATCAGTTGTTTCATCGTCACCGGATAAATTGCAAAAGCGACTTTCATTTCACCGCTGTCCACACGCTTTTTCAATTCACCCAATCCGCGCAAGCCACCGACAAATTCAATGCGCTTGTCCGTTCGCAAATCGACGATATTGAAA
>CAYMZV010000489.1:0-2516 GCA_964394965.1 uncultured Chryseobacterium sp.
GTGCGAGAGATAAGCGTTTACACAAAGGATAACGACAATGCTGGCGAGATAAGGCGGCTCGATGCGGACGCTTCTCTTGAGAATGAATTTTCCAATGAGCGGAATCCTGTAATTCCCCTTGTACATCGACAATGGAATGACGAATCCCGAAATCACAAAAAAGATGTAGACGCCCTGCATGCCATAAGTGCCAATGGTGTGTGTCCATCCATGCTCATCGAATAGGGGACCTTTTCCGCTGTTGAAATAGGTGTAGTGAAAACAACTGACCATCAACGCCGCAAGGCCACGCAACAAATTGATCTGCGGAAAATAAGTTGAATTCTGAAATGATGAGGGTGAAGACATAAAGGGCAGCGAAAAATTTTCAATTGATATGTCGGAAAGTGAAAACGATTCGAGTGGACTAAAGTACGAATTTAGGGAAGGAAACAATGGCGGAACAAGTGTGCAAAATCTGCCCGCCTAAAGTAAAATCGGTTTTGAAACGCCATGTTCGTATTGAATGCATGCACCAACACAATATTCGGTACCGTCTTCCCGTTTTCAAAATATACATAAGACTTATATGTATATAAAAAATAAAGTATATATTTGTACTATGTATTCATCGGAACTAATCAAAGGCACTTTAAAAACGATCATTTTAAAGTTGTTGTCGGAGAACGACAAAATGTACGGCTATGAGATTACCCAGAAGGTAAAGGAGCTGACTGACGGAAAAATCCAATTGACTGAAGGCGCATTGTATCCTACACTGCATGCGTTGGAAGCCGATGGGATTTTGACGACGAAAGCGGTTAACGTAGGAAACCGGATTCGAAAGTATTACTCCATTACGAAAACGGGCAAGAAAATGGCTGCGGAAAAAGTGAGCGAGTTCACGGACTTCATGAACACCATGGTCTTCTTGCTTGATCTGAAACTAAACATCGGATAGCATGTTTGTTTTGAGTGAACAACAGGTATCATTTATTCTCGATGACATTAGACATAATGGCATTGAGTTGGAGGAGCTGCAGCTCAATCTCCTTGATCATATCTGTTGCATTATTGAAAACGAAATGAAACCCGACCAGGACTTCGAGGAGTTTTACCGGAAAATCATTCCGCGTTTTTTCAAGCGCGAGCTCGGTGAAATCCAGGAGGAGACAGATCTATTATTAACCTTCAAACACTACTACACCATGAAAAAAGTCATGATAAGAAGCGGCGCAATAGCTGCAATAGGAGTTGTCCTCGGATCATTATTCAAATTGATGTATTGGCCGGGAGCTTCACCGCTATTTTTGCTTTCTGTTTTCATCCTGAGTTTCATTTTCCTGCCGATTTTATTTTTACTCAAGGCAAAAGAAGTAAAAGTGAAACGGGAAAAAATCACATTGGGAATTGCAACCTTATTGGGAATTCTATTCAGCATAGGAGCTTTATTCAAAGTAATGCACTGGCCGGGCGCAAGAATAGTCTGGCTGAGTTCATTGGGAATCTTGTTTTTCCTTTTCCTTCCAGTTTATTTTTTCGGCGGAATAAGGAATCCGGAAACCAAAATAAACACGATTGTTTCATCTGTTCTGATTCTGTTTGCAGGCGGTTTATTGTTTTTGCTGACCAGTCTCCGGTCCAGCCAGCAATTCTATTATCAGTATGCATCTTCCACTGAGGAAATTCACAAATCGTACGAATTTGCAACTATGCAAAACAATTTGAAGTTTGCCAATCTTGAAAAAGATTCGACAAAATCCCAGAAGGATTATGCGGAACTGAAAAAAAACTGCGATGCCCTGTGTAACAGAATTGATTCTGTCAAAAACCTGATCATCGATTTCGCATCACTTGGCTGGGATCCAAAACCAACGTATGAAACTTTGTTGTCGGATTATTCCGGTAATTATGATTTACAGAAGGATATTTTATTTACCAACATGGATAAACCAAAAGCTGTAATGACAGGAATAAAAAATGACATCCAAAAACTGGACACGATATTAAAAGAAAAATTTCACAAGGAAGATCTTTCATTACTTGACATCCGCGATGTTGACACTTACGGAAATCATGAAGAAGGAAAAACTTCCTGGGAAAATTCAAAATTCTGTCGTGTTCCATTTGAATTGGTAATGATCAATTTCAATCAGTTGGAATTGGAAGTGCGGTTGATTGAAAGCGAATGCATCTGACAGAATAGAAAATCATGAACGCGGGACTTATTCGGTTCCGCGTTTTTTTGTTGAACACTGCACGACAATTTTCCAATCTAAAACCGATCTTCGGTCAATCTGTAATTCAACCACTCTTTCAATACAAGCGGTTTGTACTTCTCATAGAATCTGATTGCAGGTTCATTCCAGTCCAACACTTGCCACGACATGTTTCTCGCTCCCATTTCTTTTGTTGTTGCAATTACCTTTTCAAACAATAGCTTTCCGATTCCACTCCTGCGTTCGGATTGGGTGACAATGATATCCTCGAGAAAAACACAAGGACCTTTCCAGGTGGAATACTTGATGTAATACAAG
>CAYMZV010000490.1:0-2511 GCA_964394965.1 uncultured Chryseobacterium sp.
TCCCCCGCCTGCTACTATGGCTATGGCGACAATCTTTGCAAAACAGGAGAAAAAGAAGATGGGAATAAATATTTCATGATGGCAATCGAACAGATCCGCAATGACAAAAACCCGGACGATAAAAACATCATTGATTACATACTTGAAATGCTCACTGATCCGTCGAATGGAAATGTCATGCCCGAAGTTGCAACGGCCGCTGACGATTTGAAACACAAATTAGGCAGGGAATAAAAGCCGCTCAACGGATTTCCATTCTGCAAATGATTCCGATTCATTTGCAGTTGCACCCTTCTCCAGAAATCGGAGGATTGACATAAAGGATTTTTGCTGTGGAATCAATCATGTTTTCCGAAAAATAAACTTCGAGCGGTTTGCCTTTCACCTTGATGTTCACATCGTATTCGTGATCGGGTTCCTTGTGCGTATCGCTTTTCCCGAAATCGACATCACCCGTTGCCGTTGCCTTTCGAATATCGTCGATGGAAATCCCGATGCATTTCAATTTGCAGATCAACGATGAATCGGCATTCAACTTTTTGGAATAGGAAATGAATTTGGTGACGCGGCTTCCCGGCAACCAACCACTGAGATCGCGATTCCCGTTTTTGAAAAATATGATCCAGCAGATGATGAGTCCAAGACCAAAACCAACGAGATATAAACGAATGCGGCGCCCCCAGGTCATAACTTAATCAGGATAGAAGACAGGGATTGAAAAAAGCAAGGGTTGAACTTTATGGAAAATGAAAAATGTTTTTTTCTCATGTTTCAAGTCTAATTTCCTGCATCAATTTTAAAGTGCCGCCAAAAACAAATCGATATCCTTGGAAGGGAGTTTGAAAAGATCGCCGAGATATTTGTTGACAAGAATTCCGTTGAAAAGATAAACGCCGCTCCTGACTCCGGAACTGACGCGCAACATATTTGTCAATCCGCCTTCGTCGCCGATGTTCAGCAGGATGGGCGCGAAGATTGTGCTCAACGCATACGAGGCTGTACGCGAAACGCGCGATGCAATATTCGGAACGCAATAATGGATGACACCGTGCTTACGGAAAACAGGCTGCGTGTGATTCGTGACCTTGGAGGTTTCAAAACATCCGCCTTGGTCAATTGATACGTCAATGATTACCGCACCGACTTTCATGCCGCTCACCATGTCTTCGCTCACGACACAAGGCGTACGTCCGCCGCTCGTGCGCAATGCACCAATGGCAACATCAGCGGTTTTCAGGTGTTTCGCAAGGACTTTCGGCTGAATGATGGAAGTGAAAATGCGTGTGCCGAGGGAACTTTGCAAACGCCGCAAACGGTAAACGGAATTGTCGAACACTTTTACGGTTGCTCCCAAACCGATTGCCGCACGCGCCGCATATTCACCGACAGTTCCTGCACCGATGATGATCACTTCGGTTGGCGCCACACCGGAAATCCCGCCGAGAATGGAACCTTGTCCGTTATTGACATTTGATAAATATTCCGCTGCAATGAGAATGGAAGTTCCACCGGCAATTTCGCCCATGGAGCGAATGACCGGATAGACGCCATCTTCATCACGGATCCATTCGAAAGCAAGTGCGGTGATTCTCTTGTCGATTAATTTCTTGATGAAATTTTCAGGTTGCGCCGGAAGTTGCAAGGTGGAAAGCAATGTTTGTTTCGGTTGCATCAATTCGATTTCCTCGAGGGAGGGCGGTGCAACTTTCAAGATTATTTCGGCCTGCTTATAAAGTTCGTCAGCGGTAAAGACAATTTGTGCTCCCGCTTCGGAATAATCATTGTCCTGAAAATTCGCATTTTTCCCCGCACCTGTTTCAACAATCACGTTGTGACCGTGATTCACCAGCAAGCCGACATCGTCGGGCACAAGCGATACACGGTTTTCCTGGAAAGTGATTTCTTTGGGGATTCCGATGTTGAGCTGACCTTTTTTACGCGCCACCTCGAGCATTTCCTCCTGAGGCATCATCGCGCCTTTGGTAAGCGATTGAAGAACATCGCGGGAAGTTTTCATAATAAATCGGGAACTGGTGTGTTCTTTTTGTACGGTGAATTACTGTTTAAAGATACTGAAAAAGCAGGAAGGCGATTGGGAAAATATCCTGACGGAATTCCTTGATTGGCTTAATTAGCCAATTGTCCCGATTAACCTTTCCCCATTTAAAACAGTGATTTTTACATGAACCGTTTCCATTGGTAAAATCCCTTCCCCCCGTTCCGGCCATTCCACAAAACAATAATTTCCGCTGTAGAGATATTCCTCCATGCCAATGTCAAAAGCTTCCTGCGGCGATTTCAACCGGTACAGGTCAAAATGATAAATGGGGTTATCATTCCCATCGCGGTATTCATTCACCAATGAAAATGACGGACTCGACATGGCATCTTTCACACCGAGTTCTGCACACAATGCCTTTATGAATGTTGTTTTTCCCGCTCCGAGTTCGCCGTGGAAAGCGAAGATTTTTTCATGGGGAAACGATGCGAGAAATTTTTTTGCTACCGAGG
>CAYMZV010000491.1:0-2510 GCA_964394965.1 uncultured Chryseobacterium sp.
GATCGCTTCACGTTCGCGGAATGCAAAAAAGAAAGGGGTCACGGCACCGAGATCGAGACCGGTACAACCCCACCACAATTGATGCGAGGCAAGACGTGTCAATTCACCCATCAGGATGCGAATGGCTTTCGCGCGTGCGGGCACTTCAACAGCCAAACCTTTTTCAACTGTCAATGCGCATGCTTCATTATTGATATGTGCAGACAGGTAATCCATTCTGCTTGTCGCGAAAATAAAATTGCGGTACGACAATGCTTCGCTCATTTTTTCAATGGAGCGGTGAATGTATCCGAGATGCGGTTGAACCTGTTTGATCGTTTCGCCATCGAGCCAAACTTTCAAATGCAACACACCATGTGTAGACGGATGTTGCGGACCGATGTTCACAACGAACTCGCCTTCCTCAGTGATATGGTCTTCTCCGAGCAGCTTCACAGTTCTATCATATTTTCGTCAACATAATCTTTTCGCAATGGGAATCCCGGCCAATTGTCGTCGAGAAACAGTCGGCGAAGGTCAGGATGATTCCTGAATGTCACACCGAATAAATCAAAAACTTCGCGTTCGTGGAAATTTGCCGTTTTCCAAATATCAGAAACCGTTTCGATTTCCGCCGCATCGCGATTTTCCAATTTCACTTTCACCACCAATTCATGTTTGTGATTCTTTGAAAGCAAATGATAGACCATCATGAAATGCGTTTTCCAATCGATGCAAGTCAGGCAGAAAAGATAATCGAAATTGAAATTCCCATTTTCACGAATCGATTTCATGAAAGGATGAAAATCAGTATTCGGAACAATGGCATGGAGAAATTCCCCGGTTTCATCAAAAGTAGCAGCTGGAATGATTTCAGTGATCGCCGCTTTTAATTCTTCACGATTCATTCGGCGATTTTTTTTGGTTTTCTGAAATACGGCTCATTTTTTATTTTCTGTTGCAATGAAATCATGGCATGCAACAAGGCTTCGGGACGGGGAGGGCATCCCGGAATATAAACGTCAACCGGAATGACATGATCGACACCTTTCACAACGGAATATGTATTGTAAAAGAAAGGTCCGCCTGAAATTGTGCAGGCACCCATTGCAATTACATATCTGGGCTCAGGCATCTGATCATAAAGTCTTTTCAACACAGGCGCCATTTTCATGACAATCGTTCCTGCAACAATGATCAAGTCCGCCTGACGGGGAGTGGCGCGTGCCACTTCAAATCCGAATCTTGACCAATCGTATTTTGCATCAGCGGCAGACATCATTTCAATGGCGCAGCAACTTGTTCCGAAAACAAGCGGCCATAACGAATTGGAACGGGCCCAATTGATGGCTTCATCGAGTTTGGTAACAAGAATCCCTCCACCTTCAGTCGGGTGGACGTCTCCAGGGAATTCTATAGGTTTCATTTCGCCCATTGCATTCAAAGTTGATCCAATGATAAATACTATTTCCTTACATCCATTTCAAGGCACCTTTTTTCCAAGCATATAAAAGTCCCATGAAAAGGATGAACATAAAGACCACGATTTCGAAAAATGCAGGCATGCCGATATTTTTCACGACCACTGCCCACGGGTACATGTAAATCATTTCCACGTCGAACACTAGAAAAATAAGAGCGAACAAATAATAGCCCACATTGAACTGGATCCAATTGGTTCCGGTGGGTTCGATTCCACATTCGTAAGCTTCCCCCTTTACAATATTCTTCGACGACTTGGCTAGAAGTTTCGACAAAAGAATCCCTCCACCTGCGAATGCAATTCCGCAGCAAATAAGTAGAATGAGTGAACCTGCTCCCATGATGAATCCCAATTAGGTTTTTGATACTGCAAAGATCGGAAGAACATATTTTGTAAACATAACGATCTCCGAAAAAAGTGCAGCAAATATTACTTTTTAAAAACAATTTTCGGTTACTTTACACCAACTATTTTTCCTCTTCATTTAAACACAACACAATATGGCAATTAAAATCACAGAAGATTGTATCAATTGCGGTGCATGTGAACCTGAATGTCCGAATGGTGCAATTTATGAACCCGGTGCGAATTGGCAGTTTGCCTACAAAACCGAGGTCAAAGGAATGTTCACTGCAAAAAGCGGATTATCGGCAGAAGCTGATGCGGAACAACCTGCAGTTTCCCCGGATTTTTATTATATTGTAACAGATAAATGCACGGAATGTGTGGGTTTCCACGATGAGCCGCAATGTGCCTCTGTTTGCCCGGTTGACTGTTGCGTACCGGATCCGGATCATGTGGAATCGAAAGAAGAATTGACGGCAAAGAAAGATTCATTACACCCTTAAATCATTATGGACACATTGGAACAGAAATCCAGTAGAGTTACCCAAGTCAAGAAAGCCGAGAATGTGGTTGTTCGTTTTTCCGGGGACTCTGGTGATGGTATGCAATTAACGGGAACCCAATTTACAGATACATCCGCTTTTCTCGGTCAGGACCTGAGTACATTTCCTGAATTCCCTGCCGAGATCCGCGCCCCAGTCGG